>NZ_MPZQ01000009.1:0-128217 GCF_002020045.1 Thioclava sp. F28-4 | reverse complement strand
GAGAAATCCGCGCGGGCCGCCGCAAATGTCTGACGGGCCCGCGCGTTTGATTAGATCATCGGCATCCCGCCGGTGACCGCCACGGTCGCGCCGGACGTGTAGCTCGAGCGCGGATCGGCGAGCATCACGTAGGCGGATGCCAGTTCGGCGGGTTGCGCGGGTCGGCCCATCGGCTTGTCTTCCCCGAAATGCGCGACCGAGTCCTCCGGTAGGGTCGAGGGGATCAGCGGCGTCCAAACCGGCCCTGGCGCTACGCAGTTTACCCGTATCTCACGCGGGGCCAGCATTTGGGCAAGCCCCGTAGTGAAGTTCTGAATCGCGCCCTTTGTCGCCGCATAGGCGAGAAGGCCCGGGTTCGGTTTGTCCGAGTTGATCGAGGCCGTGTTGATGATCGCGCCATTTTTCTCCATCACCGGGACAGAGGCCTTGCACAGGTAAAACATCGAATGGATGTTCGTGCGGAAGGTCGTATCCCATTCCTCGTCGGAAATGTCCTCGATCTCGTCGAAATGCATCTGGTGCGCCGCGTTGTTGACGAGAATGTCGAAACGGCCGAAGGCTTCACGCGTGTCGCGGACCAGCGCGCGGCAATGGTCGGCGTTCTGAATGTCGCCCGGCATCACGTAGGCGCGTCGGCCCGCCTCTTCGACAAGTCGGCGGGTTTCTTCGGCCTCGTCGTTTTCTTCGAGATAGGAAATCATCACGTCGGCCCCCTCGCGCGCATAGGCCAGCGCTACGGCGCGACCGATGCCGCTGTCTGCGCCGGTCACGAGGGCGGCCATGCCCTCGAGCCTGCCCGACCCGACATAGCTCTGCTCGCCATGATCGGGGCGCGGTTCCATCTTCTCGGTCGAACCGGGGAGGGACTGCGGTTGCTTGGGGAAGGGAGGTTTGGGGTAATTCATAACCGGCTCCTTTCTGGGTGGGTCTGAACGGACCAACCGGATGCGCGCCGCAATGTTCCTGCGTTTCTTTTACTGGGGCCTCCTCACAGGCTCTTGTCGGAACACTGAGCGAAACAAGCCCGTTTCCTTTTCCTATTCACCCCGAACTGTGGAGGAACTCTTCATGTCCGACACCGTTGCCGATTTCATTCTTACTCGCCTCAAGCAATGGGGCATCACCCGCATCTATGGCTTCCCCGGAGACGGAATCAGCGGCCTCGTCGCAGCGCTCGGACGCGATGACGAGATCGAATTCGTTCAGGCACGTCATGAGGAAAGCGCCGCGTTTATGGCAGTGGCACATGCGAAATGGACCGGCGAGGTGGGCTGTTGTCTCGCGACCTCCGGCCCCGGCGCGATCCATCTGCTCAATGGGCTCTACGACGCCAAGCTAGACCACCAGCCAGTGCTTGCGATCGTCGGCCAGCAGGGACGCAACGCGCTTGGCGGCAATTACCAGCAGGAGGTCGACCTGCAATCGCTCTTCAAGGATGTGGCGAGCGAATATGTCCACACGATGATGGAGCCGGGGCAAGCGCGCCACCTGATCGACAGGGCGCTCCGGATCGCACAGGCGCGGCGCAGCGTGACCTGCGTGATCGCCCCTAATGACGTGCAGGAGGCCCCGGCGGTCGAAGCGCCGCCCCATGCCCATGGCACCGTCCACAGTGGCGTTGGCTATCAGGCGCCCCGCTTGCTTCCGGCGGACAAGGACCTCGCTGCCGCAGCGGATATTCTGAACGCGGGCGAAAAGGTCGGCATTCTCGTTGGCGCAGGTGCGATCGGCGCCGAGACACAGATCACCCAGCTTGCCGAAACGCTCGGTGCAGGCGTCGCGAAGGCGCTTCTAGGCAAGGCCGCACTGCCCGACGATCTGCCATTCGTGACCGGCTCGATCGGACTTCTGGGCACGGAGGCTTCTGACTGGATGATGCGCGAATGCGACACGCTCCTGATGATCGGCTCGCGCTTCCCCTATTCGGAATTCCTCCCCAAGGAAGGGCAGGCGAAAGCGGTGCAGATCGACCTCGACCCGACAATGGTGTCGATGCGCTATCCGATGGACGTGAACCTTGTGGGCGATGCCGCCGACACGGTGGAGGCCTTGTTGCCGCGTCTCAAGCCCAAGACCGACCGGTCGTGGCGCGAGAAGATCGAGAAGAAGACTGCCGAGTGGTGGGAGGGCGTCGAGAAGCGCGTCAAGGAAAGCGCCGATCCCGTCAATCCCGAGCGGTTGTTCTGGGAGGCGTCCTCGCGGCTGCCCGATAAGGCGATCCTGTCGGCGGATTCGGGCAGCTCCGCCAATTGGCTGGCGCGCGCGATTAAGATTCGCCGGGGCATGAAGGCTTCGCTGTCGGGGACGCTGGCGACGATGTGCCCGGGCGTGCCTTATGCAGTGGCCGCGAAGTTTTGCTATCCTGATCGCGCAGCGGTGGCCTTCGTGGGCGACGGCGCGATGCAAATGCTGGGCATCACCGACCTAATTACCGTCTCGAAATATTGGCGCGACTGGGCCGATCCGCGGCTGGTGATCTGCGTGCTGGCCAATCAGGATCTCAATCAGGTGACCTGGGAGCTGCGCGCGATGGCCGACAGCCCTCGTGTCGACAAGACGCAGGACGTGCCCGATATCGACATGGCCGCCTACGCGGAGCTCTTGGGCCTCAAAGGGCTTCGGATCGATCGCACCGAGGAGATTGGCCCCGCCTGGGAGGCCGCCTTCGCGGCGGATCGCCCGACCGTGATTCACGCCACTGTCGATCCGGACGTGCCGACGCTGCCGCCCCATATCACGATGGATCAGGCCAAGTCCTTCATGAGCGCGCTCGTCCACGGTGACTCCGAAACGGCTGGCATCGTGAAGCAGACGATCAAGCGCGTCACGGACCGCTGAGATGACCCTCGGCTCCGACCCGCTGATCGAGGCGGTCGACGTCTCCGCCCTGACGATCCCGACCGATGCGCCGGAATCCGACGGGACGCTGGAATGGGGCGAGACCTCGATGGTTCTCGTCTCCATTTCCGCCGGGTGCGAGACTGGTCTTGGCTACAGCTACACGACCCCCGCGACGGCGGGGATCGTGCGAGACATTCTCATTCCACAGTTGAAAGGGCGCAACGCGCTCGACATAGCGAAGCTCTGGCTGGCGATGGTCCATGCCACGCGAAATATCGGGCGCGACGGTCCCGTCGCGATGGCGATCGCTGCGGTGGATACCGCGCTTTGGGACCTCAAGGGGAAGCTGCTGGGCGAGCCCGTGGCGGCCCTTCTGGGACGCGCGCGCGATACGATCCCGGCCTATGGTTCAGGCGGTTTCACCTCATATAGCGACCGGCAGCTGCGCAGCCAGCTCGAGGGTTGGGTCTCCGAGGGTTTTTCGATGGTGAAGATCAAGGTCGGGCGCGAGCCCGAGCGCGATCCCCACCGGCTGAAACAGGCGCGCAACGCTATCGGCCCCGACTGTCGGCTGTTCATGGATGCGAATGGCGCACAGAACCGCAAGGAGGCGCTGGCGCTGGCAGAGCGCGCTCGCGACTTCGGCGTGGAATGGCACGAGGAGCCCGTCTCTTCGGATGACCTCGAAGGGCTGCGCCTGTGCCGCGACCGGGTGCCGGCCGGGATGAATGTCACGGCGGGCGAATACGGTTTCAATATCGGCTACTTCCGCCACATGCTCGAAGCGGAGGCGGTGGATGTGCTGCAGGCGGATGCCACGCGCTGCGCGGGCATCACGGGCTTCATGGGCGTGGCCGCGCTCAGCGCCGCGCATCAGGTGCCACTGTCTGCCCATTGCGCCCCCGCGCTGCATCTGCACGCCTGCCTCGCCGCGCTGCCCGCAATCCACCTCGAATGGTTTCACGACCATGTCCGGATCGAGGGGATGCTGTTCGACGGCGCGCCCGAGCCTGAGAACGGCCAGTTGCGCGACAATGGCGAACCGGGCTTCGGGCTGCGCCTACGCCCGCGGGAGGCAGAGCGGTTCCGACAGGCCTAAGCACAGATCCCGGCGCATGGTCTCGCGCTGGGACGAGAGAGGTTTCGGCAGGAGGAAAGGGAACGCGCAATGACCCATGACAAGATATATGACACGTTTCGACGCCGCACCCGGCGCCCCGTCGGCGGCATCGGGCTGGGTGCCATCGTCGCGGGCGTGGGCCTTGGTCTCGTCGCCGCCGGGATGGCCGCGCGCCGCCCGCGGTCCGCCAACCCGGTGAAGCGGTCGCGCAACAAGCGCGAGGCGCTGCGGCTCGGGCGGGACGGGGCCGCAATCATGGGTGCCAGCGTCCTCTTCGATAGTGCGCTGGAACATCTGCGGGGCGATTTTCGCCGCGACGAGATGTATGTCGCCCCGCTGACAGGGGCGACCGCGATGGCCGCCGCCTTGGCGGAACCTCGGCGCAGCAAGCGTGGCCGAATGCTGGAGGCGACGCATCTCACCTCCGTCGGGATTGGGGTTGCCGGCATGGGGTTTCACCTGCGCAACATCAGCCGTCGGCCCGGCGGGGTCTCGTGGAACAACCTGTTCTACGCAGCCCCGCTTGGCGCGCCCGGGGCACTGATCATGAGCGGCCTGTTCGGGATGGTGACCCACCGGATGGCCCAGACCGAGGGCTACGAGCATCTGCACGGGCGCGAACTGGCCTTCCTCACCGCGCTCGCGCTGGTGGCGGAATCCGGGGAGGTCACGTTGCTGCATTTCCGCGGCGCGTTCCATGACAAAGCGATGTATCTGCCGGTCACGCTGCCGCCGCTTACCGCTGCCGGGCTGATGGCGCAGGCGATCTATCCGCATCGTCAGTTCCGGCGTCGGCTTACCTTCCTGCTGCGTGCGGTCGAGGGGCTTGGCTATGTCGGCACCGGCTTTCACGCCCTCGGCGTCGCGCGTAACTCGGCAGGGTGGCGCAACTGGCGACAGACGACGCTGGCGGGGCCGCCGATGCCCGCGCCGATCAGCTTCGCGGGGCTCGGCAAGACCGGGCGCGCGGCGCTCGATCTGCTCGCGGTGGGGGAGGATCAACCGCGCCAGAACATGGAAAGGGCAGCGATATGAGCCAATCGTTCCGCACCCCGTATCCCGGCTATGACGTGCTCGACAAATGGGAGAGCCCGTCCTTCGACGACCAGACACGCGAGGTTCTGCGCGCGCGGCGTGATCCGCCGCCGCGCCGCTTTCTTGACCCGAAACAGTTCACTCTTTTGGAGGCGCTCTGCGCGGTGGTGATCCCGCAGCGCCGCCCCGAGCCCGTGCCCATCGCGCCCTTCATCGATGCGGCCCTGCACGCAGGTCGCGGCACCGGCACGCGGTTCGCCACGATGCCGCCCGAGCGCGAGGCATGGCTGCGCGGGCTTGAGGCGATCGACGCCGAGGCGCGCGCGGCGTTCGACGGACGCGGATTTTGCGAGCTCGACCGGCCCGAGCAGGCGCGCCTGCTGCGCGCCATCGATCGCGGCGACTGTCGCGCGCCCGAGGCATGGCAGGAGATGCCGCCGCAGAAATTCTTCCGCGCGCTTCTGCTCAAGCGGATCGTGCAAATCTATTACAGCGCTCCTGCCGGGATGAGCGAGATCGGCTATGGCGGCCCGGCATCGCCACGCGGCTATGTCCGACTCAAAGCCGGCCAGATCGACCCTTGGGAGGCGCCCTTCGGAACATGGGAGGACCAGGCATGACACAAGACGCGCCCCGCAATGATCGCCCCCGCGCGGTGAACGGCCAGGCCCCGGACGTATTCAAGCGCGAAGGGCAGGTGCCGATGCGCGAATATTCTCAGAGCGCGCCGGTCGATTTCGTGATCGTCGGTGCGGGATGCGGCGGATCGGTTCTTGCCGCGAAGCTTGCCGAGGCCGGAATGTCGGTGGTGCTGTTCGACGCCGGTCCCTTCTTCCAGCCCAGGCGAGACTTCGCGTCCGACGAGCGCGAGCAGGAGAAGCTCTACTGGCTCGACCCGCGGATCTCGGATGGCGACGATCCGATCGAGTTGGGCGCAAACAATTCCGGGCGCGCGGTCGGCGGATCCTCGGTGCATTTCCAGATGGTGTCGCTGCGCTTCCGCCCCGAATGGTTTAAGGCCCGCTCGAAACTGGGCTACGGTCGCGACTGGCCGGTCGATTGGCGTGAGATGTGGCGCTACTATGACGAGGTCGAGGAGGCGCTGAAGATCTCTGGGCCGATCCGCTACCCGTGGGGGCCCGATCGCGGGCGCTATCCCTATCGCGAGCATGAGGTAAACGAAGCCGGTCTGGTGTTGGCGCGCGGGGCAGAGGCGCTTGGCGTCGACTGGGCGCCGACTCCGCTTTGCACCGTCTCCGCACCGCGCGGGAAATCGCCGCCCTGCGCCTATCGCGGCATGTGCAAGATCGGCTGCTCGATCAACGCCAAGCAGAGCATGCTGATTACCTATGTTCCGCGCGCGATCAAGGCGGGCGCCGAGGTGCGAGATCTGGCGATGGTGGGGCGGATCGAAACCGGTGCAGACGGGCGCGCGACCGGGGTGAGCTACTATCGCGATGGGAAGTGGCGCTTCCAGAAGGCTGAGAATGTGGTAGCGGCAGGCTATTCGATCGAAACACCGCGCTTGTTGCTCAACTCGTCGACTGCTCAGCATCCCCAGGGTCTCGGCAATGCAGACGGACTCGTGGGGCGCAATCTCATGGTGCATGCGAACGACGCCGTATGGGGCGAGTTCGACGAGGAAATTCGTTGGTATAAGGGGCCCCCATCGATGGCGACCTGTGAGCATTGGAATTATGCCGACGACGACCCGAGCAAAAATTTCGATGGTGGTTATTCCTTCATGAGCCAGGGACCGTTGCCCGGAGATTTCGCCGGGACTTTGACTTCATCTACGGGAATGTTCGGGGATGACCTGCTCGAAGCCATGGGGCGTTACAATCGGATGGCCGGGCTGAAGATGGTCGGAGAGTCGATGCCACAGGTCGACAATCGCGTGACCTTGGCTGACGAGACGGATGAACTTGGGCTCCCACGAGCCAAGGTCACGCATTCTTTTTGCGACAATGACAGGCGTCTGCAGGGACATGGGAGGAAATTCATGTCACGAATGATGCGTGCTGCAGGTGGCAAAAATCTGTTTGAAACGCAGAGCACTGCACACTTGATGGGTGGCTGCCCGATGGGTGACGATCCCGAGACCTCGGTCACCGACGATATGGGGCGCGTGTGGAATGTCGATAATCTCTGGATTTGCGATGGTTCACTCATGCCCACAGGTGGCGGTGTCAACCCGGCGATGACGATCCTCGCCAACGCCGCGCGGATCGCGGACAGGATTATTGATGCGCGCTTCGACTGACTATCTGGCGCATAGGGGGCCGCAGTCGGCTGCAATGGAAAAAGGGAGTGGCGAGGAAATCATGAAGATCAAAGTTGAATATTCAGGTGGGTTGCGAGCGGACAAGAATGTGGACCAACTGCCGAAGGTTGATGACCCTTTCGAGGGAGAGTTCGTAGAAAACGTCACCAGATATTCGCCGGTAAAGGTCGGATATGCGGCCTATGTTCGCCTCAAAAAGGAACGCGGAACGACCTCTGAATGAAGAAATGCGGGTCGATCCGTCTCAATGCTGGTGAGGCTCAAAACAGCATTTTTGGAGGACTAGAAGACATTCAGCGTCTCAGTCGTCATTGGGCTGGGCGTCGAGAATGTCGAACAAACGATTCACCAGGTTTCCCTGCTGCAATAACATGGTTCTCAGCCCCGGAAACCGCGCCCGAGCCGCGCGCGCATGGCGATCGCACGGCTCGGCATCGACATATGCTCATGTTTCGGGTCGCTGGCTTCGCGGTTTCCGGCACAGGTCCGTTACTGGCTCGCCTCCTCGGCGGAGAGAGGATCTGCCACGTCCTCCAAGGACTCCTGTTCGGCATCGATACCGATGACCGCTTCAGTGACGGCGGCCACTGTCATCAGTGCACCGGCGAAGAGGTAGCCGTAGAACACGTTCCAGGCGGAGCCAGTATCGATCAGCATACCGAACACCCAGGGCGAAACGATGCCGCCAGCCGCGGTGCCGATCGAATAGAAGATTGCAATCGCGAGCGCACGTGTCTCAAGCGGGAAGACCTCGCTCACCGTCAGATAAGCGGAGCTTGCGGCTGCCGAGGCGAAGAAGAAGATCACCGACCAGAGCGCCGTGAGCGTAATGGCGGTCAGGTAGCCTTGGGCGAACATGTAACCGGTAGCCATCAGGATGGCTGCGGACAGGCCGTAGCTGAGCGAGATCATCACCCGGCGGCCGATCTTGTCGAACAGCCGACCCAGAACGATCACGCCAAGAAAGTTGCCGATGGCGAAGGGCACGAGATAGAGCCCAGTGCTCTTTGAGGGGACGTCGAAGAAGTTCGACAGAACGAGCGCGTAGGTAAAGAAGATCGCGTTGTAGAGAAACGCCTGCGAACTCATCAGGACGAGGCCGAGCAACGCCCGTTTCCGGTGCGTCGAGAACATCGCTTTGACAATTTTTATCAGAGAGAAGGATTTCTGCGGCCGGATCTTAATCTTGTCGTCGTCCGGCACCTTTGAGAGTTCTTCGCCGGTTTGCTCGCTCGTGCGCTTCTCGATGTCGCTCACGATATCCTCGGCCTCATCCAGCCGGTCATGCGTGGCGAGCCAGCGCGGGCTCTCGGGAAGATGGCGGCGCATGTAGAGGATGATGCCGCCAAGCACTGCCCCGATGCCGAAACCGAGACGCCAGCCCATATCGACCGGGAGATAGTCTGGGTTGAGCAGCACGATTGTCGATAGCGCGCCGAGCGCGGCACCGAGCCAGTAGGACCCATTCACGCCAAGCGCGACCTGACCGCGCACGCGGGCAGGGATCATCTCGTCGATCGTCGAATTGATCGCGGCATATTCGCCGCCAATGCCAAGACCGGTGATGAACCGGAAAGCCCCGAAACTCCACAGGTTCCAGGAGAAGGCTGTCAGGAGTGCACCGACGAGATAGACGGCGAGCGTGATGAAGAAGAACATCTTACGCCCGAAACGATCCGTGAGATAGCCGAACAAGAGCGCGCCAAGAACCGCCCCGGTGATGTAGAAGGACGCGATCATCCCGATCTGCGAACTCGTGAAGCCGAGGCTCTCGGGCTCTTGAAGGACGCTGGAGACGGCCCCCTTGAGGGTGACTTCAAGCCCGTCGAGAATCCAGGTGACGCCGAGCGCGACGATGATCGTCAGGTGGAACCGAGACCACGGCAATCGATCCATACGAGCGGGAATGTCTGTTTGAACCGTTTGCCCTGTCGCGCCAGCCATGACAGCCTCCTCTTAGATCAAATTTTCCTAGGTCAATTGCTTTTGACCACAACGCGAGCTGATCAGGGATGTTCCTGTGGAGGGGGGCAGGTTTTCTGGGCTGCAATCATTGAGCTGCCAGAGATGCGCAAACGTAAGGGGCGCTCACGGCAGCGGAGAAATTTCGCGAAAATCAGAGCCAAACGCTTGACGATCCTGCCGAAATTAGAGGGTCGCGGAAGCCGTCTCGAGGTCACGCAGGATCATAGTGATGCCGATCTAGCGGGTGATGCGTTTCTTAATATTTGTCCAATCTTTGACTATCAAATAGCAATCGCGGCGATGGAGCCTCCATCCACACGGTAGTTGGCGCCGACGACGAAGCTGGCCTGTTCGGAACAAAGGAAGGCGATGGCTGCGGCCACTTCCTCCGGTCTTCCACGCCGCTCCAGCGCCAACCAGGGACGTTCCGACTTCAGGAAGCTCTGGACGGCCTCATCACGGCTGACACCCTCCGCCTCAGCTTTCTGGGTCATCATCCCGTCGGTCATGGGGGTCTCGATAAAGGCGGGGGAGACGCAATTGACCAGCACGCCCCGGCGCGCGGCCACTCCACTCAGCCCCTTGGCGAAATTCAGAAGGGCCGCTTTGGCGACATTATAGACGGCCTCGTTTTCATAAGGCTGCGCCGCATTCTCGGAGCATAGGATTACGACCCGACCCCAGCCACGGTTTTCCATCGTCGGCTCGAAGGCGCGCACGGTGCGGACGACCGACATGAAATCGCTCTCCCACGCGTCATGCCAGTCGCTGTCCGTCATCTCTAGCGGGTGCCCCTTGGCGCCGGTGACACCGGCCGCGCAGACGAGAATGTCCGGCATGGTGAAGCGCTCCTGCGTGGTTGCTGCGAGACCCTTGATCTGGTTTGGATCGCGCAGATCGGCCTGAAGGGCACAGGTGCCGCGGCCGAGCTCCTTGGCGGCGCGGGACACCTCGTCGCCCTTGAGATCCACGAGGATAACCTGCGCGCCCTCGGCCAGCAGCGTTCTGGCGGCGGCCTTGCCGATACCCGAGGCACCGCCCGTGACCAGTGCGGTTTTGCCGTGAAGTCCATAATCCATCGTCGTGCTCCTTTCGCGTGTTCAGTTGAGCCGAAGCCCGAGATCGTCCAGAACCCGGTTGACGCGCGCCGCCTCGCCAGCCGAGACCAACCCCGGTGCGGCACGGCCCTTAAGCGCGCTCAGAAAGGGCACGATGCCGGTGCCCGCATCGAGCGGATCGAGCACCACGCACTCGGTCGGACTCTCGGCCCCGCGCAGTGTCAGAGTCATCTCACCATTCTTCAGCGAAATCGCTCCGGCGTCGCCCACGAGGTCCAACTCGAGCCGCATCCGGGTGTCAGTCCAGCCCGCTTCGACGACGCCGGTAGCGCCGCTCGCAAAGCGAAGGATTGCGGCGCCGTGATCATTCAAGGGCCACCCCAGCGCGTTGCCGGTGAACCGCATTTCCCTTGCGGACGGGGCCCAAGATCCACTGCAAAGCGTCGATCGCGTGCACCGCCTCGTCGACGAACCCGTCGTAGCAGGCAAGCTCCGGGTCGGTCATCCAACAGTCGAGATCCAGCCAATCCGCATAGCCGCCGTCATGATTGAACAGCATCCTCGCCGATCGCACCGTGCCCAGACGCCCCTCGGAAATCCAGTCTTTCGCTTTGCGCAGGGCGGGGAGGGTCCGGAAGAAATACGCGGTGTGCAATATTGCTCCCGCCTTGGCTGATTGCTGCGCCAAGGCCTCGGCGTCGCGAGCGCTGCCGGTGAGTGGCTTTTCCGAAAAGACCGGGAGTCCCGCTGAGAGCGCCGCTCCGATATCGATGGCATGGTGGGCTGTCTCGCTGCAGACGACGGCACCCGCTGCTTGCAAGCCGACAAGCTCGTCGAGCGTCGTGAGCGGCTCGGCGTCAAGCTCGGCACAAAGCCGGTCGCGCCGCTCGAGATCACGGTCATGCACAAACCCGACGCGAAAGCCCCGCGCCTTCATCTGCAGCAGGTGGTCCGGCAGATGCACATGCGCGCCGCCAAGCAGTGCGATGGTCAAAAAGTCTGTATCGTCATCCATGGCATTTCTCCTGGCGTCGGAAGCGGATCAGGCTGGCGTCGCGCCCGTATCAGTCGGTGATGAAAGGAGTTCCGCGCGGAGCCTCGGGAGCGCTTCGGGGTAGGCTTCCTGTAGCCAAGCGATGAGTTTTTCACGCACTTCGCAACGCAGGTCCCAAGCCTGCGGTGAGGTGCGCGCACTCATTAAGCCACGGAGCACGACGGCGTCCTTGTCCGCATCCGTGACCTGAAGGTTGATCACCTGACCGTCCCAATGCGGAGACTCGCGAACGATCTCTTCGAGCTTGTCGCGGACCTCGGTCGTAGGCACCGTATAGTCGAGATACCAATGCACGGCACCAATGATCGACGCATTTTCACGGGTCCAGTTTTGAAAGGGCTGTTCGATGAAATAGCTAAGCGGCACCAGCATCCGTCTCCAGTCCCAGATCCGCACAACAACGTATGTGGCGAAGATCTCCTCGATCCAGCCCCACTCGCCATCCACGATCACCACATCCTCCAACCGGATCGGCTGGGTGATGGCGATCTGGATGCCCGCAATCAGGTTTGCGAGAACAGGTCGCGCTGCCAGCCCGAGGATCAGGCCCGCCGCACCTGCGGAGGCGAACAGGCTTCCGCCATATTTCTGCACTGGCTCGAAGGTCAGTAGCACACCCGTGACGGTAAAGATCACCAGCAGGATCGTGGCGGTTCTCCGTAACACGCGGAACTGCGTGACGAGCTTGCGTGCGGCGAGATTGTCGTCCAGGTCCATCCGTTGGCGACGGATCACGCGGTCGCTCAATCGTTGGGTTACGAGGATGAAGGTCCAACCTATCAGAACGATCAGCAGGATCAGAAATATGTGCCCCAACACGTCCTGTATCCGCCAAGGCAGATCGGTGCGAGGGACAGTGATCGCCAATGCCGCGAGAACGAAAGCCAGCCGCATCGGTCTTTTCGCTTGCCGCAAGGATGAGCCCGCGATGCCATTATCGGCCTCTACCCACCTCCTAAGGATACGAAAGACCGCCCAATGCACTAGCAACGAGAGCAAAAGCGCACCAATTAAGATAATCACAGGCCCGAGCCATTGAGGGCCTTTGGCGACCGCCTCTCGAATGAGTTCAAGAATTCGCATTGCGAGAACCATTGTGTCGTCCAGGCCAGATCATAGAGCCGACGCCTGCCCCGCGCCGAAGCGCAGGCTCCTTGCCGGGATGACTGAAGCGAGTTGCGGGAAGTCGCTCCCACCCCAGAGAATGCTTGGATATGAGAAAGTGTAAGTCTGCAGTTGGCGTTCGCGCCGTCGGTAGCGAAAAGGCCATGCCTGACATCAAGTAGTCAGCCAAAAAGTAGTCAGCCAAAATTGGGTGCTCGATCAGGCTTCGAACGAAATTTGCATATTTCAAGAGGATGCCTCCTGCGAGTTCGATCAGGGAGCTAAGTTTTGTGCACGGTTTCAGCGTATCTCAGTGATCGCCGACCTACGATAATCAACACGCGGGCGTCGCTTCGGTTTCCGCAAACTTTCGATTGGTCCACCTCTTGGGAGACTTTGGTCGCGGGGCTTTTTGGGGTCTAGCTAATAGCGACCCAGGCGACTGCGGAAACGAATAGGACGACGAAGGCAATGGCGAGCAGCGCCCACCGACTCATTCCACCATTAATTTCCGCGGGCCCGGGTTTGCGGTTCTCCGCCACTCCGTGTCGTCCTTCATGTTCCTGTGCCATGCGCACCTGTCGAAGCGAGGGGGACGTTCCGGCCGCTTCGTCATCGGTCCCCAAGGGCGCGGCGGCGGGGTCGCTAAATGCCACCTTGTCGCCGGTGCCGCCGCGGTCGATCGTCTCGCGCAGCTGGCTTGCTTCTGCCGAACCAGAGTTCGCCTTGCCGTCGGGGTTTTCGCGTGCGTCCTTCGTTGTCATCGAGCGCCTCCGGCTTTCAACTGACCCGTCTCGGTCCTTGTGTTAAACGAGAAGTAGGCAAACCAAGTTCCTGCTTGCACAGTCAAAGTCCATCTCGTCGCTAGGAAAACGATCCGTGACATGGTCCGGTTCAGCGCATTATCCATACAGTTCCGCCAGCGATGAACAGCAGAACATAACCCGCTGCGACAACAATGCCGTCACGGCCCAATATTCCGACCGCGAATACTGCGATGGGAAGCCCGATTAGAGGAGTGGCGACGGGAATAGCCCCGAGAATGAGCAACGAACTTCCAGTGACGATGAGTATCACTGCAATCACCGAGACCGAAATGCTACCGCAGGCGAGGGGCTCCCATCTGCGATGTAAATGTCGACGGAGCCAAGCAGCGCCGGGGTTCAGTCTTGCAGCTGCGGTGTGGACACGTTCTGCCGATATTTCGCGCTTCCCGAAGAATTCTGGTAACCAGACGCCATTCCGTCCTAGGAGCGTTTGAAGCCCGATTAGTGCGACTAGCGATCCGAGTGCTCCCCCAATACCAGGGATCAATCCGATCGGCAGGATCATGAAGATCGAGGCGATCATCAGCAGCGGCGCGTGACCTTGGGACCCGATCTCTTCGGTTAATTGGCTAAGTGTAATCGTTTGCCTGCCTCGTGTGAGCCGCTTCACTCGCTCGATCACCTGCGGAACCGCTGACGGACCTGCTTTGGCTTTGCCCTCAGCTGCGCCGGATTTGCTTTCCCCGCTTAACGATTGTTTAGCATTCTCTCTCAGCGAGAATGCAACGGCTCCGCAGGATGAATATTCCCGACTGCGCGGGGGCGCCGCCGGGCGTGAAAGGCCTCCGCGCGGTCCGAGCCAAGAGTTTATTCGTATTCCGCTTATGGTTCGCCTGGGCATCCGCGCGACGCTCCCGTGAAGGGGGTGACCTCGCCTGCATTCGGTGGCGTCATTCGACCCTACATGGACTCACCAGCTCTCATTAGCTATGGCGGAGCGAGGAGGGGCTCGCACCACGCACGCGTCGGTTGCCGTCATCGGCTGTGAGGAACGCGCGTGCTTCCTGCTCCAGCACCTCTTCGAGGCGGGACGACAACTCGCGACGCTTGCGGAAGCTTCGCAATTGCACGGTAGAGAGGGTCTGTGGCAGGTAACGTTGGTGCTCACCTGCGTGGTAAACGTCGAAACTGAGTTGCCCTGCTGTCAGCATGTTGGAGCGGCCGTTTTCCGCCAACACTGTGAAGACGACCGACTCTATGTTCTCCGCGCCTTCAGGAATTTCGGAGTATTCCAGAGCCACGCTCACCAAATCTGAGATCTGTCCGAGGTCGCGATACTCTGCGGTTTTCAGCGGACCCTTGACGGATCTGCCGGGTTCCGTGTCGGGAAAGGGTGCGAAGCCTCCGGTGTCGCTGGCAATGGAGTGGTAGGTCTTTTCGTCGACTTCGAGGTCGACCAACAAGGCTTTCACAAAGATAGGCTCGGCCCCCATATTCCCCAGCATTAAATGTCCGTGCTCGTGTCCGCCGGCAATCCGGGTCAACAGCAGCTTCGAGCGCCGCTCGCGCCGGAAGTTCTGGAGTATAAGCTGGAGATAGATCAACCAGACCATCGCGGTGACGATCTGCACGATGATGCTAACAACTTGTTGGTTGTCGACTAACCACTCCATCTCTCTCTTCTCAATCAGGCCCTCGCGTTCACGTTGGAGCAACGCCGTAACCGTGCGAATGGGTCCGAAAGAGGTATGGCGCGGATTTCGGGGAAAAGGGTGCCGATGGATTTTGAGGTGGACCGGAAGGAACAATTCACTAATCTGTCTGGGTCGTCTGCGGACGATTGTGCGAGCATGATTTTGAGCATCGCTCAGACTTACGGCAAACTGTTTTGCTGTAGATTTTATGATCGAAGGCTTTGGCATGGATATTTATGTGGACGAGAAGCAAGTCGACCCGGTTGTCTCCCGAAGAATGGTCGAGACGGCCCTGGAAGATTTGGACATGAGCCGGGCCGAAGATGTCAAAACGGCAGTGGAACGCGTGAAGGGCTTTCCGCTCGCGGATCTCTACCTCAGCTCATCACTCGGAGCGGAGGGTCATCCGCACGAAGTTTGGATCGCACGCATGGAAATTCACAGGCAGGCCGAAGCGCTGCGCCGCGCTCATGAGGTGCGGGTTACTATTCTTGTTGGGCTGGCCGCTGTTATCGGGAGCGCCATCGGGGGAGGGGTGCTGCACATCCTTTGGTCTTGAACAGGTGGCGTCCGGCGTGAAGAGGGGGCGGGCTCCGTCAAAGAGGCTAGACATACCAATCGTAAAGGAACTTCACCTTGCGGCTCGCGCGCTGGGGGGGGACTTCGGGAGACCATTGACGCTTCAATGGCCGGGTAACCAAGTGCAGCTAGAGCTTTGGACATTCGAGCATTTCAGGAACCAAGATTGCCTGGCGCTTGTTGAGCATTTGAGAACAAAGGAGACACGCCATGAAATACGGATGGAGACTTCTTTTCGTTCCGCTCTGGGTGCTCTGTATTGCTGGAGCGGTATTAACAGCTTTCCTTGCCTTTGACTGGGTTGGATGGCAAGCCTTCGCTGTCTCGGGTATGATCGGCCTGCTGGCCGGCGTTCCGGCCGGACTGTGGAATACTTTCAAGGTTAGACGCGAAGATCCGGACTGGAACAGGTCGCCTTCGCGAAGCGGTGCGATTTGAGGTTGCCGAGCCGAAGTGTGTCACAACTTTAGTGCCTATACTCAGCAGGGGCAAAAGTGAGGCGATCGCTAGGACGGGGACCGATGGATGTGTAAACACTACGGTGATCCTCTCACTCCATGCTGGTCCGAACTGATCGGCAGGGGGCCAGCTTGAGGACGCGGGATATTGATGCTCGTCGAGCTTATGGCGCGCTCAATCTTGGTTCCGATGACCGCGTGCGTCCCAAGCGTTGGTTGAGTTGCCGAATAACAAAAAAAGCTGGTGAGGTTACGGATCGGCTGCATAGGAGGCGCGACGAAGTGACCGACCTAGCGCATAAACTCAGAACTTGAGGTAGATGCTTGGAAGTTGACAATGATGCGTTAAGCTCAACGTGAGTTGACTTGGCGCTACCGCCATGCCCTGAGTTCGGCATCAACCTGATCAAAAGCTCTGCCTTGTGGTGCCGCGTGAACGGTCCGACGCGCGGCATGGCATAGTCGAAACCTCAGTGCTTTCCTTAGCAGTCGGCAATCGAACTTTGGGAGATTTGGATAATCTCGTTGTTTCGTTTCGCTTGTGCTCGCCTGGGCTTAAAGTGGCCAGACGATCAGCAGCAGCGGCAAGCTTACGGCAACGACGATCACCTCGAGCGGCAGTCCAAGCTTCCAGTAGTCGCCGAAGCGAAAGCCGCCTGACCCGAGGATGAGAGTGTTGTTCTGATGGCCGATCGGCGTGAGGAAAGCACAAGATGCGCCGATAGCCACGGCCATCAGGAAACTGTCAGGGTTCACGTCGAGTGAGGCGGCGATGCCCAGGGCAACTGGCGACAGCACCGCTGCCGTGGCCGCATTGTTTATCAAATCCGATAGGAACATCGTGGTGACCAGAATTGCCGCCAGAGCCGCGATGGCGTTCCCGCGTGCGATCGTCTCGACCAGAAAACGCGCCAGAACATCTGCCGCGCCAGTGGTCTGCATCGCGCCGGCCACCGGGATAAGCGATCCCAGCAGGACGATGACTGGCCAGTCGATGGCTTTGTAGACCTGCCCGGGCGGCACGGTTCGCAGGAGCATCGAGCCCAGAACCCCCAACGTAAAGGCCACGGATGCCGGCAGCAGGCCGAAGGTGGCCACAGCGATAGAGCCAAGCAAGAGGGTGCTGGCGATGATTGCCATTCGCGCATTGGGAAGATGCAAATCGCGCTCTCCCAAAGGCGCGCAGCCGGTCTCGTTCATGAAATCAGCCATGATCTCGGCGGGCCCCTGCATCATCAGCAGATCGCCAGGCTTCAGCTCCAGTGTGCGCAGCCGCGTCCGCGGGGGACGCCCTTCGCGTGAGACGGCCAGAAGATTGAGTCCGTAGCGCGTCCGCAGCCGCAGGTCTGTCGCGGACTGCCCGACGATCGTGGAACCCGGCAGCACTGCGAATTCGCGCAACACGATATCCTCGTCGCGATCCGAAGGCTTCGTCGCTGCATCGGAGTCCTCGGCGGACTTGTTGCTCTCGGCTTCGTCGTTTGCGGTCTGTGGCGTCGGCTCTCCGGCTTTCCTTTCCGCTCGCGCCGACCCGCTCTCTTCCTCTTCCAGCGTGATGCCGAAGGCCGACAATACTTCGCCCAGCTCTTGAGCTTCGGCCTCCAGGATCAGAACGTCGTCCGCCTGTATGCGCCGTCCGCCATGTGGCGCGGTCATCCTCACGTCGTTGCGGATTAGCCCGATGATCTGCGCGCCGCTTTTTTCAATCCCGCGTTCGAACTTGCGCAGGGTCAGTCCCACGGCCTTACTTTTATCCGGCACCCGAACCTCGGTCAGATAGCTGCCAGTGTCGAAACCTGCCTTGCTCATCGGTTTGCGCGCAGGCACGATGCGCCATCCCAGAAGCGCGATGAAAGCCACGCCGACGAAGGCGACCGCCACACCTACGGGGGCATAGTCGAACATACCGAACTGCCCCAATCCGGCTTCGGCGCGAAAGCCCGAGACGATCAGGTTAGGCGGTGTGCCGACCAGCGTGGTCATGCCGCCGAGGATCGTGCCAAAGGCCAGGGGCATCAGCATCTGCCCCGGTGTCATGTCCAGCCGCCCTGCGAGCCGGATCGCGACCGGCATGAGAAGCGCCAGCGCTCCGACGTTGTTCATGAAGCCAGAAAGAACAGCCGAAAGAGCCACAAGCGCCGTCATGCTGGTCAGACGCTTTGCCTCGGAAGGTAGAATTGCCCCCGCCAGCCAGTCTACCGCCCCAGTATTTTGTAACCCCTGACTTAGTATCAGAACGCAGGCCACCGTAATCACGGCAGGATGACCAAATCCCGCGAACGCCGCATCGGCCGGAACCAATCCGGTCAAGACGCAGGCCATCAGCGAAGCCAAGGCAACCAGGTCGTGGCGAAGTTTCCCCCATAAGAACAGCGAGAGGGTTGCGCCGAGGATCGCGAACAAGGTGATTTGTGGCGCTGTCATCACGGCCTCCTTGCCTCGAAACTAGCGAAGAAGGCGTCCATGATACACGGGGTTATTCATTCTTCTGTTGGAAGGGCACTCAACCAAAGCCAAGACCGTCGGCGCAGTCATCTGGTTTAAGGTCCAGCTCCTCAGGAGTTGGGGAGGCAGACGCCGCTCCGATGTTCTGGAATTTATCTGCGAGATTTTGAGCGTCGGGGCCGTCCTTAAGAACTTCGAGGCCTCCGTCCGAGAGCCGCACCACTTCGCTGCCAAGCCTGATATCGATTGCACGATGTTCCGGGCGGCCGACCCACGTCCACCCACTAAAGTTCGCGCTAAACCAAGCCAGGGCACGAGTGAGCCAAGCGCCGTAGGTCAGGGCATCGGAAGCCTCATCGTGCGAAGAAGCAGGTCGAGTTTTCTTTCGATCCGGTCCAGCCGCGCGTCTTGCGCCTCCAGCCGTGCCGACAGATCCATCATCTGCTTGCGACGCTCCTTCTCCGCTTCTTCTTGCCGCAGACGGAGCGCGCGGAGCATCCGCAGCTCCTCGTTCATCAGCGACAACGCTTCGAGGATCCGTGCCCCAATGTCCGATGCGTTTTGCTTCATCCAGTCGAGCAGATCCAGAAGCGACATCAAGCGATCGGTTTTCGTGTCGATCGACTTCCAGAGATCTACGAGGACTTTGAAGCGTGACCTCGGTTTCAGCGATTTCGGCTCTTGCGGCATTCATAAGTTCTTTCAGTTGGGGTTGGATAGGTCGCAGGTTGATAATCAAGCGCGCGGCCGACAGGGCCATGGCGTGAGCGATCCGCGCGTGCAGGTGTTTGGGTTGCCACGCCGTGCCAAGCTCGCTTCCGCGCACAGCGCCGCTCTCGGTCAAGAAAACATAGCTGTCGTGGCCTGATTTCGTGGGCATCCGGGAAAAGCGGACCGGCTCGGGGCCGGCTTTCAGCTGCGTGACCATTTCGTCGAGCGTGAGCGGCGGGTTCGCCCCGAAGACGCGCGTAAGAGCGCGATAAGTAATCTGCGCGGCTTTTGACTTTAGATTCCGGATCGGGGTCGGCGGACGCAACGTCGGGAATTTCGGGTCGAAATATTCGGGGGCCGGTAGGCCGAGAAGTTTTGCGAGTTCTTGGTGCCGGTGATCCGTAGCCCTGCGCGAGAGGTTCGGCTTCAGCGTCTTGCCTGCCAATGTCGTTAGCGCCAGAGCGATGTGAATATGATCACACGTCGCATCCGTATGGCGCACGGCGATCCATGGAACTTGCATCGGCCGAAAGTCCATAAGCTCGAGGAGCGTGATGACGATCTGAAGCCAGAGCGCGTCTTCAGCGCGCATACCCTGCGGAAGCGAGAGTGTGATGTGCAGATAGCCGTGCCGGTCAACCAGTTGACTGAGTTGCTTTCGGGCATCGTGACGGCCGAAGATGACAAGAGTGCCGCCTATGGGCTCCGAGCCGTCACGTAGAACGTAATGCTCTACGAAGCTCGCATCAGAATGCCGTTTCGTGATTGCACGCATCGTCAGAAACCCGCCCACTTGTAGATCGCCGTAGTAAGCTCTTGAACGTTCCTCGAGAGCTGACGACAGGCGCTCTGCGATTTCGCATCGAGCCGGTTGACGGCGAAGCAAAGCTGACCGAGCGCCTCCGCGATTTCAGCGTCGCGGTTTGTCGGTTGCGGCAATTCGCCAGTAGCGCTCCGTCGCAAGTAATCTGCGATCGTCCTGCATCCTGTTGCCTTCACCCTCGCTTCGATGAGCTTCATCTCGCCATCAGAAAGCCGGACTTTAATTTCATGAGGGCGTCGCGCCATTTCAGCAGGTCTCCTGCGTCGCGATCTGCGTATCATCTGCCGCGGGGACGATAAGGCCCAAGCGCTTCTCGAGCCTAGCGTATCGTGCTTCGTGGATATGATGGCTCATGCACATGGCAAGCCTCCTTCATTCACGCAAGAAGCGTGTTATTTCTGTCTTGTTCATTTTGAATTGCGCCGCTTGGGAGCTTAGCTTGAATATACTGCTGCACCGCGTTTTGCGCAGGGTGGAAAAGCGCGAAAAGCGGGGGTTTGGGGCGAAATCGGGGCGATTATTGTGGAAAACTCGATCGCCGCTCCGCCCGAGTCCCGCACGTCACATATGTCGGTGGCCGCTCCTCAAGAAAATCCGTAATTCTCTGCCGGAAAAAGAATTTCAGAAATCGACTTGGGCTCGCGTGACACGAAAGAACCTAAGAGCTGCGCATGGGTGGGCCGGATTTTGAGGAAGCGTGTGGAGTTCCAGTCCAGACCTCCCAGAATGATCGCGGGAGATGCTCTTGCTTCTTGGTATGGAGCCTAAAGCGATCTTTGGCTGGCAGGGGGACGAATACGCTTCGTGACCTCGAAGGCCCTAGGTGAATTGAGATGGTCGCCTGCGCTCTTCCGAAATCCTCTGCAAAATGGAAGTATGCCTCCAGCGTGCAGGCCGGGTGAGGAGGGGGCGATGAGGCAAGCGATACTCTACAAGGCGATCGTCGCCAATTACGGGACTTATCTGTCGCGCAAGGATGGCAAGGCGGATCGCCTGGACCTCGTTGGGCAATATCTCGGAGATCCGACCGCGATCCAGAAAGCCCGGCATTTCCGGCAGTCGGTCATCGATGATCTCAGCCAGTCCAAGATCTACCTGCTCGACGGCCGCGCCGCGAATTACGTCGACAGTCTGCGTGATGAGGTGCAGGAGAGCGATACGGGCCGCGCGGCTGCCGATCTGGCAGCGTCCTATATGCGCGAGGTCGAGTTTCCCGCCGATCTCGTCTGGGTGGAGCACGATCACCGGATGCTGATCGCCGATCGCGCGAGACGGGAGGGCACCAACCTGCCGCGACATGCGCTCGAGGATGCCGGGCTTCGAGGCTATCTCTACGATCTGCGCGATCCCGGTGCCCTAAAGGTTTCGCTCTTCAGAAGCGACTCCGATGGCGGGATCATCGATCCGCTGATCTATCTTGTCTTCCCGCGCGACCCGGTTCGCGGAGAGTTCCTCGACACCTACGATTGGCGCCCGCATCCGCACATGTTCGACCTCTTCGCCCAGAAGAACACCTCCCAGAAGGATCTTCAGGGGATGGTGAATAACGAACTCAGTCACCTGACCTATGACATGGTGCTCGGCTTCGTGCTCTTCGCGCTCCTGTCCTCGCCGGAGAACGGGATTGAGCGAGAGGAGCGCGACAGCCTGTCGCCGGGAGAGCGCAAGACCGCCGCGAAATTCGGCAAGACCTGGCTCACAGAAAACCTTCGCTCCCATGTGACGATCCGGATCGGCAAGGAGGGAGATGCGCATCTGCGCGAGCAGGCAGCGCGGCGCGAATTTGAGCGTGAGCAGGCCGCCGGCCGCCACCCGCCGACCGAGCATTGGGTGAGCGCGCATGAACGGCGCTACAAGAGCGGAAAGATCGTGATGGTGCGCGCGCATCAGCGCGGCACGAAGCCGGACAGGAATATTCCGACGCGGGTGATGGGCCCGCGGATGCACTCCCCGCAGTGACCGCCCCCAGATACATGGGGGTGAAGCGTCCTTCTCTCCAGCATTCTCTCTGCCGCTGCCGCTGCTGCTTTTCTTGCGCCTCAATCCACGCGGGCGCCATTTAAGGCCTGTTGACTCCGGGTGAAATTTTCCGGTTCGGCACCGTTTCCGCCTAGGGCAAACCGAACTGCCTCGTCGCGTGGGGGGGAGGGAGCCCCTAATCTCGTGCCCACCTCCGGGCACGCTCGGTCTATTGCTCATCGATCCGGGTAGATTGCGAAACAGACAACCACGAGAGCGGGGGCGGCCGCGCCGCGCCCATAGTATCAATTGCAGAAGGTCTCCCGCAAAACATTGCTCTTGAAGGGTTTTTTAGTGTTATCCGCCCTCGCCATCTTGACCAAAATGCAGCCTGAGAGCCCGAAATGGGCCAATCGGGCACCGGCGATTCCGAAAAAAGTAAACGATTTCAATGCTGTGACAGCTGTTACGCGTGTTACAGGGCGCGTTACGCGCGCAAGCAATTGAAATAAAACAGAAATCTCTATCTAGGTATGTATGTAACACTCTATGAGATGAATATACATAGAGAGAGTGAGTGGTTCCTCCATCCACTTCGATCCAGAAAAGACTCCACCTATATATTTACTTCCGGCGTTACGCGCGTTACCGCGTTACGCGTCGGATAAGTCATTGAAATCGTTCAAGGTGCGTGTAACAGGCTTGTTCGATAACCTACCTGAGACGTTGGTCTGTGTTACGCGGGTGCCCGGTCTGGGAGGATCATTGCTGGTTTGTGAAATAACTTTTCATGGTCAATAGCCGCAAGCGACTACGACTGCACGGAGTTCGGACGGGCCTGAGCTCTCCCGCAAGGCAGAAAACTCCTTTCCTTTATTGCAACCGCGTCTTGCAAGGACCTCCCCTGCAAGATTGACACGGTCTGCCTGCATGGCGACGGGGCAGAGGCGCTGGCGATGGCGCGGGCACTGCGCGGACACCTGACCGAGGCTGGCTTCGAGATCGGCCGCTTCGGGGCCTGACCCGCCTTAGACCATCCGAGCGTGCAGGTTCCATAGTAGCCACAGCGTGCCGCCGCCCATCAGCAGCAGGATCAGCGTGGTGAAGAGGATCAGATGCAGGTCTTCCTGCTTCTGACCCTTCAGGCGGATATGCAGGAAGAAGCGGAAATGGACCACGATCTGCACGATCGCGGCCACCCCCGTCGCCCACCAGATCGCCACTTTCGGCAGCAGATCCCACGCCACCAGCGCGAAGATCGGCAGGGTCAGCGCCAGCGCAAGCGCATAGCCGATCAGGTAGCTGCGGGCCTCTTGGCGCCTTTCGTCATGTTCGCTCATGCCAGCCCCCCGATATAGACGATGGAGAAAATGCCGATCCAGACAATGTCGAGGAAGTGCCAGAGCACGGCGAGGCGCACCATCGACAGCTTCACCCGGTCGTCGAGACCGTAAACGAGCATCTGCACGAGGATCGCGACCGCCCAGAGGCACGCGAAGGTCACGTGCAGACCGTGAAGCGGCACCAGCGCGAAGAAAGCCGACAGGAAGCCGCTGCGTTCAGGCGTGCCGCCCTCGGAGAACATCTTCAGGAAGTCGTGGATCTCGAACCCCACGAAGCTCAGCGCCAGCGCCATCGCGACCAGCAGCCACAGCACCATCTTCACCGGGCGCGGCTCGTGCTTGAGTGCGAGATGCGAAAACCCGATCGCGACTGACGAGGTCAGGAGCAGCATTGTCTCGATGAAGATCGACTTCAGCTCGAACAGCTCCTGCGGGCCGGGGCCGCCGTTCGTATTGGGCCGCATCACGACGTAGGTCGCCATCAATAGCCCGAAGAGGATCGCGTCGGACATCATGAAGACCCAGAAGCCGAAGACCTCGGTTTCGGCGCGGTCATCGGCGCTTTGGTGTTTCTGGCCGAGATTGAGGCCGGGATGGCGGGTGGTCTGGCTCATCGCGCGGCCTCCTGCGACATCGGGATGGCGTGGCCGCGGTTGTCTCGGGTGTATTCCGAGCTGCGCGGCACACGCGGCGTGCGGGCGGCCAGCTCGCGGAAGGCGCGCCATTCCTTGCGGACCTCTTCGGCGGGGATGCGCTTCTCGGTGTTGCGGCGGAAGCCCTGCGCGATGATGACGAGCGGCACCAGCGCCGCGAGCGGCAGAACTGCCCACCACATATGCCATGTCAGGGTGAAGGCCAGCGCCGTTCCGAGCGCACCCATCACCGGGCCGAACGCCGCGTTCTTCGGGAGCCAGATATCTTCGAACCCGTCCTCGGGCGGGCCGAGATCATGGCCCGAAGCTTTCAGCGTCGCAAAGGCGTCGCGTCCCTCGACACGGGGCAGGGCGGGGAAGTTCCATTCCGGCGCTGGATTGGGGATCCCCCATTCGAGCGAGCGCCCGTCCCACGGATCGCCCACCGGCACGGCGAGGCGCTTGCGGTGGCGCACCGAAACCCAGAGCTGCACGATCAGCGACAGGAACCCGGCAAGGATCACCACCGCGCCCCCCAATGCGATGATCGTCCAAGGCAGCCACTCGCCGGTGAAATAGCCCGACATCCGGCGCGGCATGCCCATCAGCCCCAGCACGTAGAGCGGGAAGAACGCGCCCATGAAGCCGAGGATCCAGCACCACGCGGCGCGGTAGCCCCATTTCTCGTCGAGCCGGAACCCGAAGGCCTTGGGAAACCACATCGTATAGCCCGCGATCATCCCGTAAAGCAGGCCGGGGATCAGCATGTTGTGGAAATGCGCGACGAGGAAAAGCGTGTTGTGGGTCTGGTAGTCGATCGTCGGGTTCGCCAGCATGATGCCCGACAACCCGCCGATGGTGAACAGGAACAGGAAGGCGATGGCGTAGAGCATCGGCACTGAAATCCGCACCCGACCGCGATACATCGTCAGCATCCAGTCGTAGATCTTCACCCCTGTCGGCACCCCGATCAGCATCGTCGCGATCCCGAAGGCGGCGTTCAGATTGGCGCTCTGGCCCATCGTGAAGAAGTGGTGGACCCAGACGGTGAAGCTCAGCACCGCGATTGCCATCGTGGCGATCACCAGCGCGGTATAGCCGTAGAGCGTCTTGCCCGAGAATGTCGCGAACACTTCGGACCAGATCCCGAAGGCGGGCAGGATGAGGATATAGACCTCCGGGTGGCCGAAAAGCCAGAACAGGTTGGCGTAGTTCATCATGTTGCCGCCACCGCCGTTCGTGAAGAAGTGAAAGCCCATGTAGCGGTCGAGCGCGAGGAGCGCGGTCGCGATGGTCAGCGGCGGCATCGCGAAGATCATCAGGATCGAGGTGCAGAGCGACGTCCAGGTGAACAGCGGCATCCGCATCAGCGTCATGCCGGGGCAGCGCTTCTTGTAGATCGTGACCGCGAAGTTCAGCCCCGTGAAGGTCGACCCGATCGACGACAGCGTCACCGCCCAGATCCAGTAATCGGGCCCCGCGCCGGGATTGTAGGACAGCTCCGTATAGGGCGGATACCCTGTCCATCCGCCAGTCGAGAAGGGCTCGAGGACCAGCGAGACCATCAAGATGACCCCTCCCGCGATGGTCAGCATCAGCGAAACCGAGTTCAGCACCGGGAAGGCGACGTCGCGCGCGCCGATCTGCAGCGGCATCGCGAAATTTATCATCCCCGTCAGGAAGGGCATCGCCATGAAGAAGATCATGATCGTGCCATGAGTCGTGAATAGCTGTGCGAAGTGGTCGGGCATCACGATCCCGCCGCCATCATGGCCTACAACCTGTTGGCTGCGCATCACGAAGGCTTCGGCCAGCGCTCGCGCCAGCATCACGAAGGAGAAGACGATATACATGATGCCGATCTTCTTGTGATCGACCGAGGTCAGCCACTCGCTCCAGAGCGGGCGCCACCAGCCTTTCGCCGTTATCAGGATCACCACGACGACGAAGCCCAGCACGGCCATGCCCGCCGCCGCCGTCCCGGTAATTCCGGACAGCAATTCGGTCCGCCCGTCGGCTTTGAAGATATCCATGACCGGCAGCGCGTCCCATGTCAGCCGACCGAAGGGAAAGCCCCAGACATCATCGCTCCACGTATTCATTGTGCCGTCTCCTTCAGGCCGGCGATCTCGTCGAACATCGCGCTGGGCGCGGTCGAGAACAGGATCGGCTGCCCCGTGGGCTGGTCGAGCTTGCGCGCGAGTTCGACCTTGTTGCTTTTCGCCTCCAGCGCATCGCGGACCTTGGCGTCGAACGGCAGGCCGCTGGCCTTCGCCTTCGAAACCCAGCGCGAGAAGGCCGCGTCGCTCATGGCGCTCGCCTTGAAGGTCTGGGTGTAGAACCCCTCGCCGTTATATTGCGTGTTGCGCCCCTCGAAGGTGCCGGGGCTATCTGCGGCAAGGTTCAGCTTGGTGCGCATCCCCTTCATCGCGTAGATCTGGCTGCCGAGCCGCGGGATCAGAAAGCTCTGCATCACCGTGTCGGAGGTCAAATGCAGCTCGAGCGGACGCGAGGCGGGGAAGGCCAGCTTGCCCACGCTGGCCACACCCTCTTCGGGATAGATGAACAGCCATTTCCAATCGTATCCCACGACATCGACGACGAGCGGTTTGCCACTCGCACCGGGCACGGGATTGTATGGATCGAGGTTATGGGTTCGCTCCCACAGATAGCCTGCGAGGATCAGCACAACCATCACCGGCACGCCCCACGCGAGCCATTCGAACAGGGTCGAGAAAGACCAGTCGGGGCGGTAGTCGCCTTTCGAGCGGCCATAGCGATAGCGCCGGATCAGCCACGGGGTAGCCGCGAAAACCGGGATCACGACGATGGCCATGACGATCAGGATGATGCGCAGATGCGTAACCTGTGCAGTAGCCACCGGACCTGCGGGGTCGAGGAAGCTTTCGGCCTGCGCCTGTCCCGCGGCAGCCCAGAGTGCGGCGAGTGCGCCGACACGTAACCGGGCTCTGCGCTTTGGGACGGTGAGGGGCATGGCAAACTCGCTTGCACAAGGGGCTGTGCGAAAACGATAGACCGGCGGATTTGCCGGACAAGCGGGGCTGACCAACACTTTATTTTCAAGGAACTGCGCGCGGCGTTCCACGTTGTGCGCGGTTTTGGTTGACCGCAGTCGTATGTTGTCGCCCATTCTTCATATCCTGCGGACAGAGATTATGTCGCTTGAACCAGTGAAGGAGCGTCCCGTCGAACCGCTGGGGCGGCAGGCCTTCAAGGCCGCGACGCTTAAAACGGCTGGTCGGCAAGGGGCAGCGCCGGGCTGCGTTAGAGAAAAGCGCCAGTAGAATGCCTTGCCTGCGCGACGTAGCTGGAAAATTGCGGCAGAGTTTCTGGACAACTCGTCTGAGCACGAGGGAAATTCCTCAGCAGCGCGATCTCCGTTCCGCTTGAGCCCCGCGCGTCACTTATGTCGGTGGCTACGCGCCAGGATCGATCCGGATTTCTTTGCTGGAAATAAATCTTCAGGAAGCGACTTTCGCGCGCGTGACGCGAAAGAACCTAAGGGAGGCGCATAGTTGGGCCCGATTTATATGCGCGCATACTTTTCTTGGTCTATCAAGAAGTCTGGCGGCACCCTTCGGCGCCATCTGCTAGGAGGCCCTGCGACGTCATGATCGACGTAAATCATCCGCGCGACGAACCCGGCTTTAACTGGCCGGGATCGGGTTATGTCTTCGGCACCGGCTCCGCGAGAACACTCTTCGCGCAGGAAGATGACGAAGGACTTATCCATATCTCCAAGTTGGGCGAGACACATGGGAAATTGGTCTGCCTCGATTGTGGCGGTGCGCTCACACCGGTGCGCGGTCGAATTCGAGTTCATCATTTTCGCCATCTCTCAGGCACCGATTGCTCGAGCGCTGGGGAGACTGCGCTTCACAGGATGGCCAAGGAGATCATCAGCGAAGGGGGTGCGCTTCACATTCCGCCGCTTCAGGTTTCGTGCAATGTGAGCGCGAGGGATTGGAAAAAGGAGGTGTTTCCAGCGCGTCGGGTTCTGTTCGATCGGGTCGACCTACAAGTCCGGGAAGGAAATATTCACCCCGATCTCATCTGCACCAAGATAGGCCATTCGCCGACGGCCCCCATGGAAAACCGACTGCTCGTGGAGATCCGCGTGACCCATGCGGTTGGTGCGGAAAAGCTCCAGCGTTTCGTCGAGCGCGGCGAGTCCGCCCTCGAGATTGATCTCTCAAAGATCAGGCGTTCGCTGACGCTGGAGGAGCTCACGGATCATGTGCTGAAATCGGCGCCGCGCGCGTGGCTTTTCCATCGCAAGGCGGCTGAAGCACAGGCTGACTTCCGAGAGGCGAAGATGAATGAGGCGCGACGCATCGCGCGCACGAATGCCGCCTGGCGTCAAGCTGCGTATGAGCCCGTCGAACCGCCCAGCCAGAATGCGGAGGTCTGGCTCGAGGAAGAGCGGCGCCGCTGGCGCTCAATCTACGTGCCTCATATTCACTGGGGCGGTTTGCATCAAGGTGGTTTCAACGTCCCCGTCTCTTATGTCTAGGCGGTAATCTATCAGCCCCTTGCGCCATGGTGCACGTCCTACCCGCTCATGAGCGAACCTCGCGCGCTCGGGGAGATATACCGAGTGCTAATGGGCGAGATTGAAGACCGTGGCTGGGTCAAGGAAGCGGTGCGAGGAGATCTCTGGAGGCGGTGGGAAACTGGTGAGGTCGAGAGTTACCAAGTAGCGCGATCGGAGATCATCGAGACACTCACCCGGGCGGCTCGGCTGTGGGCTTCGCGCAAAGACGAGTTCAAGAGATACAGGCCCATCGAGGCACAACTCGCACGCATGCGGGCGGATCATATTTTGCAGTGGAGGGCCTTGGATCCGGCTCGGTGAGTGGGGATGGTTCTGCTAGAATAAAATTCGCGATCACACGTTGGATTAACCTCCGCTTGCACGTCCGGAATCGTTGGAGCGTTGGCTTCGGATAGTGAACTTCCAGCATCACACTCCGGATGATACTTGCTCACACTGACTTCTGGATGGACCTGGCCGCTCCCCTGTTTTTCTGGAGGTGCCCGCCCGAAAGCGGACATCGACGGGCCAGGAGCAAGACCTGTCGTCGTCACCATTAGTGAGACTCTGGGCGTTTCGGATCGTCGGGTCGCTCGGCGGACAGGAACCCCCGGTATCGAACCAACAACCCCTTCGTCATCGGTGCCAGTATCGCGACGTCGAAATGGAACTTGCCGTCAGCAACAAACTCTCGCGCGACGGACGCCGGCAGCATCCAGTGCGGTAGGGGTATTGGTCCCATACGTCCGGATGTGACCGGGTAGTGAAGCTCACCCCCCTGAACCTTAAGGCCGATCGCGAAGGTGAACGGCCCGAAACTCTCGCGCATGCCTTCGGGGCCTACGGAGAGGTTAGAGCGGAACGTGTTCCGGCCGAAGCGGCGAAGCCAGGTCTCTCCGCGTGAGGTGACGGTCTTGGTCACCGCCACTTCGATGTCCGGAGACCCGGGAGGAAATCGGAAAATCGCACAGAGCAAATGGGACCAGGCACCGGTCCCCCGCTCGACCTCACATCGCCCAACCCATCGTGAGGTGCCGAGCGTCAGGTGGGTTTCCTTGATCGCATCTGGCAACACGTGGAAGGCCTCCCCCAGCACCCGCGGGAAGATGGGCGAGATTGGCGCGACGCTGCGCTCGGTGACCACACGCAGGTCCGCCATCGCGGCCTCTGCCTCCTCCAAGTTGATCACCTCGATCGCCGGGCCAGCGCCGACCGGCAGATTGGCGCGGCGCAGCAAGGCGCGAGCCGCTACCGCCGGAATAAAAGGACCATCGCCATCCTCCGCCAAAAGGCTCCAGCTTCGGCATTCGTGGCGCGTGGTGACCGCGACGGACATCCCGCCGCGGCCGCTGCCGAAGGGGGCCAGGAAATCCGCCAGCACCTCGAACACGCGGACAACCGGGCGGGTCACCGGAAATGGCACGACCCGCCGCACGCCGGCGAAAAGCGCAAGGCCGTAACGCATGACGGCCAGCTCCAACCCTGCCCGGAAGAGGACCGTCTCTGCAACGAAATGTGTTGGAAAGAGGCGCTGGTCCGGAACCTCGACCTGCCAACCCTGCCGGACCAATCCACCTGGAAGGGTGTATCGCGCTGGCTTCGACCATCCGAAAGTCTTATCCCAGCGGTTCCCGTTCCAGACCAGCATGGGGCGTCCCGCTTGGGGCAGGATCGACTGCATGACCGAGAGCCCCCGGGGCGCGCGGTTTCCGGGCAGGATTGCGGTGTCGATCACCGCTGGCACGTCTGCGCCGGAGAGGGCGCGCACGGCGGCGGAGGACAGGGCCGGAACAGAAGAGAGGCCCGAGAGCACGCAGACACAGGCATCCCGCGCCTCGGCGTCGAAGGCCGATATGCCCGCGCAGAAATCTGCGTTGTCCGACAGATCGAGGTAGTGGACACCCGCCGCGATTGCGGCGCGCGCGAGGCGATAAGGCTCGTTGCCGTAGGCGTGGAAAGGTCCCGCGGCATCAATGACGACTTCGTGCCCCACTAAGGCGTCGAGATTGCCAGCGCGATCCATTCTGATTGCCCGGCAACCCAGTCCCTCAGCACAGGATCGGGCTTCTTTGAGGTTCCGGCCGGCGACGCAGACTTCATGCCCGTCGGCAACCAAGAGCTTCGCGAGCCTTGCGCCGAAAACGCCGTAACCTCCCAGCACCAGAATCTTCAACGGAGTAAGCGCCTTTGAAACGAAGGGTCCGGGATCGCACACATCTCCGCCCGTCCAAAAATCGCGTATCTATTGCGCGCGAGACGCTGGTAGAGCCAGTCCCGCATCGGTCTCGGCAGGATCAGCAAAACCGTGGCCAAACGTCCCCACCCTCCGAACCGTCGCGCGGCGTAGACCACCGCTTCGAAATCCTGATGCGCAATACCCTTGTCGATGAACAACCAGCTGGAAGGATCGGTCGGCTCAAGCCCGTAATGCTTAAGCAAGGCGGCTCCAAGCGGCGTCTGGATCGGACAGATGCGCACTGTCCCACTCCGGTCGAGGCGATGGATCATGCGCGCACCCCAGCTGCAGATCGCGCAGTCGGCATCCATCACGGCCAGCGGCGCCCCGTCAGCGAACTGTGGAACCTGCGGATCATCTCGAAAGGAGAACGGTTTGAGCATGTTACACTGACTATCCTACAACACCAAAGCTCGCACAAGAGACCGTCTTGAGACGCCAACTCCACATTCGGCGCTCTTCCGCTACGTGCTCAGCAGCGTTAGGCAATCAGAAAACACTCGTTTTGGCTCTCTACGAGGGGAACGCTTGTTCGCACGTGCGATTGAAAGTGAGTGTTCCGTCTTGAGACCATCGCCAGTTCCTTTCCGATCGAAAAGGCGGTTCGAAAAGTTGGATCAACCCATGTGTGCGGTGAAACCGGTCATTTTCTCTGTTCCTTCCAGGAAGTCTCATGCTTGTGCGTAAAACAATCAATCAGGGCTTCTTGATCTTGGCATGCTGGAGTTTTCCCTTCCAGAGATCGTCAAATCGTCGCCGGTAGTCGCGGAGATTGATAGGAATGCAGTCTGTGGCGGGCGTTACGGAGCGTTACGTCTCAAGTATCGGACTGTCAAAGAGAACGTCACCAATGATCGGTTCCATCTGCTTCGGGAGTTTCTTCGGGACTCTCCGGGAGTTTCCGTCGATTTATGTCCCGCTTTGGCTTCTCAGTCAGCAAATCAGCCAAATGCTCGTCTCCGCAATGAGGCTGGATTGTTTCTTTAAAAACAATGCTTTACCGTCATGGGAGCTTGGAGCGGGTAGCGGGAATCGAACCCGCGCGTTCAGCTTGGGAAGCTGACAGGCTACCATTACATCATACCCGCATGGTGCGAGCGCAGAGGTATTCCAGCCGAAAGCCACGGTCAAGAGGGATCGCGCGCGTCCTCGGGCCCGCTCACAAAAAAGCGCCCGGCGAGGAGGACCTCACCGGACGCCAGGCGCCGCGCGGAAGTTAGGGAGACGAGGCGCGGGGTCGATTTACATCTTCGGCTGAAGCACGGTGTCGATCACGTGGACCATGCCGTTCTTCTGCTTCACATCGGCGGTCTGAACCGTCGCGACATCGCCTTTCGGGTCCTTCAGCATCACCATGCCGTCCTTGACCATCGCGGTCAGATCACAGCCGCCGAGCGTCTTGATCGTGGCCATGCCGTTGCCCTTCTGAACGGTCGCCATGATGTTCTCGGCGGTGATCACGCCCTTGGCGACGTGGCAGGTCAGGATATGCGTGAGCATTTCCTTGTTCTCGGGCTTCACCAGCGTCTCGACGGTGCCCGCGGGCAGCTTGTCGAAGGCCGCGTTGGTCGGTGCGAAGACGGTGAACGGGCCGGGGCCTGCCAGCGTGTCGACGAGGCCCGCCGCTTTCACCGCGGCGACCAGCGTGGTCAGGTTCGGAGCGGCCGAGGCATTGGCTGCGATCGGCTTGCTCTCATACATCTTGGCGCCACCAACCATCGGGTTTGCCAGCGCGGGCAGGGCGAGGCCCAGCGTTGCAGCTGCGGTGAGCGATGCGGCGAATGCACGGAATTTCATAGACATAAGGATTTTCCTCCCTGTTAAACGACGGTTGTCCCCGCCAAAGCACAAGGGTTACGGCGCGCTGGGGGCGCGCCGATCACTTATGTCTCATCACGAAATCGTGTGCAGTCTGATCCGGCCTCAAATCGGGCTTCTCGAAGCGCTCCGGTGGAGGGCCCGAAGGCCCGCCTCAGCCGCGCCGGCGCCGTCTGCGCCCGCCATCCTCGCCGGATCCGCCGGTGTTGAAGCTGATCTCCGGAAGCGGCGCGATCTTGCGCAGCTCGGGGAAGGGGGCGGTGGCATGCGGCAGCGCGTTCGCGGCGACGAAATGCTCCTGAAAGCGCGGCTCGATCGCGGTCTCGACCTTGGTGATCTGATGCACCTGCACCTCGATCTCGCGCCGCGCCTTCACCGAACACAGCGCCATATGCGCCCCGGTGCCCGCCGCATTGCCCGCCGAGGTGACGTGATCGAGCGGCGCATCCGGGATCATCCCCAGCACCATCGCGTGTTTCGGCGAGATATGCGCGCCGAACGCACCCGCGAGCACCACGCGGTCGACCGTGTCCACGCCCATCTCGTCCATCAAGAGGCGCGCGCCCGCATAGAGCGCGGATTTCGCCAGCTGGATCGCGCGGATGTCGCCTTGGGTGACGGTGATGCGCGGGCCTTCCTCGCCGCCGTCATAGATCACGTATTCATGGGTGCGCCCGTTCGGCTCGCAGCGCGGCGTGCCGACCTGCTCGGCCGAGCCGATCAGCCCCGACGTGTCCACGATCCCGGCCATCCGCATCTCGGCCACGGCCTCGATGATGCCCGAGCCACAGATGCCGGTGATCCGCGGCGTGCCGAATTCGGGATCGGTCGACCAGTGGTCGTTGCCGATGATCTTGAAGCGCGGCTCCTTGGTCTCGGGGTCGATCTCGATGCGCTCGATGGCGCCCGGAGCGGCGCGCTGACCGCTGGAAATCTGCGCGCCCTCGAAGGCGGGGCCGGTGGGTGAAGAACAGGCCAGAACCCGTTGTTTATTCCCGAGAAGTATCTCGGCATTGGTGCCGACATCGACGATCAGAGACAGGTCGTCGCGCTTCTGCGGAGCCTCCGACAGCGCGACCGCCGCCGCATCCGCGCCGACATGGCCCGCGATCAGCGGCAGGATATAGGCGCGCGCGCCGGGGCTGGCCTCGATGCCGATCTCGCGCGCGGCGAATTCAAGGCTTTCCGAGGTCGCCAGCGCGAAGGGCGCCTGACCCAGCTCGACCGGGTCGATGCCCAGCAGCAGGTGATGCATCACCGGGTTACAGACCACGACCGCCTCGACAATCTCTCCCGTCTCGACCTTCGCCTCGCCCGCCAGCTGCCGCGCCAGATCGCCCATCGCGTCCCGCACCGCATTGGTCATTTCCTGATCGCCGCCGGGGTTCATCATCACATAGGAGACCCGGCTCATCAGGTCTTCGCCGAAGCGGATCTGCGGGTTCATCACGCCCGCGCTCGCCAGCACCCGCCCGTCGTCGAGCGCGACCAGATGCCCCGCGATGGTGGTCGAGCCGAGGTCGATCGCGAGCCCGTAAAGCGGCACCTCGCGCACGCCGGGGAAGATCCCCGTCACGCGCGGCCCGTCGCCCGCATCGTGGATCGCGACCGTGACCTTCCACTCGGCCTTGCGCAGCGCGGGCTGCAGCATCCGAAGAACATCAAGATCGGCGCGCACGCCCTTGATTTGCCATTGCTTTTCCAGCGCCTGCGAGAGCCGCTGCAGATCGCCCTCGGGGCGGTGCATATCCGGTTCCGCGACTTCGACATAGACGGGCCGCGTCGCCGGATCCATCTCCATCACGCGCTCGGAGGCCGCCTTGCGCACGACCTGTTTGTGGACCTGACTTTCGGGCGGCACGTCGATCACGACGTCGTCGAGGATCTCGGTCTGGCAGCCCAGACGCCGCCCCGGTTTCAGCCCGCGAATCCGGTCATAGCGCTCCTCGACCGCGTTGAGCGGGCTGACCGCGTCCGGCTCCACATGCAGGCCGAGTTTCGGGAAATCTCCGAAGGAGGGCGTGCATTGGCATTTCGAGCACACGCCGCGCCCGCCGCAGACGGAATCGAGGTCGACCCCCAGCTTGCGCGCCGCCGCGAGCACTCTCGTGCCACGCGCCACGCGCCCCCGCTTGCCAGAGGGGGTAAAGATCACCTGCACGTCGTCGGCCATATCGCGCTCCCGTTTTCCTTGCCCCCGTTCTAGGGCCCAAGCCGGGCAGAGCAAAGCCCGCAACCGACGCGCCTGCATGAGAAATCGTCATCATCATCATGCAGCCGATGCGCGCCGCCCATTGCTCTCCCCAGCGCCGCGTTCTATCTAATCGGGCCATGAAGATACTCTTTCTAGGCGATGTGATGGGCCGCGCGGGCCGCGCCGCGATCACCGAAACCCTGCCGAAACTTCGCGAGGAGTGGCGCCTCGATTTCGTTGTGGTCAATGGCGAGAACGCCTCGGGCGGCATGGGGCTGACCGGCGATCATGCGAAGCTTCTGCTGGATGCGGGTGCGGATGTGGTGACGCTCGGCGATCACGCCTTCGATCAGAAGGACATGTTGCGCTTCATCGAGAGCGAGCCGCGCATCATCCGCCCCGTGAACTACGCCAAGGAAGCGCCGGGCAAGGGCGCGCGGGTGTTTCAGGACCGGCGCGGGCGCAAGGTGCTGGTGGCGCAGGTGCTGGGCAATGTGTTCATGAAGCGCGCCTTCGACGATCCCTTCTCGGCCATCGAGGCGGAACTGAAACGCTACCCGCTGGGCGGGGCGGTGCAGGCGGCGCTGGTGGATGTGCATTGCGAGGCGACGTCGGAGAAGATGGCGATGGGCCATTGGTGCGACGGGCGTGCAAGCGTCGTCGTGGGCACCCATACACATGTGCCCACCGGCGATGCGCAGATTCTCGAGAAGGGCACGGCTTACCTCAGCGATGCGGGCATGTGCGGCGATTACGATTCCGTCATCGGCATGGCGAAGGCCGAACCGATGCGCCGTTTCGTGACCGGCATGGCGAAGGAACGCTTCTCGCCCGCGCGCGGTCCGGTGACGCTCTGCGGCTTTTACGTCGAGACCGACGACAAGACCGGGCGCGCCACCCGCTGCGAAGCGGTGCGCACCGGCGGCAGGCTCGCACAATCGGTGCCAATCTGAGCGTCGTTCGCGTCCCGAGTTGCCCGAACCTCATGCCGTTACGTGGAAATTTCCTCCGCCGCGGGCAGAGCGCGCTTGCTCGTGCAACACGTGTCGATAGTATCGGGCCGATGCGCTTACGCGAGAGCCTGACATGATCCAACTGCCCTTCACCGGCACCGAGACCGCCGTCGCGGCCCTTCTCGTCGTGGGGTGGATGTTCGTCATGTTCGTCCGCGAGACATGGCCGCCAGAGGTCACCGCCATGGCGGGCGCGGCCCTGATGCTGATCTTCGGATTCGTGCCCTACGAGAACGCGGCCGCGATTCTGTCGAATCCGGCGCCCTGGACCATCGCCTTCATGTTCCTGATCGTCGGCGCCCTGGTGCGCACCGGCGCGCTCGACGCGATGACGCGCTATGCGGAATCGCGGATCGACCAGAACCCGAAGCTGACCGTGCTCCTGATGTTCGGGGTCACGATGTTCGCAAGCGCCGTGATGAACAACACGCCGGTCGTCGCGGTGATGATCCCGGTCTTCATTCAGGTCGCGCGCAAGCTGAACCTCTCGCCGTCGCGGCTCTTGATGCCGCTGAGCTATGTCACGGTGATGGGCGGCATGATCACCCTGATCGGTACCTCGACCAACATTCTCGTCGATGGCGTCGTGCGGGGGCGGGGGATGGAGCCCTTCACGATCTTCGAGATCGCCCCTCTGGGCTTCGCGATCTGTCTGGTCGGCGGGACGTTCCTCGCGATCTTCGCGCCGAAGCTGATCCCCGAGCGGCAATCGCTCTCCTTCATGCTCGGCGACCGTCCGAAGATGAAATATTTCACCGAGGTCGCGATCCCGGAGGAAAGCGGGCTGATCGGCGAGTCGGTGCTCGAGACCGACACGTTCAAGCGCGAGGGCGTGCGGGTGATCGACGTGCTGCGCGGCGATGCGTCGCTGCGCCGCGATCTCGCCTCGGTCGAGCTGATGGCGGGCGACCGCGTGGTTCTGCGCTCCGAGATGGAAGAGCTTCTGGGGATGCAGAAGAACCGCGACCTGCGCATGGTCGACAAGCTGTCCTCGGTGCAGACCGAGACGGTGGAGGTGCTGATCTCGCCCGGCTGCAGGATGATCGGGCAGCGTCTGGGCGATATGCGCCTGCGCCGCCGCTACGGCGTCTACACGCTGGCCGCGCATCGCCGGAACCAGAATATCGGGCGCCAGCTCGACGATCTGATCGTGGTGGTGGGCGATACGCTTCTGCTCGAAGGCGCGCCCGAGGATATCGCGCGTCTTGCCGCCGATATGGACCTCGTGGATGTGTCCAAACCGCAGGCGCGCGCCTATCGCCGCTCGCATCTGCCGCTTGCCATGGGCGCGCTCGGCGCGGTGGTGATCTTCGCAGCGCTTGGCGTGGCCCCGATCCTCGCGCTGGCGATGGTGGCGGTGGCGGGCATCCTCGTGACCCGCTGCATCGACACCGACGAGGCCTTTACCTTCATCGAGGGCCGCCTGCTTGCGCTGATCTTCGCGATGCTGGTCGTGGGCGCGGGGCTGGAGCATTCCGGCGCGGTCCAGCTGATCGTCTCGGGCGTGGCGCCCTTCCTGAAGATGCTGCCGCCGCAACTCGCGCTGATCGTGGTCTATTTCCTCGGTCTCGTCATGACCGAGTTGCTGTCGAACAACGCCGTGGCGGTGATCTACACTCCGATCGCGATCTCGCTGGCTGCCGCCCTTGGGCTCGATCCGCGGCCCTTCGCGGTGGCGGTGATGTTCTCGGCCTCGGTGGCCTTCGCGACGCCGATCGGCTATCAGACTCACATGATGATCTATGGCCCCGGTGGCTATAAGTTCACCGATTTCCTGCGCGTCGGCATCCCGATGGATATCGTGACCGGGTTGACCGCCTGCCTGCTGATCCCGCTGATCTGGCCCTTCTGAGGAGGTTCCCCCATGCGCTTTGTCGCCCGTCTCGCCGCCCTGTCGCTTCTCGCACCGCTCGCGCTCGCCGCCTGTGTGCCGGGGCAGGGCAGCCGCGCGCCCTCCTGGCCAGACCGGGTGACCTTTCAGGGCACCGTGATGCGTGTCTCCTTCATCGACGGCAGGGTCTGCCACGCGAATATCTCGGGCCAGTATACCGGCGATCTGGCCGGGTGCCCGCATCCGATGCGCTATCAGGTGACCCGGTTCGAGCCGAGCTATCTCGGCGGCGTCGGTGTCGGCAATATCTTCCAGCCCTATGCCGAGGTCACGCTGAAGGACGCGCAAGGCCGCCGCTGGAGCTTCAAGACGCCCGAGCCGATCCCCTCGCGCAGCCAGCCCGACGGGGTCCTCAAGCTGCCGCATTGATCGGCAATGGCGGGCGCCCGGCACCGCCCGCAACCCATCTATCTTGAATCATCCCCCCGTTGCGCACTATACGGGGTCGATTTCGCGACTATTCCGAACGGAGATACCCATGGCAGGCCACTCAAAATGGGCCAACATCCAGCACCGCAAGGGCAAGCAGGATGCGGCGCGCTCGAAGATGTTTTCCAAGCTCTCGAAAGAGATCACGGTCGCCGCAAAGATGGGCGACCCCGATCCCGAGAAGAACCCGCGCCTGCGTCTCGCCGTGAAAGCGGCCAAGTCCCAGTCGATGCCGAAAGACGTGATCGACCGCGCGATCAAGAAATCGCAAGCGGGCGACGGTGATGACTACACCGAGATCCGCTACGAGGGCTACGGCCCCGAGGGCATCGCGGTGATCGTCGAGGCGATGACCGACAACCTCAACCGCACCGCGTCGAACGTGCGCTCCACCTTCACCAAGAACGGCGGCAATCTGGGCACCACCGGCTCGGTGTCCTTCATGTTCGACCGTATGGGCGAGATCATCTATCCCGCGTCCGTGGGCGATGCCGAGACCGTGCTGATGGCCGCGATCGAGGCGGGCGCCGAAGACGTCGAGAGCGACGACGAAGGCCATTGGATCTATTGCACGATGGAAGACCTCTCGGATGTCTCCGACGCGCTGGAGAAGGAACTGGGTGAGGCCGAGGAAGCCAAGCTGATCTGGAAGCCCCAGAACCGCACCGAGGTCGACCTCGAGACCGCGCAGAAGCTGATGAAGCTGATCGACACGCTCGAAGACGATGACGACGTGCAATCCGTCACCGCCAATTTCGACGTGCCCGAAGAGGTCGCAGCGCAGCTGTAAGGCGATATGCACCGAAAATTGATAAAAGCGCCCTCCGGGGCGCTTTTTGCGTCTCAAACGGCCTCAAACCGCCCGAATTTCGGCCCCCCGGTTTACATTCCCGCCCAGAACCCCCAATTTGTCGCGTGACGCTCCGAGCACCCGCGTAACCCCGTGGCCTCGGCAAATTCATCTCCCCGCGAAAGGATATCACCATGACCCAGGCAAAGGCTGGCGACACCCTGCATCTTCATTACACCGGCAAGCTCGATGACGGCTCCGTCTTCGATAGCTCGGAAGGCCGTGACCCGCTGTCCTTCACGCTCGGCTCCGGCCAGATCATCCCCGGCCTCGACAAGGGCGTGACCGGCATGGAAGAGGGCGAAAAGCGCACCGTGCGCGTCGAGCCCGCAGAGGCCTATGGCGAGCATCACCCCGAGCGCATGCAGTCGGTCGATCGCGCGAACATCCCCGACGACATCCCGACCGAGCCGGGCACCCAGCTTCAGGTTCAGACCCAGGACGGTCAGACCGTGAACGTGACCGTCGCCGAGGCGAACGAGAAAGAACTCGTCCTCGACGCGAACCACCCGCTCGCCGGCAAGGCGCTGACCTTCGACGTGGAACTCGTCAAGATCGACGCGTAAGCCTGCGTTTGCTTCCAGAGCTTGAGAAGGCGCCCTCGTGGCGCCTTTTTTCATGCACGCGAGCGTGCGCCGCGTCGCAGGAGCCTGCTCAGGCCGCCAGTTCGTTTCGCGCTGCGGGGGCCGTGACCTTCCTGCGCATTGCGGGCCCGGCACAGCGCGAGCAGGTCCGCATCGCTGCTCTCCGGATCGGCCCCCAGATAGGCGGCAAGTTTCGTCCGCAGAACGGTGAGATCCGCGGTCTTGGTCACCTTCGTGTGGTCCGTGCGCAGGGTCATGTCGAAATCACCCCAACCGAAAAACTGCCAGATGGCCTGAAACTGCCGCTCCGGGTCTTCGGTCAGGTCTTCATAGGTGAGGTCGCAAACGGGCTGGTCGAGTTGCGCGAGAACCGCATCGAGATGGGCTTCGTCCTGATCGATCCGAAAGATTTCGTGGGCAAGGTCCGCCCCGGTGATCTCGTCGACCGGATCGCCGCTGCCGGATTTGTGGTTCGGCGTGCGTTGCGCCTCTCCGGCTTTCACATGGGCAACGCCGCTCTTTCGATGCACGAGACGCGAGACCGCCTGCGCGACGCGGTCGCTGCGAGAGATGCGCAGATAGGCGCTCGATCCGAAGATTTTTGCATAGGCGTCGATGAACTGTGCGTGAGCCGCCACCGGCTCCAAAGCCTCATAGGCCGGTTTGCCGAAAAAGGCTTCCGCGATCGGAGCAAGCTGGTTCGACATCACGTTGATCGCCGAGGTCCCGTTTTCGCCACGCCCCATTTCAGCCGCGGCGAAGAAATCCGCAGGCGTGATCTCATTGCGGGGTTTGCTGCGCATCAAAAGCAGGAAAAATTCGCCCGCTTTTCCCAAACCCGCGCGTTGCAGATAGTCGCAAAGCAGCGAACTGCCGGTCCTCTGGGTGGAGAAGACGAGCAGGCAAGCCGGTCTGTAGCTATCGTTGGGTGCCATTACTCACCTTTCAGTCCCGGGGCGTTTTCGCACCTGTATCATGGACGGTCTCGAGGCGCACGACCAGCCCGGTCCGGCGGGTTCGGCTTTCCGGCGTGCGATAGGGAACCAAACCCTCTGCGCCCCCCTTTCCCCACCGACGTGTCTCTGTTACGCGGCGCGCTCCATCCCAGTGACACCACCTGAATCCCGAGAGAAGGAGCCGCCATGCGCATTTCCGTCGACGTGCAGATGCAATACCAGTTCCCGCAGCCGAATACGGTCGCGCTGGTGCTCGAAGCGGCCCAGGCTCCGGGACAGGAGATCGTCAACGCGTCGATGAACCTCGGCGATGCGAGCGTGGGCCGGATCGCGGGCGATTGCGGCGTGGGCGAGCGGATCTGGGCGCAGGTGGGCACGCAGATGACGCTGCATTATCAGGCGCTGATCGACATCACGCGTCCGGCGATCGACCTGACGCAGATGCGGGCGGCACAACTCCATGAACTGCCCGCCGAGGCCGCGCCCTATATCCGGCCCTCGCGCTACGTGCAGTCGGACAAGTTCGTCTCCTTCGTGAGCAAGCGTTTCGGCGATCTGCAGGGCGGGGCGAAAGTGGCCGCGATCCGCGACTGGATCGAGAAGAACCTGTCTTACGTGCCCGGCGCGTCGGATAGCGACACCAACGTGCTCGAGACCTTCGCGGGCCGGGCAGGGGTCTGTCGCGACTATGCGCATCTGTTCTGCGCGATGGTGCGCGCGGCGCAGATTCCGGCGCGGATGGCGTCCTCCTACGGGCCGGACGTGTGGCCGCAGGATTTCCACGCCGTGGCCGAAGTCTGGCTCGATGGCGCATGGCATATGGTCGATGCGACCGGCATGTGCGGGCCCGAGAACATGGCGCTGGTCGCGGTGGGGCGCGATGCCTATGACGTGGCCTTCATGGAATCGCAGGCCCCCGCGATGCTGATCAACCAGAGCGTCTCGGTAATCCGGGTCTGAGTGCCTTTCCTCAGGGTTTCAGCGGATAGCGATCGGCTTCTTCAAAGACGTCGATCACTTGCGTCCCGGCCTTCAGACGCGCGGAATGTTCCGCCCCGTCGGGGATGTTGTAGGTCTCACCGGTGCGGTAGACCTTGGTCTCGCCTGCGATGGTCAGCTCCGCCTCGCCTTCGATCACCGTGCCCCACTGGGCCTTATGCGCATGGGACGGCAGGTCAAAATCGGTGAGGAAGTGCAGGAACACCACCAGCCCCGTCTCCGAGCGGATCGCGTGGCTGCGCACCTGATCTTCGGGAAACGGCAGGTCGAGGGCGGGGAAGGCCTGAATGAAATCGGGTAGCTCCATGGGCGTCTCTCCTCCTGACGAGCCTACGGGACATGCGTCACTATGTGCGCCGCGCAGGCCGCGGGCAATGCGTGCGCTCAGACTGCCGGATCAGCCCTATTACCGGCCCCTTACAACAACACCGCTTTCGCCGCCTGCCGCAGCGCTTTGGTCAGCGGCGCGAGCGGGGCTTTCAGCCGCCTCGCACTCTGCCAGTAGAGCGGCACGTCGATCGGCGCCGGGCCCAGCCGTTCCAGCGCGCCGCTTTCCAGATGCGCGCGCACCAGAACCTCGGGGTTCAGCCCCCAGCCCATGCCGCGCAGGCAGGTCTCCACGAAGCCTTCGGTCGAGCCGATACGATGCGCGCGCAGCCCCATCGGCATGCCCGCGATCATCGAGGCCCAGCGGTCCTGCAGCCGATCCTTGGCGTTGAACTGCAGGGCAGGGGCCGCGCGCAAGCTGTGCCGGTCGATCCGGTTCGGGAAATAGCGCGCGACGAAGTCCGGGCTCGCCGTCGCGATATAGCGCAGCCGCCCGAGGCTCACGCTGTCGCAGCCCGCAATCGGCCCCTCGTCGGCGGTGATCGCGCCTGCGACCTCGCCCCGGCGCAAAAGCCCCGCCGAATGGTCCTGATCGTCGATCACCAGATCGAACCGCACGCCCTCCACCTCGGCCAGCGCGGGCATGACCCAAGTCGCGAGGCTGTCCGCATTCACCGCGATGCGCAGAACCGGCGGGGTCTCGGAGGGCGCAAGCTCGGTCTCCAGAAGCGCCACTTCGCGCAGATGCGCGATCAGCCGCGCCCCGTCCTCTGTCGCGCGGCAGGGCGTGGCGCGGATCACCAGAACCGCACCCATGCGTTCCTCCAACTGGCGGACCCGTTGCGAGACGGCCGATTGCGACACCCCGAGCCGCGCGCTTGCGGCCTCGAAGCTTCCGGTCTCGATCACGGTGGCGAGCGCATCCAGCGCGGCATAGTCGAACATAAGTTTTACTTATATAGAGTTAGTTTAATTAAGTTGAACTTATACGCACGTCCCGGCACTGAGAAGCGTCTCTGAGCAGACAAGAGGTGAGGCGGATGGAATTGGTGGCATTCTGGGCGGGGCTGAAACTTGGGCTCGGGCTGATCGTGGCGATCGGCGCGCAAAACGCCTTCGTGCTGCGTCAGGGGCTGCGGCGCGAGCATGTCTTCGCGGTGGCGCTGTTCTGCGCGCTCTCCGATGCGGTGCTGATCGCGCTTGGCGTGTCGGGCTTCGCCGCCGCCTCTACGGCGCTGCCATGGCTGCCGGAGACGCTGCGCTGGGGCGGTGTCGTCTTTCTCAGCTGGTACGCGATCCGCTCCGTATGGGCGGCGATCCGCGGCGGCGAGCATCTCGACCCGAGCGCAGGCAGCGCGCCGTCCCTGCGCGCCGTCCTCGTGACGGTGGCCGCGTTCACATGGGCGAACCCGCATGTCTGGCTCGATACGGTGGTGCTTCTGGGCGCGGTCTCGGCGCAGTTCGCAGGCGCGCGGATCAGCTTCGCCACCGGCGCGATCGTGGCTTCGTTCGTGTTCTTCTTTGCACTGGCCTATGGCGCGCGACTTCTCGCGCCGCTTTTCGCCAAGGAGAGCGCTTGGCGCGTGCTCGATGCGCTGATCGCGGTGCTGATGGGTTCTATCGCCTGGAAGCTCGCCGCGGGCGGATTATAACCGACACAAAGCCGCCCCTTGCGCGCGGTGCCGAACCAGCGTCCAAGAGGGGTCATGACCGCGCAAGACAAACCCAACAAACCGCTGATCGGCATCCTGTGGATGCTCGCCACCACGGCCTGTTTCGTAATGGTGAACATCATCGTCCACTGGCTGGGAGATCAGGTGCCCGCCGCGCAATCGGCCTTCGTGCGATTCATGTGGGGGTTGATCTTCTTCGCGCCCGCGCTGGCCCGCATCCTGCGCCAGAATTTTCCGCCTCAGGTCTGGGCGCTGTTCGGGCTGCGCGGGGCGCTGCATGCGGTGGCGGTGGGGCTGTGGTTCTTCGCGATGAGCAATATCCCGATCGCGGATGTCACTGCGATCAATTACCTCAACCCGATTGTCGTCACAGTGGGCGGCGCGCTCCTGCTGGGCGAGGGGCTGGCCTGGCGGCGCGTGACGGCGGTGATCGTCGCGCTGATCGGGGCGCTGATCATCCTGCGCCCGGGGATGCGCGCGATCGAGCCCGGCCATCTCGCTCAGCTTGGCGCGGCGCTGTTCTTCGGCGGCGCCTATCTCGCCGCGAAGCGACTGACCGATTACGTGCCCGCGGGCACGGTGGTGGCGATGATGACGCTGGTGGTGACTGTCGCGCTCGCCCCGGTGGCGATCTGGAAATGGGAGCCGATCACGCTGTCCGAGACGCTCTGGCTGGGCGCGGTGGCGGTCTTCGCCACCGGCGGGCATTACTGCATGACGCGGGCGTTTGCTGCGGCGCCTGTGACGGTGACGCAGCCGGTGATCTTCCTGCAACTGGTCTGGGCGGCGATTGCGGGCTGGACGATTTTCGGCGAGCGTCCGGACCCTTACGTGATCCTGGGCGGCGCGATCATCATCGCCTCGGTGAGCTACATGACTTTCCGCGAGGCGCAGCTCAAACGCCGGGTGACGCCGCCTCCTCCTGCCACCAAGATCTGACGGCGCGGCGCTTTCCTGCAAATGTCGGATGCCTCCGGCGGGGATATTTGAGCCAAGCCGAAGGGGCGCGCGCCTTGGTTTCGGCTTGGTCAAAATATCCTCCGCGAAGCGTCCCTCAGCTCGCCTCGGCGCTGCGCTGGGGGTCGATGAGCCGCGTGATGACGCCCTCGCGGGTTACGACACGGCCATCGGTGAGCGGCACGGCGGGCTCGAAGCGCAGCCGCTCCATCACGTCGCGCACGGGCGCGTCGGCGGGCATCGGCGCGCCGGTGGCATCGCCGGTGGGCGTGCCGACGGGATCGGCGATGTCTTCTGCGGTCAGCACGCCGAGCGGGTTCATATGGGCCACGAAATCGGCCACATAGCCGTTGGCGGGCTTGGCGATGATGTCGCGCGCGGTGCCGCATTGCACGATCCGCCCGCCTTCCATCAGCGCGATCCGGTTGCCGATCTTGAACGCCTCGTCGAGGTCGTGGCTGACGAAGATGATCGTGCGTTTGAGCTTGTTTTGCAGCTCCAGCAACTCGTCCTGCAGTTTGGTGCGGATCAGCGGGTCGAGCGCGGAGAAGGGCTCGTCCATCAGCAGGATCGGCGCGTCGGTGGCGAAGGCGCGGGCGAGGCCTACGCGCTGCTGCATGCCGCCCGAGAGCTCTGCCACCTGACGATCGGCCCAGTCCGAGAGGCCCACCAGTTCCAGCTGCCTGTCGACCTTCTTGCGGCGTTCCGCCTTGCTCATGCCGGCGAGTTCGAGGCCAAGGCCGACATTCTCGCGCACGGTCCGCCAGGGCAGCAGGCCGAATTGCTGGAAGACCATCGCAATCTTGTTCAGGCGCATTTTGCGTAAAGTTGCGGGATCCGCATGGGTGACGTCGACGAGACGCTCGCCGTCATGCACCTCGACCTGCCCGCGCACGACCGGGTTCAGCCCGTTCACCGCGCGCAGGAGCGTCGATTTGCCCGAGCCCGAGAGGCCCATCAGCACGAGAATCTCGCCTTCGGGCACCTCGACCGAGCAGTCATGCACGCCCAGCACCTGATCGGTACGCTCCTGAATCTCGGGGCGCGAGAGCCCTTCATCCATCAGGGGCAGCGCCTCTTGCGGGCGGTCGCCGAAGACGATGGAGACATTGTCGAATTTGACGGCGGTTTTGGCTTTGGTCTGGGTCATTTCGAACCTCCGCGGCGCAGCATGCGGTCAAGGATGATGGCGACGACGACGATCACGAAGCCGGACTCGAAGCCGAGCGCCGTGTTCACGGTGTTGAGCGCGCGCACGACGGGCACGCCGAGGCCGTCAGCGCCGACCAGCGCGGCCACCACGACCATCGACAGCGAGAGCATGATGGTCTGGTTCAGACCGGCCATGATCTGCGGCGTGGCGTAGGGCAGCTCGACCTTCCATAGCAGTTGGCTCTTGGTCGCGCCGAAGGATTGGGCGGCCTCGGTCAGCGTGTCGGGGGTCGAGGAGACGCCCAGATGGGTCAGGCGGATCGGCGCGGGCAGCACGAAGATCACGGTCGCGATCAGGCCCGGCACCATGCCGATGCCGAAGAAGACGATGGCCGGGATCAGGTAGACGAAGGCCGGGAGCGTCTGCATCAGGTCGAGCACCGGCTGCAGCACCGCATAGAGGCGCGGGCGGTGGGCGGCGGCGATGCCGATCGGCACGCCGATCCCCATGCAGACCACGCAGGCGGCGATCACGAGGGTGAGGCTTTCGGTCGTCTCTTCCCAGTAGTCCTGATTGAGGATGAACAGGAAGCCCACGATCACCAGCAGCGAAATCTTCCAGCTGCGCTGCAGCAGGTAGGCGATCACCGCGAAGGCGAGGATCACGAGAAGGGGCGGGGGGCCTTGCAACACCCAGAGCGTTGCGTCGATCAGCGCCTTCAGCGCGACGGAGAGCGCGTCGAAGAGCGGTGCGGCGTGGTCCTGCAGCCAGTCGATCACGATCTTGGCCGTCTTGCCCACGGGAATTTTGGTTTCGGTCAACCAGTTCATAACTGTCCTTGCGAGTTGTTATTTCTGGCGCGTCTCGATGCGGTCGAAGGCGACTTGCGATTGCGCCTTGCCGGTTTCGGGGTCGAGCTTGGTCACGCGCAGGACCAGCCCGGCCTTGGGGGAAAATTCCTTGAGGAAGGCGGTGCGCAGCTTGCCCATCGCGATCCGTTCGACGACCTGCCAGACATCGTAGCGGCACGCGCCGATCTGCACCGAGCCGGTGCCGCGATAGGCGTAGGAGATGGTGCCGCGATCCTTGGTCTCACCGTCGACTTTCAGGCTCACCGGGGTGCGCCAGTTGCCCAGTTGCGGCAATTGGTCGAGCCGCGCGGGGTCGTCGTCATAGAGGAGCGCGAAGCTGCGCCCATCCATTTCCTGCAGGCTCACCGCCAGCGGATGGTCGTAGCGCTCGCGCTTGGGCGGCCGGCCAAGCTCGGGATCGTCGACCCGGTAGGAGGTCAGCGTGCCGTTCTCGTAGCGATAGGCCTGTGCCATTTTCGGGGTGTTGCGGGTGAGCGTGACGCCTGCCGCGTGCAGGGCCTCGGCGTCCGGGCAATCGGCGGCGCGCGCCGGGGTGAGGGGCGCGGCGATCATCCCCGCGAAGAGAAGGGCCGCGCCGGTGAGGGCGCGGACCGAGGGGAAGCGGGGGCGGAGGGTCATGCCCTGTCGCCCGCGCGAAGGTTTTGCCCAAAGGCTCACGAGTTCAGCGCTTTCTCGACCGCTGCCTGCGCGTCGCCGCCGTCCTTCGTGGTCACACCGTCGAGCCATGCTTTCCAAGCGTCGGGATTGGCTTTGAGCCAAGCCTTCGCGGCGTCCTTGGGATCATCGCCATCGTCGAGGATCTTGCCCATGATCTCGTTTTCCATCCCGAGGGTGAACTTCAGGTTGGAGACGAACTTGCCCGGGTTCGGGCATTCGTCGACATAGCCCGCGCGGACGTTGGTCATGACCGTCGCACCGCCGTAATCGGGGCCGAAGAAGTCATCGCCGCCCGAGAGATAGGTGATGTCGAAGTTGGAGTTCATCGGGTGGGGCTCCCACGCGAGGAAGATGATCGGCTTGTCGGCTTTGTCGGCGCGCGCGACCTGCGCGAGCATGCCCTGCTCGGAGCTTTCCTTCAGGTCGAAGTCCTTCAGGCCGAACGCGTCCTTGTCGATCATGTCGAGGATCAGCGCGTTGCCGTCATTGCCCGGCTCGATGCCGTAGATCTGGTTGTCCAGCTCGTCGGCATGCTTGGCGATGTCGGAGAAGTCCTTGATGCCAGCCTTGGCGCCAGCGGCGTTGGTCGCGAGCGTGTATTTCGCGCCGGTCAGGTTGGTGCCGAGCGTCTCGACCGTGCCGTCCTTGGTGTAGGGATCCACGTTGGCGGCCATCGAGGGCATCCAGTTGCCGAGGAACACGTCGACATCGCCCTTCGAGAGCGCCTCGTAGGTCACCGGAACCGACAGCACCTTGGTGTCGGTCTCGTAGCCGAGCGCTTCGAGGATCGTGGTCGCGACCGCGGTGGTCGAGGTGATGTCGGTCCAGCCGACATCGGAGAAGGTCACTTTCGAGCAATCGGCGGCCTGTGCGGGCGCGGTGCCTGCCAGTCCGAGCGAGAGCGCAGCCCCCATTGCGAGGAGCGTGGAACGAAGTTTCATGCTTTTTTCTCCCTGTGCAGCGTTAAGAAAAACCGCGGGATGCGGTTGTTGATTGACGAGTCAATAAACATGTTCTAGCTCGACATGCAAGCAAGCCACCCGGAAGGAGGCCGATCACATGCCGAAGCTTGGAGCAGAGCCTATACGGCGCGCAGCCTTGGTCAAAGCCACTATTGAGACAGTGGGCGAGGCAGGATCGCTCGACGTGACGGTCGCGCAGATCGCCCGGCGCGCAGGTATGTCCTCGGCGCTGGCGCACCATTATTTCGGGTCGAAAGACCGGATTTTCCTCGCCGCGATGCGGTCGATTCTGTCGATCTATGGCGCGGAAGTCCGTGGCGCGATGGCGATGGCGCAGACCCCGCACGAGCGTGTTCGCGCAGTTGTGATGGGCTCTTTCGCGGCTGGCTCGTTCCGTCACGAGGCGATCGCCGCGTGGCTGAACTTCTACGTTCTCGCGCAGTCGAGCGCCGATGCGCGGCGCCTGCTGCATATCTATCAGCGCCGTCTGCGCTCGAACCTCATGCACGGGCTGCGGCCGCTGGTCGGCGACCGTGCGGGCTCCGTGGCCGAGGGTTTGGGCGCGCTGATCGACGGCGTCTACATCCGCGCGGCGCTGGTCGCGGGCGAACCCGACCGCGAGGCCGCCTGCGAACTGGTGCTGGCGCATCTGGAAAAGGAATTGGAGGTCCCCCAATGAGGGCACAGCCGAAAGCAAGCCATTTCGTGAATGGCGACTGGATGGAAGACACGGACGGCGACGAGCTGATCGTCACCTATCCCGGCACCGGCGAGGTGATCGCGAAGCTGCACGCCGCGACGCCCGCAGTGATCGACGCCGCGATTTCCGGCGCGGTTGAGGCGCAGAAGGACTGGGCCGCGCTGCGCCCGGTTGAGCGCGGCCGCATCCTGACCCGTGCCGTCGCGATCATCCGCGAGCGTGCCGAGGAGCTGGCGCTGCTGGAGACGCTCGACACCGGCAAGCCGATTCAGGAAACCCGCGAGGCCGACTGGCCCTCGGGCGCCGAGGCGCTGGAGTATTTCGCAGGTCTGGCGCCGACGCTGACCGGCGAGACGATGCCGCTGGGCGGCGATTTCGCCTACACGATCCGCGAGCCGCTGGGCGTTTGTGCAGGGATCGGCGCGTGGAACTATCCCAGCCAGATCGCCTGCTGGAAATCGGCGCCCGCGCTGTCGACCGGCAATGCGATGGTGTTCAAACCTTCCGAGATGACGCCGCTGGGCGCGCTGAAGCTGGCCGAGATTTTCATCGAGGCCGGGATGCCTGCGGGTATCTTCAACGTGGTGCAGGGCTTCGGCCCGGTGGGGGCGGCGCTCTCGACCGATCCGCGTATCGCGAAAGTGTCGCTGACGGGTTCGGTGCCGACGGGCGCGAAGGTCTATCAGGCGGCTTCGGCAGGCATGAAACACGTCACGATGGAATTGGGCGGCAAATCCCCGATGATCGTGTTCGACGACGCCGATATCGAAAGCGCGATCGGGGCGGCGATGCTGGGGAATTTCTATTCCTCGGGGCAGATCTGTTCGAACGGGACGCGGGTCTTCGTGCAGAAGGGCATCAAGGAGAAATTCCTCGCCCGGCTGAAAGAGCGCGCGGAGACCATCGTCGCAGGCGATCCGCTCGATGAGGCGACGCAGTTCGGTCCGCTGATCTCGAAGGCGCAGTTCGACAAGGTGATGTCCTATGTCGAGAGCGCGAAATCCGAAGGCGCGCGGCTGGTCTGCGGTGGCTCTGCGGGCAATGAGGGGCCGCTCTTCGTGCAGCCCACGGTCTTCGCCGATGTCACCGACGACATGACCATCGCGCGCGAAGAAATCTTCGGCCCGGTCATGTCGGTGCTGGATTTCGAGACCGAGGAAGAGGCGATCGCGCGGGCCAACGACACGCAGTTTGGCCTCGCCGCGGGTGTGTTCACCGGCGATCTGGCGCGCGGCCACCGTGTGGTCGGCCAGCTGCAGGCGGGCACCACCTGGATCAACGCCTATAACCTGACGCCGGTGGAGATGCCCTTCGGCGCGGTGAAGCAATCGGGCTTCGGGCGCGAGAATTCGCGCGCGGCGGTGGAGCATTATACGCAGCTCAAATCCGTCTATGTCGGCATGGGGCCGGTCGAGAGCCCGTACTGAGTTCGAATTTGGGGAGGCTGGGGGCGCTGCCCGTCGCCTGTTGGTCTTTGGGCCGATGGCGCGCCAAACGGCGACCCCCGGGATATTTCCGCCAAGGGGAAGATATGAGTGTTTCGGCAGAATTTGTGATCGTAGGCGCGGGCTCTGGTGGCTCTGCGATGGCGTATCGGCTCGTAGAAGCGGGCCGCGACGTCGTGGTGATCGAGCATGGCGGCTCGGATGCGGGGCCGTTCATCCAGATGCCCGGCGCGCTGAGCTATCCGATGAATATGGGAATCTATGACTGGGGCTTTCAGTCGGAACCCGAGGAGCATCTGGGCGGGCGGCGTCTTGCGACCCCGCGCGGCAAGGTGTTGGGCGGCTCGTCGAGCATCAACGGCATGGTCTATGTCCGGGGCCACGCGCGCGATTTCGACCATTGGGAGGAAAGCGGCGCGACCGGCTGGGGCTATGCCGATGTGTTGCCCTATTACAAGCGGATGGAGCATTGGCATGGCGGCGAAGAGACAGAATGGCGCGGCCGTTCGGGGCCGCTGCATGTGACCCGCGGGCCGCGCGCCAACCCGCTGTTCGACGCGTTCGTCGCGGCGGGCAAGGCGGCGGGCTATCCGGTGACCGAGGATTACAACGGCCAGCAGCAGGAAGGCTTCGGGCCGATGGAGGCCACGATCTACAAGGGGCGTCGCTGGTCGGCGGCCAATGCCTATCTGCGCCCGGCGCTCAAGACCGGGAAGCTGCGGATCGTGCGCGGTCTGGCGCGGCGCGTGGTCTTCGAAGGCAAGAAGGCTGTCGGCGTCGAGATCAAGCGCAAGGGCCAGATCGAGGTGGTCCGCGCGAGCTCCGAGGTCGTGCTGGCAGCCAGCTCGATCAACACGCCGAAGCTGCTGATGCTGTCGGGTGTCGGCCCGGCAGAGCATCTGCGCGAGCATGGAGTCGAGGTGCTGGCGGATCGCCCGGGTGTGGGTGCGAACCTGCAGGATCACCTTGAGATCTATATGCAATTCGCCGCGAAACAGCCGGTGACGCTGTTCAAATACTGGAACCTCTACGGCAAGGCCCGGGTGGGCGCGCAGTGGCTGTTCACCAAGGGCGGGCTCGGCGCGTCGAACCAGTTCGAGAGCTGCGCTTTCATCCGCTCGGATGCCGGGATCGACTATCCGGACATCCAGTATCACTTCCTGCCGATCGCGGTGCGCTATGACGGCAAGGCCGCCGCCGAGGGGCATGGCTTCCAGGCGCATGTCGGGCCGATGCGTTCGAAATCGCGTGGGCATGTGCGGCTCAGCTCGGGCGATCCTGAGGCCAAGCCCGAGATCAAGTTCAACTATATGAGCCATCCCGACGACTGGGCCGAGTTCCGCAAATGCGTGCGGCTGACGCGGGAGATCTTTGGCCAAGCGCCGATGGCCGCGCATGTGAAGCACGAGATCCAGCCCGGCGCTGCGGTCGAGACGGATGAGCAGATCGACGCGTTCATCCGCGAGCATGCCGAGAGCGCCTATCACCCCTGCGGCACCGCGAAGATGGGGGCGGCGGACGATCCGAGCGCCGTCGTCGATCCCGAAGGCCGCGTGATCGGGGTGGAGGGGCTGCGGGTCGCCGACAGCTCGGTCTTCCCGCGCATCACCAATGGCAATCTGAACGCGCCCTCGATCATGGTGGGCGAGAAGATGGCCGATCACCTGCTGGGCCGCGCGCCGCTCGCGCGCGAGAACCTCGAGCCATGGGTGGCGCCGAACTGGCAGGTGGCGCAGCGCTGAGTTAACCGTTCTCGCGGCGCGGGAGGTTGAGGGCATAGCGCCCCGGCCCTTGCGCCGCGAGGATCAAAAGTCCGCCCGCGATCGCCCAGTTTTTCACGAAGATCGTCACCTGCCACGGGTCGGCGCGCAGCTGCCAGTGAAACCAGCTGGTGAAGATGCAATAGCCCGCAAGGATCAGCGCCCAGCCCCGCACCTTCGGGCCGAAGATCAGGCCGAGCGCCGCGATCAGGTTGAACAGCGCCACAGGCCAGACCAGCCAGCCGGGCAGGCCAAGCCAGCCGATCATCTCCTCGACCATTTGCGGATCGGTGACTTTCTGCACCGCGCCGCCGAAGAACAGCAGAGCGATCAGGATGCGGCCGATCAGGTTGAGTGCGTCGGACATGTGGGGCTCCCAAGTTTCGCGTTTACTATTCAGCTACGAAATCTGTTGCGTGCGAGATCAGTTCCGCCGATATCTGGGGCATGTTAAGGATTTGTTCACTCCTCGTTCTTCTGGCGGCGCCCGCCGCCTCGCAGCTTTCGGCGGCCACGGTGACCGGTCTGCCGCGCGTCGTCGATGGCGATACGCTGGTGGTCCAGAACACGCGGGTGCGGCTTTTCGGGATCGACGCGCCGGAGGCGAAGCAAAGCTGCAAGACGGCGCAGGGTGTGCGCTGGGCCTGCGGACGGGCGGCGACGGCGGAGCTGCAGCGGCTTGCGGGGCAGGGGGTGCGCTGCTCGGGCGATGAGGAAGATCGCTACGGGCGGCTGATCGCGGTGTGCCGGGCAGGCGGGCGCGACCTGAATGCCGAGATGGTCGCGCGCGGGGCGGCCTTCGCCTATCGGAAATATTCGCGCGATTACGTGTCGCAGGAGGAGCGGGCGCGGCGCGCGGGGCTCGGCGTCTGGCAGGGCGCGGCGGAGCGGCCCGCAAAGGTCCGTGCAGCGGCCAAAGTTCAGAGTCCGCCGGGAAATTGCGCAATCAAAGGCAATATTTCCGGGCGCGGGCGACTCTATCACCTGCCGGGCACGCGCTCTTATGCCGCCACGCGGATCAATGAGGCCAAGGGCGAGCGGTGGTTCTGCACTGAAGCCGAGGCAAAATCCGCAGGATGGCGTCGCGCGGGCGGCTGATTTGATGCGCATCAAAGTGAGCCGAGTCGCGGTGGTCTAGTGTCGGTCCGACAGCAAGGAAAGGGAGCGACATGGCCAATACGCCGCACACGCTGCAAGAAGAATTCCCCACGCAACTCGATCGCATTCACGAGTTGAAAATCTCCAACGCGCATTTTGCAAAATTGTTGGACGATTATGACGCGCTCAATGATCGCGTGCACCGGGCCGAGACGAATGTGGAGCCGATGGACAGCTTGGCCGAGACCGACCTGCGCAAGCAACGCGCCGCAGTGAAGGACGAGATCGCGCGGATGCTGGGCACCGCCGACGCCTGAGTTGTAGGGTAACGAGTGATTTTGGTGAGACGCCCCGGGACTTCGGCCCCGGGGCGTTTTTCTATGCGATGTCGTAGGGCAAAAGGCCGCGATGGTCAGGATCGACATGCAGCCGGCGTTCCAGCGGCGGAACCGAGCGCTGGTGGCAATCCTTGCGCTCGCAGATTCGGCAGGAGATCCCGATCGGCTGGTAGGCCTTGGGATTGCCGAGCTCCATATCGTCGGCATAAACGAGCCCCTTCGCGTGGCTCACCTCGCAGCCCAGACAGATCGCGTAGCGCCGCACGGGCGCGGTGAAACTGCCGCCCGATTTCGAGACGTCGCGCGCGAGGCAGAGATAGCGCACGCCATCGGGGGTCTCAGCGAGTTGTCGCAGGAATTTCGTCGGTGTCTCAAAGGCTTGGTGGACGTTCCAGAGCGGGCAGGCACCGCCGAACCGGGCGAATTGTAGTCGCGTGGCGGAGTGGCGCTTGGTGATCGTGCCGGCCTGATCGACGCGGACGAAGAAGAAGGGGATGCCCTTCGCGCCGGGCCGTTGCAGGGTCGAGAGGCGGTGGGCGACCTGCTCGGTCGAGGCGGTGAAAATGTCGCAGAGCCGCTCCAGATCGTGGCGTGTGTCCTGCGCCGCCTCCAGAAAGGGGCGGTAGGGCAAAAGGGCTGCGCCCGCGAAGTAGTTGGCCAGACCGATCTTGGCGATAGCGCGGGCGGTGTCGGACTGGAAGCGCGCGAGGTCGAGCGTCGCCTCCAACAGGTCGTTTTGGGTCATCAGCGCGACCTGATGGAGCAGTTGGAACGCCTGCGTCGGGCGGCCCGCATGGGCGTTGATCAGAAGGCGATTGCCGTCACGCTCGCGCAGTTGCGAAATGTCGGAAAACTGCACGTCGATGCCCCGTTTCGCGAGGGTGTCGATCGCATGAGGAATGGGCTCCAACCGATTGCCATCGCGGCAGGAATAGCGCTCGGCGGCGCGGTCGACGGCGTCGATGTAATTGTCGCAATAGTGGAAGAAGTCGCGGACCTCTTCCCAGGGGGATACCACCGTTTGCGCGCCTTCGCGGCCCAGGGCTTCGTCGAGCGAGGCGAGGCGTTCATGGGTTTGGCGATAGGCGCGGTGCAGTTCGAGGAAGGACCGGGCGAGGGCGGGTGCGTTGGACGCCGCGAGCCGCAGATCGGCCAAGGGCGGCGCGCCATCGGAGAAGATCGGGTCGGCCAGCGCTTCGCGCATGTCCGAGACCAGCCGCTCCGCGTCGCCTGCCGAGAGTTCGGTCACGTCAAGGCCGAATTCGCTCGCCAGCGCCAGCACGACCTGCGCCGAGACCGGGCGGTGGTTGTTCTCCATCTGGTTGAGATAGGGCAGCGACACGCCGAGCCGCTCGGCGAAGGCTTTCTGGGTCAGGCCGAGCCGCGTGCGGGTTTCGCGTAGTTTCACACCGGCATAGAGTTTCTGAGTCGCCATCTGCCTCTCCCTTTGCAAAAGAATTTGTAGCTTTGCAAAAATCCCGCGTCAAATTTTCCCGGGTCAGAAGCGGCTTCGCGGGAGCAACCGTGGATAGGCTTCGATCAGCGGCGGACTTCGCAGTTATGCAATTCGCTATCCGTTGCTTGCCAATTATTTGCAAATTTTCTCGAATCCCCTTTGTAAGATTGTTGCGTTCGGAATAGTGTGCCGGGAAATTATGCGGAGGACCCTCATGAGAGACATCCTGAAGGAGCTGGAGCATCGGCGCGACGAAGCCCGCCTAGGTGGCGGCGAGAAACGCATCGAGGCGCAGCACAAGAAGGGCAAGCTGACCGCGCGCGAGCGGATCGAATTGCTGCTCGACGAGGGCTCTTTCGAAGAGTTCGACATGTTCAAAACCCATCGCTGCACCGATTTCGGGATGGAAGAGAGCAAGCCCTATGGCGACGGCGTCGTCACCGGCTGGGGCACCGTGAACGGGCGCATGGTCTATGTGTTCAGCCAAGATTTCACGGTCTTCGGCGGCTCGCTGTCGGAAACCCATGCCGAGAAGATCTGCAAGATCATGGATATGGCGGTGCAGAACGGTGCGCCGGTGATCGGGATCAACGATTCGGGCGGTGCGCGGATTCAGGAAGGCGTGGCGTCGCTTGCGGGCTATGCGGACGTGTTCCAGCGCAACATCATGGCCTCGGGCGTGGTGCCGCAAATCAGCCTCATCATGGGCCCGTGCGCGGGCGGTGCGGTCTATTCGCCCGCGATGACGGATTTCATCTTCATGGTGAAGGACACGTCGTACATGTTCGTCACCGGCCCCGACGTTGTGAAGACGGTCACGAACGAGCATGTGACGGCCGAGGAGCTGGGCGGCGCGTCCACCCATACCAAGAAGAGCTCGGTCGCCGACGGCGCCTATGAGAACGACGTCGAGGCGCTGTTCGAGACTCGCCGCCTGATCGACTTCCTGCCGCTGTCGAACCGCGAGAAGGCTCCCGTGCGGCCCTTCTTCGACGAGGTGGACCGGATCGAGGCGTCGCTCGACACGCTGGTGCCGTCGAACGCGAACACCCCCTACGATATGAAGGAACTGATCCTGAAAATCGCGGATGAGGGGGATTTCTTCGAGATTCAGAAGGATTTCGCGGGCAATATCATCACTGGCTTCATCCGTCTCGAAGGTCAGACGGTCGGTGTGGTCGCGAACCAGCCGATGGTGCTGGCGGGCTGTCTGGACATCGATTCCAGCCGCAAGGCCGCGCGCTTCGTGCGCTTCTGCGACGCGTTCGAAATCCCGATCCTGACGCTTGTCGACGTGCCGGGCTTCCTGCCGGGCACCAGCCAGGAATATAACGGCGTCATCAAGCACGGCGCGAAGCTGCTCTTCGCCTATGGCGAGGCGACCGTGCCGAAGGTCACCGTCATCACCCGCAAAGCCTATGGCGGGGCCTATGACGTTATGTCCTCCAAGCACCTGCGTGGCGATTTCAACTACGCCTGGCCGACCGCGGAAATCGCGGTGATGGGCGCCAAGGGCGCGGTCGAAATTCTCTACCGCTCGGAGCTGGGCGAACCCGAGAAGATCGCCAAGCGCACCGCCGATTATGAGGACCGTTTCGCGAACCCGTTCGTGGCGGCCGAGAAGGGCTTCATCGACGAGGTGATCCAGCCGCGCTCGACGCGTCGCCGGGTGGCCCGTGCCTTTGCGGCGCTGCGCTCGAAGAAGCTGTCCAACCCGTGGAAGAAGCACGATAACATCCCGCTCTGAGGAGGCGCATGACGGGCAGGCCGAGGATCACGACGCTCTTGCCCGGCGCTCTCGCCGGGCTGGTGCTGGCATTGCCCGCATCGGCTCAGGAGCTGCGGGAGGTGCCGCCGGTGCCCGATTACGGTGCGATGATGCATCCGGGCAATCTGGGTGAGGATCTGGGGCCGGGCGATGGGCCGGAGGGGACGAAGGGCGATGCGATCCCGGTCCCGTCGGGGCAAAAGGTCTGGTGGATCGACGTGATCCATAACGAGGCCGGGCCGGACGGGCTGACCTATCGCTTTCGCTTCCTTGCGCCGCAGATCGGAGGGCGCAGTCCGCTGTCCTCCGATATCGCGCTGAAGGATATCGAGGCGCTGTGCAACGGGTGGGTGGTGCCGCGCCTGCCGCAGCCCGGTCCGGAGCCCGCGCAGGTGATGGTGAGCCTGTCGGACCAGATCGTGCCGTTCGGCGATGCCGCCCCCGAGGTGGTGCAATATTTCGACAGCTTTTCCGTCGAGGACGGAAACTGCGTTTGGGAGTTTTTCTGATGGCTTTGGCCGGAACCGCAGATCACAGCTTGGAGGGCATGATGCCGGGGCGCGCGCAAGCGCAGCCGCTCACGGCTAAATCGCGCTTTCGTGAGCGGGATTTGCAGGCTAACCTGCCCTTGGGGAAAGCAATTTCGGTCCCCGCATTGAAACGGGTCGTGCCGGACCTCGCCGAGATCGGGGCGGGCGCCCCCTTGGACAGGAGAACGACATGTCGAAAGCTCTCATCGCGCTTGGCCTCGTGGCCTTCGTCGCAGCCTGCGCGCCCAAGCCCGAGCCCGCGCCGGTGGCCGTCACGACCGAGCCGACCTACACCGGCAAGTACAAATAATCTGCGTGCGGGGCGGGGCGGCAGCCGTCGCCTTGCCTCCGCGATCCCTGCGGGCGCGGTGGCGCTTTGCGTCCCGCAATACGTTTACCTAGCGGAAATTTGCCTTTTGGAGTATGCTCCTAACCATTCCAACAAAGAATGGGGGAGAGTGAGATGGTTCGAATTTCTCTGGGTGCTATGGCCTGCGCGGCCCTGCTTGTGGGTTGTGCGCCCAAGCCGGAGCCTGCACCGGTCACCGTGGAGCCGGTCTATACCGGCAAATATGGCGGCCCAGTTGGCGGCTCCTGCCGACCGACCGGCCGGCTCGTCGACTCGCAATACCCGGCTTCCGTGCCCGACTGTCCGCTCGAATGCGGACCGCTCGAAATGGCAACTGCCGCAACAACGCAGCGACCGGCACAATGTGTGCCCGAGCCGCGCGGCGGATCAATGCGTCAGCCGACGGGAACGCCTCGCTCGACAACTCCGAACGACCCGACGCGCGGGTAACAGTGTTGCACTGCTAACGCTCAGCACGCGCCGTCCCAACATCTTCAAAGGGGAGGGCGCGTCATGCTGAAGCATCGCGGTTTCCCGTCGCGGTTACCCTCGACGGATTATCAATTCACCATTCGCCGCGCCAACAAGAAGGGCGCGACGAAACTCATCCGGCGTGAACGCTATGCCGATCGCGGTCATGGCGATCGCAAGGCCGATGCGGGCTTCATGGCCGCGCTCTGGGCGCAGTTCGGCGAAGAGCCGTTCGAGCGCGGCAATCTCGATGCGGGCCGGTTGAGCTGGCTCTTCGGGCGCGAGGTGGTGGCCGCCGAGGATCCGTTCGATCCCGAAAGCTACGAGGCGCTTCTCAAAATCGACGTGAAACGCGCGGAAGCCTCCTTCCCGGAGGTCTTCGCCGATCCCGACGCCTTCACCTTCGATGATGACGAGGATGAGGATTGGGCATGATTTCGCTGATGTCCTGCGCGAAATGGCGGCATGCCGCCGAACCTCATGGTTGCAAGGATTTCGCCTTTGCAATCGCCGGTGCGCGCGGTCACATTGAGCGGGCAAGCCGTACTGTCCCCAACACCCGCGGCTTGTTTAATATCCCTACCCCTTCCCTATTCCTGCGGCCTGATCTTATGGTCGGGCCGCAGCTTTTTTCTTTCGGGGGTCAAGGGGGGCTCCGCCAAGATGTGAAGGGGAGCGGCGATAGCTCGCCGATGGGGCTTCAGCTCGCGTTTTCGCCGTTGGCTTTTCACGGCGCCGCGATAAACTCGCGTCCAATCATAACCGCTATTGGAGGCAGTTTCCCATGCGCAAAACCCCGATCCTTCTTCTCGTTGCCGGCCTCGCTCTCGCAGGCTGCATGCAAACCGACGGCCAGCGCGCCCTCGCCGGTGCGGCCGGCGGCGCGATCATCGCGGATGCGACCGACAACAACGCGCTCACCGGCGCGGCTCTCGGCGCGCTCGCAGGCACGTATTGCGACGACGCAGGCGTCTGCCAGCGCTCGTACTAAGCACATCTGCGCGGCTTTCGCCGCGTCCGATCGCTATTCGACCGCCATCGGGGCTGCACGCCCCGGTGGCGGTTTTTCTTTTGTCTCACATCATGAACACGACACGCGGGGCGGGGGGATGCCCCTCCCGCACCGGAAGGGAAGGGCCTGACATGTTCAAGAAAATCCTGATCGCCAACCGTGGCGAGATCGCTTGCCGCGTCATCAAGTCGGCGCAGAAGATGGGGATCAAGACGGTCGCCGTCTATTCCGATGCCGATGCGCAGGCGCTGCATGTCCAGATGGCCGACGAGGCGATCCATATCGGCCCGCCGCCCGCGAACCAGTCCTATATCGTGATCGACAAGATCATGGATGCGATCCGACAGTCGGGCGCCGAGGCGGTTCACCCGGGCTACGGCTTCCTGTCGGAGAACAAGAAATTCGCCGAGGCGCTCGAGAAAGAGGGCGTCGCCTTCATCGGTCCGCCCTCGGGCGCAATCGAGGCGATGGGCGACAAGATCACCTCGAAGAAGCTCGCGAAAGAGGCGGGCGTGTCGACCGTGCCCGGCTACATGGGGCTGATCGCGGATGCCGACGAGGCGGTGAAGATCTCCGACGAGATCGGCTACCCGGTGATGATCAAGGCTTCCGCCGGTGGTGGCGGCAAGGGGATGCGTATCGCTTGGAATGCCGAAGAGGCGCGCGAGGGCTTCCAGTCGTCCAAGAACGAGGCCGCGAACAGCTTCGGCGACGACCGTATCTTCATCGAGAAATTCGTGACGCAACCGCGCCACATCGAAATTCAGGTGCTCGCCGACAAGCACGGCAACTGCGTCTATCTGAACGAGCGCGAATGCTCGATCCAGCGCCGCAACCAGAAGGTCATCGAAGAGGCGCCGTCGCCCTTCCTCGACCCCGAGACGCGCAAGGCGATGGGCGAGCAGGCCGTAGCCCTGTCGAAAGCGGTGGATTACTGCAGCGCGGGCACGGTGGAATTCATCGTCGATGGCGACAAGAACTTCTACTTCCTCGAGATGAACACCCGCCTTCAGGTGGAGCACCCGGTCACCGAGCTGATCACTGGCATCGACCTCGTTGAGCAGATGATCCGCGTGGCCGATGGCGAGAAACTCCCGATGAAACAGGAAGATATCGGCATCAACGGCTGGGCCATCGAGAGCCGCCTCTACGCCGAGGATCCCTATCGCAACTTCCTGCCCTCGATCGGGCGTCTGACCCGCTACCGCCCGCCGGTGGAAGGCAAGACCGCGACGGGCGGCATCGTGCGCAACGATACCGGCGTCTTCGAGGGCGGCGAGATTTCGATGTTCTACGACCCGATGATCGCCAAGCTCTGCACTTGGGCGCCGAGCCGTGGCGAGGCCATCGAAGAGATGCGTCTCGCGCTCGATATGTTCGAGGTCGAGGGCATCGGTCACAACCTGCCGTTCTGTGCGGCTGTGATGGATCACGAGCGTTTCGTGACCGGCAACATCACCACCGCCTTCATCGAAGAGGAATATCCCGAAGGGTTCAACGGCGTGACGCTGGACGAGGGGATGCTGCGCAAGGTCGCGGCGGCCACCGCGGCGATGGAGCGCGTGGCCGAGATCCGGCGCACGAAGATCTCCGGCACGCTCGGCAACCACGAGCGCAAGGTCGGCGTGGATTGGGCGGTCTCGCTTCAGGATGAGGATTTCAAGCTGAAGGTGAACGCGGATCGCCATGGCTCCACCATCATCTTCGAGGATGGCGAGGAGATGCGCGTCGAGAGTGACTGGACGCCGGGCGACCCGCTGGCCGAATTGACCGTGAACGGCGCGCCGCTGGTGCTGAAAGTCGGCAAGATCCCGATGGGCTTCCGCATCCGGGTGCGCGGCGCCGATCTGAAGGTCCACGTCCGCACGCCGCGCCAGTTCGAGCTCGCGCAGCTGATGCCGGTGAAACTGCCGCCGGATACCTCGAAATTCCTGCTCTGCCCGATGCCGGGTCTCGTCGTGAAGATCTCGGTCGAGGAAGGCGCGGAAGTGCAGGAGGGTCAGCCGCTGGCCACCGTCGAGGCGATGAAGATGGAGAACATCCTGCGCGCCGAGAAGAAGGGCACCGTGAAGAAGATCAACGCCGAGGCGGGCGCGAGCCTTGCCGTCGACGACATCATCATGGAGTTCGAATAAGTGACGCCCGCGCCGTGGCATAGGGAGGCCGGGCGACCGGCTCACCCCGCCACGGCGGGGTGCGATCTATTGGCGCGCGGTGTTGTGCGGGGATGTGGTCAGAAGCCGCGCTCTTCGCGGATTTCGTCGCGCCGGATCGGCATCTTGTCGATCGAACGGACGATCTCGCGCGCGTCCCACGGGGCGGGCTTGCGCAGGTTCACCGTGCCGTCCTTGGCGATGATGACGAGGGAGAACCCGCGCGGGCGCAGCGTGCGGCGCACGTCGCTGGCCGGATCGGGCGTGGTGTCCGTGATGACGACGACGTCGCGCCGGGCCAATTCCGCCCAATGGTCCTTCAGATACCGGATCTGCTCCTTGAAGGCCGGGTCGAGCGGACTGTCGGCGAATACCACGATGGGCCGTTTTTGCCAGACGAACGCGTCCAGATCCGCATCCGCCCCATCGACCGGTGCGAAGGGGGGCATGACCTCGGGCTCTGCCACGGCGAGATCGACGGTGCTGTCCTGGGCTGCGGCCGCGAAGGGCGTCAGCGCAAGAAATGCAGCGAGTCCAAGGGATAATAGACGGGTCATGGGCTCCTCTCTCGTTCCTGATATATGCGCGCGAGCCCCCTCGCACCATGCCGGACCGTGCGAATTTTCGCCAAATGCGTCCTTTAAGCGCCGCGCAAGGACTCGCGGTGCAGACTGGCGCCGGGTTTTCGGGGCTGCGGTAGGGTGCCGCTTGGACCCGGGGCCGTGGGGGCCGGGCATGGATGTCATTTTGCATATCGGGGCGCATCGCACCGCGACGACGACGTTTCAGGCGTGGATGCTGCAAAACGCCGACGCGCTGGCCGCAGGCGGGATCGCCTATTGGGGGCCGGACCGTACGCGGGCGGGGCTGTTCTCGGGGCTGGTGAAGCGCCCCGATCTGGTGACGCCCGAGGATGGAACGGCGCTGTCGCGGCTGCGAACCGCGCTGGCGTTCGAGCTGGATCGGCTCGCCGATCAGGGGATGCGCCATCTGGTGATCTCGGAGGAAAATCTGCTGGGCGCGATGCCGCAATGCGTGGACATGCTGACGCTCTACCCGGATGCGGCGGGGCGGCTGGAGCGTGCGCGGCAGGTGCTGGGCGAGCATCTGGGCGGCGTGGCGCTGTCGATGCGGCGCTATGATATGTGGTGGTCTTCGGTGCTGTCGGTGATGGCCGGGCGGGGCACTGGCCTGCCCGATGCGCGCGGACTTGCGCGGCTTGCCGATCATCCGCGCGGCTGGCCGGAGGTGATCGCGCAGGCGCAGACAGCGCTTGGCGCCACCGTCACGGTGTGGAGCCATGAGGCGCTGGGGGCGGAGCCGCAGGCCCAGCTTCAGGCGCTTGTGCCGGGCGAAGGCCTGCCTGCCGGGCTGTTCGATGCCCGCAAACGGCGAAACGCGGCCCCGGGACGCGCGGCGCTGCGCGAGGGGCTGCTGCGCGCCGGGCATCGCGTCGCGGCGGGGCCGGGACGCTGGATGCCTTTCGATCAGGTGCAGCGCGCGCAGATGACCGCCCGCTATCTGGAGGATCTGACCTGGCTGCGCCGCGCGCCGCCGGGACTGAATTTCGTGGAAATGACGGCCGAAGACGCGGGGAAGACACCCGCCGCGGCGACAGTGGAAGAAGGATTTGGCCATGACGGACAAGAAAGAGGACTGGCGTAAGCTCGCCGAGAAGGAACTGCGTGGCAGGCCGTTCGAGGACCTGACCTGGAACACGCTCGAAGGGATCGCGGTCAAGCCGCTTTACACCGAAGAGGACGTGGACGGGCTCGACCATCTGGGCACCATGCCGGGCCTGTCGCCTTTCACGCGCGGCCCGCGCGCCACGATGTATGCGGGCCGTCCGTGGACGATCCGGCAATATGCGGGCTTCTCGACCGCCGAGGAGTCGAACGCCTTCTACCGCAAGGCGCTGGCCGCCGGGCAGCAGGGCGTGTCGGTGGCCTTCGACCTCGCGACCCACCGCGGCTATGACAGTGACCATCCGCGCGTCGAGGGCGATGTCGGCAAGGCGGGCGTGGCGATCGACAGCGTCGAGGACATGAAGATCCTGTTCGACGGTATCCCGCTCGATCAGATTTCGGTCTCGATGACGATGAACGGCGCGGTGATCCCGATCCTCGCCAACTTCATCGTCACCGGCGAAGAGCAGGGCCATGACCGCAGCGTTCTGTCGGGCACGATCCAGAACGACATCCTCAAGGAGTTCATGGTCCGCAACACCTATATCTATCCGCCCGAGCCTTCGATGCGGATCATCGCGGATATCATCGAATACACCTCGAACGAGATGCCGCGTTTCAACTCGATTTCGATCTCGGGTTACCACATGCAGGAGGCGGGTGCGAACCTCGTGCAGGAGCTGGCCTACACGCTGGCGGACGGGCGCGAATACGTGCGCACCGCGATCAAGGCGGGGATGGATGTCGACAAGTTCGCAGGCCGCCTGAGCTTCTTCTTCGCGATCGGGATGAATTTCTTCATGGAGGCCGCCAAGCTGCGCGCGGCGCGCCTGCTGTGGAGCCGGATCATGGAAGAGTTCGAGCCGAAGAAGCCGCAAAGCTCGATGCTGCGCACGCACTGCCAGACCTCGGGCGTCTCGCTGGCCGAGCAGGATCCCTATAACAACGTGATCCGCACGGCGTACGAGGCGATGTCGGCGGCGCTTGGCGGCACGCAATCGCTCCACACCAACGCGCTCGACGAGGCGATCGCGCTGCCCACCGAGTTCTCGGCCCGGATCGCGCGCAACACGCAGCTGATCTTGCAGGAAGAGACCGGGATCACCAACGTGGTCGATCCGCTCGCGGGCTCCTACTACGTCGAAAGCCTCACGGCGGAACTGGCCGAGAAGGCGTGGGAGCTGATCGAGGAAGTCGAGGAGATGGGCGGCATGACCAAGGCCGTGGCCTCGGGCATGCCCAAGCTGCGCATCGAGGAAACCGCCGCCCGGCGTCAGGCGCTGATCGACCGGGGCGAGGATGTTGTGGTCGGGGTGAACAAGTATCGCCGCGAGACCGAGGACGAGCTGGATATTCTTGATATCGACAATGCGAAGGTGCGCGACAACCAGATCGCGCGGCTCGAGAAGATGCGCGCAAGCCGCGACGAGGCGGCCTGCGAGGCGGCGCTGACGGAACTGACGCGCCGCGCCTCCGAGGGTGGCAACCTGCTCGAAGCGGCGGTGGAAGCTGCACGCGCCCGGGCCTCTGTGGGAGAGATTTCGATGGCGATGGAAAAGGTGTTCGGACGTCACCGCGCCGAGGTGAAGACTTTGGCTGGTGTCTACGGTGCGGCCTATGACGGCGACGAAGGCTTCGCCCAGATCCAGAAGGACGTCGAGACCTTCGCCGAGGAAGAGGGCCGCCGCCCGCGGATGCTGGTGGTGAAGATGGGGCAGGATGGCCACGACCGCGGCGCCAAGGTGATCGCGACGGCCTTCGCCGATATCGGCTTCGACGTCGATGTGGGCCCGCTGTTCCAGACGCCGGAAGAAGCCGCGCAGGACGCGATCGACAACGACGTGCATGTGGTCGGGATTTCGTCGCAGGCGGCGGGTCACAAGACGCTGGCACCGAAGCTGATCGAAGCGCTCAAGGAAAAGGGTGCCGAGGATATCATCGTGATCTGCGGCGGCGTGATCCCGCAGCAGGATTACGACTACCTCAAAAAGGCGGGCGTGAAGGCGATCTTCGGGCCGGGGACAAACATCCCGCTGGCCGCGCGCGAGATCCTCGACATCGTGCGTCAGGCGCGGTCCTGAGGGCGAGGGCCTGAGGGCGCGGGAGAGGTGGCACGGGCGAGGGGGCTCTGCCCCCGCGCTGACGCGCCCCCCGGGATATTTTGACCAAGGCGAAGTTCGGGCTTTGCTTTGAATTTGGGCGGCGCGCGGGGGAACTCTGCGCGCCGCCAGTCATTTCAAAACATTACAACGATTTAATCACAGGGCGGATTTGCGCGGGTGCATTTCCGCCGCAGCGCGGCTAGACTTGAATCATGGACAAGCCCATCTCCCTTTGGTCGCGTATCGCGCAGGCGCTCTCCGCTCTCGGGCGGGGGGAGGCGCTGTCGACCGTTTTCGACAATCTGCGCCAGCCGCCGGAACGCTCGGTCGCTTTCACCATCGCGGTGATCGCGCTGGGGGCGAAGATGGCGAAGGCCGACGGGCAGGTCACGCGCGACGAGGTCGCGGCGTTCCGGCGCATCTTCCAGATCCCGCCGGAAGAGGAAGCCAATGCCGCGCGCGTTTTCAACATGGCGCGCACCGATGTGGCGGGCTTCGACGCTTATGCCCGCAAGATCGCCAACATGTTCGGCCCCGGCGCGGATGTGCTGAAGGACGTGCTCGAAGGCCTGTTCTTTATCGCGCTGGCCGATGGCGATTACCACGAGGGCGAGGATGCCTTCCTGCTGGAAGTCGCGCGGATTTTCGGGCTGGAGGAATGCTGTTTCCGCGCGATGCGGTCGGCCTTCGTGGAAGATGCCGATCCCGATCCGTGGACCGTGCTGGAGGTCGAGCCGGGCACGCCGCTCGATCAGGTGCGCAAGGTCTGGCGCAACAAGGTGCGCGAGGCCCATCCCGACCGGGCGATTGCCCGCGGTCTGCCTGAGGAAGCCGTGCAGCTGTCTCAGGCGCGGGTCATTGCGCTCAACAAGGCCTGGGAGGAAATCCGCGCCAGCCATGCGGAGGCGTGATGCGGATCGCCACTTGGAATATCGAGTGGTTCAACAGCCTTTTCGCGCGCAACGGGACGCTTCTCGACGATGGTGAATGGTCGGCGCGCTACAACGTGACGCGTAGCCAGCAAACCGGGGCGATCGCGATCGTGATGAGCGCGCTGGAGGCCGATGTGCTTCTGGTTGTCGAGGCGCCCGACGACAATCATCGCCACAAGACGGTGGATATGCTCGAAGGCTTTGCGGAGCGGTTCGGGCTGCGCCAGCGTCGCGCGCTTCTGGGCTTTTCCAACGACACGCAGCAGGAATTGGCGCTGCTTTATGATCCCGATGTCGTGACGGCGCGGCATGATCCGCAAAGTTCGGAGGCGTGGCCGCGCTTCGATGGCAGCCTGCGGATCGACCTCGATATCGATGCGCGGATGGATACGGTCACCTTTTCCAAGCCACCCCTCGAAGTCGCGCTGGGAACCCAGAGCGGGGAAGTGCTTCGGCTGATCGGCGTGCATGTGAAGTCGAAAGCCCCGCATGGCGCAACGAGCCTCGAGACAGCCACCCGCATGGCGATCGAGAACCGGCGCAAGCAATTGGCGCAGTCGATCTGGATCCGGGGCCGCGTGGAAGAACATCTCGCGGCGGGCGACAGCCTGATCGTGCTGGGGGATTTCAACGACGGTCCGGGGCTCGACGAATACGAGAAGCTGTTCGGACGCTCGGGCGTGGAGATCGTCGCGGGCGAGGGCGGGCCGGACGCGGAGCGGCTTCACGATCCCCATGCGCGGCTGTCGAAAGCGCATCGTACGGCCGCAGCCCCCAGTTCCGCGCGGTTCTACCTCGTCGATCAGAAGCAGTATTTCTCGGCCATGCTGGATTACGTGATGCTCTCGCCCGATCTGGCGGCCCGGGCGACGAAGTGGCGTATCTGGCACCCGTTCGACGACCCCCATATCTACCGCGTGCCCGAATTGCGCGAGGCGCTTTTGCAGGCGTCCGATCATTTTCCCGTCTCCGTCGATATCGAGTGATCGGGGGGCGTGATTTTCGCGCCGCTTCAGCGTAGGATCGGAGCTATGAAACAGCCGCTTGTCTTCGCTTTGTCGCTCGCCCTTCTGGCAACGCCCGTCTCCGCGCAGGAGGAGGGCGGCGACGTCGATCAAGGGTTCTCCTTGTTGCAGGAGGGCGCGCAGATGCTGTTTCGCGGGCTGATGGACGAGATGAAGCCGCAGCTCGACGAGATGCAGAAAGGCTTGGGGGAGGCTGCGGCCCAGTTGGGGCCGAAGCTGCGCCAGTTCCTCGCGCTGGTTGACGACATGTCGAATTACGGCGCGCCCGAGCGGCTGCCCAATGGCGATATCATCATGCGGCGCAACGCGGACGCGCCGCCGCCGCCGCCCCTGATGACCGAGCCGCCCGAGGACGCGCCGCAGAAAGACGGCCCGAACCAGGGCGGGCCGGTTGAGATCCCGGAGGGCGGGATCGAGCTTTAGTCGGTGATGATAGGTTCGGCCTTCAACGCACTCGCAAGCGAGCGGAAGCGCGACTCGGCAACCTCGCCCATCAGCGCCTTGCCGCGCTTGGTCAGTTTCAGTTCCAACTCGCCCTTCTTGGCCGAATATTTCAGCTCGCCGGCATCGGCGGGGCTGTGGGTCGCGAACATCGAGCCGAAGCGCATCGCCTTGCCCAGAACCTCGGCCTCCTGAATCTGCTCTTCCGTCTGCAGCGGCAGGAACGGCTCCAGCCGCGATCCGCCGCGCGAGTTCTTGTAGCGGTGCAGCAGCGCCACGCCGAGCCAGATCCGCTCGGGGTGGGACATGGCCGAATAATTCGCGCGGGTGACGTTCTCGAAACAGGCCTCGGCGCGGTAATCGGGATGGGTGCGCCACGTCGTGTCATGCAGCAGGCAGGCCGCGCGCACGAGGCGGAATTTCTCGGGCGGCAGCGGCCCGAAGATAGGTTCGATGAAGGCGTGGAGCTTCTTGCCGAAACCGGGCATCCGGCTCATCACGCGCTCGGTATGGCGCGCGGCTTCCACCAGCGGATCGCGGCGGCGCAGCCGTTCGGGCATCTGCTCGTAAAGCAGCCCTTCGCGGATGCCGTAGGCGGAGACGTCGATCTCCTTGGGCTCGAAGGTGGCGATCAGCTCGCGCAGCACCTGACTTGCCAGCGGGACGAGTTCCATCCGCGCCGAGGAGGTGCCGGTTTTCGCGCGCAGCTTCTCCATGTCGGATTTGCCGATCCACTCGATCGTCTCGCCCAGCTCGTCGGGCTTCATCCGGTATTCGTGCTGCACGAGCAGCGGATAGTCGCGCCGCTCCATGTCGAGACGTGCGATGGCGCGCCACGAGCCGCCGACGAGGTAGATGCGTTCGTGCTCGGTGCCGACCTTCTCGGCCAGCTCCTGCATCGTCGCCTGAATATGGGCGGTGATGGCCTTCTTGCCGCCCGCGATCTGCTGCAGACGGAAGGGGCCAAGCTGCGAGGTGGCCCGACGCCAGACCTTGCCGCCGCGGATCTCGGCCAGCTCCATCGAGTTGCCGCCGATATCGCAGACGAGGCCCTCGGCCTCGGGCCAGCCCAGAAGCACCCCTTGCGCGGAGAGGCGCGCCTCTTCGAGCCCGTCGACGATATGGACCTTGAGGCCGGTCTCTTTCTCGATCTTGCGGTGAAACTCGGGGCCGTCCTCGGCATCGCGCATCGCGGCGGTGGCGACGCAGGTGAGCGGGCCGATCTCCATCCCCTCGGCGAGCGCGGCGAAGCGTTTGAGCGCGGTCAGCCCGCGTTCGCGGCCCTCGGGATTGAGCCTGCCGGTCTCCGCCAACCCTTGGCCGAGGCCCGCCATGACCTTCTCGTTGAAGAAATAGGCGGGGCTGCGCGCCGCCCCGTCGAAGACCACCATCCGGATCGAGTTGGAGCCGATATCGACGACGCCGACGCGCGAGAGCGCGCGCACGGATGGGTCATCGAAGAGAGGCTGGCCGAACGGATCCCAATCGTCGCTGTCATCAACTGTCGGCGCCGCTTTGTCTTTGCTCATCTGCCCGTCCGTTCGAGTCGTTCGCACCCAAAGCTAGGGCTAGTCGAAGCTATGGGCAAGTTCGGGAACGTCGCTTGCCCCAGCGGAACCCCGGCCCGAGAGCGAGGGGTATTCCATGAAGAACCGGTGGCAGGAGAACAGGTCCTCGCGGTCGTCGGGCAGGTGGCGGATGAACTTGCCGTCGGGCTGCAGAATCCAGCTCTGCGCCTCGTCGGCCATGTTCGCCGCCATGATCTGGCTGACGATCTGCGCCTTCACCGTGGGGTTCTTGGCCTCCACCAGCGTCTCCACCCGGCGGTTGAGGTTGCGTCCCATCCAGTCGGCGGAGGAGAAGAACACCCGCGCGTCGTTCGACGGCAGGGCATGGCCATTGCCGAAGCACACGATGCGCGAATGCTCGAGGAACCGTCCGACGATGGATTTGACGCGGATATTCTCGGACAGGCCCTTGATGCCGGGGCGGATGCCGCAGATGCCGCGGATCACGAGCGAGATTTTCACCCCCGCCTGCGACGCCCGGTAGAGCGCGTCGATCACGTCGGATTCGATCAGCGAGTTCATCTTCGCCCAGATCGCCGCGGGTTTGCCCGCCTTGGCGTGTTCGATCTCGCGGTCGATCAGGTCCAGCAGGCGCGGCTTCAGCGTGATCGGCGAGATCGCGAGGTTCTCCAGACCTTCAGGCTGCACATAGCCCGAGAGGTAGTTGAAAACCTTCGTCGCATCGCGCCCCAGCGCCGCGTCGCAGGTGAAGAAGCTCAGATCGGTATAAATCTTCGCGGTGATCGGGTGGTAGTTGCCGGTGCCGTAATGGGTGTAGGTCACGAGATGGTCGCCCTCGCGGCGCACGACGGTCGAGATCTTGGCGTGGGTCTTGTAGTTGATGAACCCGTATACGACATGAGCGCCCGCGCGCTCCAGACGGCGCGACTGGCGGATATTGGCGGCCTCGTCGAACCGGGCTTTCAGCTCCACGAGAGCGGTCACCGACTTGCCGTTCTCCGCCGCCTCACACAGCGAGGAGACGACGGGGCTGTCCTTCGACGTCCGATAGAGCGTCTGCTTGATCGCCAGCACGTTGGGATCGTTCGCCGCCTGATCGATGAAGCGCACCACCAGATCGAAGGTCTCGTAGGGATGGTGCAGAAGGATGTCCTTCTGCTTGATCGCGGCGAACATGTCGCCCTCGTGGTCCTGCACGCGTTCGGGCACGCGCGGGGTGAAGGTCGGCCAGAGCAGATCGGGCCGCTCGTTCAGGATCAGTTCCTTCACATCGGCAATGCCCACGAGGCCCTTTTCCTCGACGACCTCGTCGGGATCGACATGCAGTTCTCGCATCACCAGCGCTTGCAGGTCCTCGGGAGCGCCCGGGGAAACCGACATGCGGATGACCTGACCGCGGCGGCGGCGCTTGAGCGCGGTCTCGAATTCGCGCACGAGGTCTTCGGCCTCGTCCTCGACTTCCAGATCGCTGTCGCGCAGCACCCGGAACGAGCACGAGCCCACATCCTTGTAGCCCGGGAAGAGCGAGCTCAGATGCAGCATCAGAAGCTGTTCGAGCGGCAGGAAGCGCGCCTCGCCCGGCAGCCGCACGAAACGGTCGATCTGCGCCGGGATCGGCAAGAGCGCCTGCAACCGGCGCTGATCGCTTTCGCGCTCCAGCTCCAGCGCGAGGCAGAAGCCGGTATTCGGGATGAAGGGGAACGGGTGCGCGGGGTCGATCGCCAGCGGCGAGAGCACCGGGAAGACGTTGTTGAGGAAGTGATCTGAGAGGAAGTCGAGATCGCGCTTGGTCAGCCGCGAGCGGCTCACCACATGGATGCCCTCGCGCTCCATCTCACGCTTGAGCGCCGACCACGTCGCCTGCTGCGTGTCCATCAGCCGCCGGGCATTGGCGTTGATCTTTTCCAGCTGCTCGGCCGGGGTCAGCCCGTCATCGGAGGCGTTCACGTTGCTTTCGCGCACAAGCTCCATCAGGCCCGCCACGCGCACGGTGTAGAATTCGTCGAGATTGGTGGCCGAGATCGACAGGAAGCGCACACGCTCCAACAGCGGCACACGCGGATTGCGCGACTCTTCCAGCACCCGCCAGTTGAAGGCCAGCCAGCTCAATTCCCGGTTGAAGAACCGGCCCGGTCCGCTGATCTCCGACTCGGGCAGCGTGATCGGCGTGGGGAAGGGGGTCTTGAGGAAATCTGCTTGGGTCATGGCGCGCTTATCGTTGGATTTTGTAATGGCTCCGTGACAGTTTGCGCGGCTCAGTCGAGACTGTCCAGAACCTCCGCCGCCAGTCTTTGGGTGATCGCACGGCGCTGCGCGAGCGCCTGCCGATCGAGCGCCGCGACCAGTTTGCGCGCGGTCGCCAGAGAGCGGTCCATCCGCGTGACCAGCCAGCCGATCAGGTTCGGCGGCACGGTCAGTTGCCGGTCCGAGAACAGCTTCACCAGCACGGCCGCCAGCAGCGCGTCATCGGGGGGCGTGATCCGCACGGTCGCGGTCGCCTCCATCCGGCTGATCAGATCGGGCAGGGTCATCCCCCAGTCGCGCGGCGGCGTGCGCGCGGTCAGCAAAAGCCGCCCGCCCTCGGCCTGCATCAGGTTGTGCAGGTGAAACAGCGCGCGCTGGCCCGCCTCATCCGCGCCGATCCTCTCGGCGCGTTCGATCACGGCGGCCCCTTTCGCGACGAGGGCCGGGGCCATCTCTTCGGTCAGATCGCGGGCGGGCAGGATGTCGGCGCCCTGTTCATCGGCCCAGATCGTCGCGAGATGCGTCTTGCCCGCGCCTTCCGGCCCGATCAGGATCATCCGGCCCAGCGGCCATGTTTCGGGCGCATTGAGGGTCGTCACCGCCAGCGCATTGGCTGGCGAGATGAAGAAGTCTTCACGCCCCTGCGCGGAACGCAGGTGCAGCGGGAAGGTCAACTGCTCGGCCATTCTCAGCTCTCGTGTTCGGTCGTCTCGGTCGCGCCCGTCACTTCCCCGGTCTCCTCGTTGATGAGAGAGATCGGCGAATGGGCTGTCGGCTCGCGCTCCGTTTGCCCTCGGTAAAGCGCCCCTTGCAGATATTGGTCGATGAAGAAGCGCGCAACCACTCCGATCACCGCAGCGACGGGAACGGCGACCAACATGCCAACAAAACCGAACAAAGTGCCGAAAGCGGACAGCGCGAAGATCAGCCAGAGCGGATGCAGCCCGACCGAATCGCCCACGAGTTTCGGGGTGACGAAATTGCCTTCGAGAAACTGGCCGAGCACGAAGATGCCCGCGACGATGCCGATATTGAACCACTCGCCCCAGAACTGGAACAGCGCGAGGCCGATGGCGAGCGCGCCGCCGATGATCGCCCCGATATAGGGGATGAAGGTCAGCGCGCCTGCGACCGAGCCCACCAGCAGCCCGAAATCGAGCCCCGCCGCCATCAGCGCGATCGCGTAGAAAGTGCCCAGCACGAGGCAGACCGTGACCTGACCGCGCACGAAGCCCGACAGCACCCGGTCGATATCGCGCGCGATGGTACGGATCGTGTGGACGTGATCGCGCGGCAGCCAGCCGTCGATCTTCGCGACCATCCGGTCCCAGTCGAGCAGCATGTAGAAGGCCACGACCGGCACCACGACGATGAAGACGACGACATTCACCAGCGTCATCGCCGAACTCAGCAGGGTCGCCGCCAATTCGCCGCCGCGCGCCTTGATCGCGGTGCCGAGCGTATTGAGCGTGTCGTTCACGACCGAGTTGTGCAGGAGATTGGGGAAACGCTCGTTCAGGAAGGTCTGCAACGAGGCCAGAAGATCGGGCGCCAGGGCGACGAGCTGTCCCAACTGCCGCGCCAGCATCGGCACCACGGCGAGCGCCAGCACGACGAAAATCAGAACCGTCACCAGCCCGATGATCGCGGTCGAGGCCGCGCGGCTCAGCCCCAGCTTCTCCAGCCGGTCTGCGAGCGGGTCGAGGAAATAGGCGATCGCGCCACCCATGATGAAGGGCAGGATGACATTGCCCAGCCACCACAGCGACAGGACCAGCACCAAGGCGGCGACGGACCAATAGGTGACTTGCTGGCGGGCAGGCAGGGCCATGCGCGGTCCTTTTAAGCGATGCGTTCGCTCTAACGTGGCGAAATGCGGTGGGAAATCAAGGCTAGGATCGCGCGCCCCTTCCTCTTGGCGGAAATATCCCGGGGGAGGCGCGGATGCGCCGGGGGCGGAGCCCCCTCATAGGCGACACCCGCAACCTGCGCCACCATCTTGCCCAACGCCCCCGTTTCCTCTAGGCCAAACGCAACGTCTGACACCAACCCTCGAAGGACCGCTCATGCGCCTGTCCCGCTATTTTCTTCCCGTTCTCAAGGAAACCCCCGCCGAGGCGCAGATCGCCTCGCATCGGCTGATGCTGCGTGCGGGTATGATCAAGCAGCAGCAGGCCGGGATCTATTCCTGGCTGCCGATGGGCTTCAAGGTGCTGCGCCGGATCGAGCAGATCGTGCATGAAGAGCAGGCGCGTGCCGGCCATCTCGCGATCCAGATGCCGACGCTGCAATCGGCAGATCTGTGGCGCGAGTCGGGCCGCTATGACGGCTATGGCGAAGAGATGCTGCGGATCACCGACCGGCAGGGGCGAGATATGCTTTACTCGCCCACCGCCGAGGAGATGGTGACCGACATCTTCCGCGCGCATGTGTCGAGCTACAAGCAACTGCCGCTGACGCTCTATCAGATCCAGTGGAAATTCCGCGACGAGATCCGCCCGCGCTTCGGCGTGATGCGCGGCCGCGAATTCCTGATGAAGGACGGCTACAACTTCGATCTGTCGAAGGAAGACGCGCTGCACGCCTATAACCGCCATCTCGTCAGCTATCTGCGCACCTATGAGCGCATGGGGCTGCAGGCGATCCCGATGCGCGCCGATAGCGGCCCGATCGGCGGCGATTACACCCATGAATTCCTCGTGCTGGCCGAGACGGGCGAGTCGGAGGTCTTCTATGACAGCGAGATCACCGATCTGACCTTCGGCGACCGCGAGATCGATTATGACGACGTGGCGCAGTGCCAGAGCGTGCTGGAAGAGTTCACTTCGCGCTATGCCCGCACTGACGAGACCCATGACGAGGCGGCCTTCAACGAGGTCCCGGAAGAGCGGCGCCGCGTCGCGCGCGGCATCGAGGTCGGTCAGATCTTCTATTTCGGCACGCAATATTCCGAGGCGCTGGGCGCGAGTGTCCAGACCCCGGACGGTTCGAAAGTCCCGGTCCATATGGGCTCGCACGGGATCGGTGTGAGCCGTCTCGTCGGCGCGCTGATCGAGGCGAACCACGACGACAAGGGCATCATCTGGCCCGAGGGGGTGACGCCGTTCCATGTCGGTATCGTCAATCTCAAGCAGGGCGATGTCAGCTGCGACAGCGCCTGCGAAGCGCTCTACCGCGCGTTCCTCGATCACGGGCTCGACCCGCTCTATGACGACCGCGAAGAGCGCGCGGGCGCGAAATTCGCCACCATGGACCTGATCGGCCTGCCGTGGCGCATCACCGTCGGCCCGCGCGGGATCGCGGCGAACAAGGTGGAACTGACCTGCCGCCGCACCGGCGAGAGCGAGGAGATGCCGGCGGAAGAGGCGGTCGAGAAGATCGTGGGCATCTATGAAGGGCTTTGATCTGATCTTTGCCGCCAGCGCGGTCGCGGCGGGCCTGCTCGCCGGGCCCGCTTTGGCCGAAGGCTCGGGGCAGGGCGCCCGGCAGGGCCTAGTGGCGTGGTCGAGCGACGCGCTTGGCATCTCCGCCAAGGTGCCGCAGGGCTGGACGTCGGATGAGATGCCGGGGGGCGGGATCCTGTTCTCCGCCCCCGATATCGACCCGCACAAGACCGCCCATGTCGCGTTGCGCGCCCATGTCGATCAGGGGGGCGACCTCACGGTGGCACATGAACAACTGCTGCACACGATCCTGCTCGATGGCGATACGGTGCTGTCGGATGACGTGACCGAGGACGGGTTCGCAATCCGCTCCAAGGACTCGTTCGGCAAGGTGACGCTGCGCAAGACCGCGCGGCTCGATTGTGAGGGTGGGCCGGTGCTCGCCTCCGTGCAGACCGATTACCCGGCCGATCTGGCCGAGGGCATGGCGCCGCTTCTGGCGGATGTGTCCGGCACGCTGGGCTGTAAATAGGGGGCTCTGCCCCCGCCCGTTCCGGGCTCCCCCGGGATATTTCGACCAAGCCGAAACAGGCGCGCTCTCGCCGCTATGACCGGGCGCAGGCTTGACCTTTCGACCCCGCCGCGCCAGCTTGCGCCGAATTTTCGTGGATGGAGCCGATGGCCGCACGCACTGCCCCGTTTTCCCGTTTCGAGTTCATGATCGCATGGCGCTATCTGCGCGCGCGCCGCGCCGAAGGTGGCGTCTCGGTCATGACATGGATTTCCCTGATCGGCATCGCACTGGGCGTGGCCGCCCTGATCGCGACGCTTGCCGTGCGCGCGGGCTTCCGCGCCGAGTTCGTCTCGACTATCGTCGGCTCGAACCCGCAGATCACGGTCTATTCCGCGCCGATGGAAGTGGCCGAGGGCTCGGGCGTCTATTCCAAGCTGATCCGCGACTATGCCGCGCGCACCGAGCGGATCAAGGCGATCCCCGGTGTGGTCAGCGCGGCCCCGGCCGTGCGCGGTCAGGCGATGGTCAGCTTCGGCGACCGCTCCAACGTGGCGGATGTTTACGGGCTGGCGCTGTCGGATCTGAAGAACATCCCCAATATCGCCCATTCCGACGACGCGCAGGGCGATATCGACAATTACGGTGAAGGCATCGCGATCGGCATCGGGATGGCGCGCGATCTGGGCGTGACGGTGGGCGACACGGTCAAGGTGATCTCGCCGAACGGGGCCAAGACGCCGTCCGGCACGAGCCCGCGGGTGAACGCCTACAAGATCTCGTATGTGTTCTCGGCCGGGCGGTATGACATCGACCAGACGCGGCTTTATATGCCGTTCAAGGAGGCGCAGAGCTTCTTCAACCGCGAAGGCGGGGTGGATGAGATCGACGTCGACGTGGCCGATCCGGAAGGCATCGCCGAATGGGAGCCCGCGATCATGGATGCGAGCGGCAAGGGCACGCTTTTGTGGACGTGGAAGGACGCCTCGTCGAGCTTCCTGCGCGCGCTCTCGGTCGAGGATAACGTGATGTTCATCATCCTCTCGATCCTCGTGCTGATCGCTTCGATGAATATCACCTCGGGGCTGATCATGCTGGTGAAGAACAAGGGTCGCGATATCGGCATCCTGCGCACGATGGGGCTTAGCGAGGGCTCAATCCTGCGGGTCTTCTTCCTGTGCGGGGCCTTCACCGGGGTGATCGGAACGCTTGCGGGGCTGGCGATCGGGGTGCTGTTCGCGGTGAATATCGACCACGTCATGGGCTTCGTGAACTGGCTCAATGGTGGCGATGCCTGGGACCCGTCGATCCGCGGCATCTATCATCTGCCAGCGAAATTGCAGCCCTGGGACGTGACCAAGGCGGTGGCGCTGTCGCTGACGCTGAGCTTCATCGTGACCATCTTCCCGGCGCGCCGTGCTGCGCGCATGAACCCGGTGGAGGCGCTGCGCTATGAATGACGTTCTGATCTGCGAACAGTTGGAAAAGTGCTACAACCGGGGCAAGCCGAACGAGATCACGGTGCTCAAAGGTCTCGATCTGACCATTCCGAAAGGGCAGGTCGTGGCGCTGGTCGCGCCCTCGGGGGCGGGGAAATCGACGCTTCTGCATATCGCGGGGCTGCTGGACACGCCCGATTCCGGGCGGGTGCTGATCGATGGCGAGGACCTGACCGGTGCGCGCGATGGCAAGCGCACGGCGGCGCGGCGCGAGAAGCTGGGCTTCGTCTACCAGTTCCACCACCTGCTGCCGGAGTTCTCGGCGGTCGAGAATATCGTGCTGCCGCAGCTGGCCAATGGCGTCAGCCGCAAGGCGGCGGAAGAGCGGGCCGAGGACCTCTTGAGCCGCGTCGGTATGGCGGGCCGGATGGATCACCGCCCCTCGGCGCTGTCGGGGGGTGAGCAGCAGCGCGTGGCGTTCTGCCGGGCGCTCGCGAACGGGCCGAGCCTGTTGCTGGCCGACGAGCCCACGGGCAATCTCGACCCGGCCACCTCGGATACCGTGTTCGACGTGCTGATGGGGCTGGTGCGCGAGACGGGTCTGTCGGCGCTGATCGCGACGCATAACATGGAGCTCGCCGCCAAGATGGACCGCGTGTTGCATCTGGATAACGGCGCGCTGGAGGAGGGGATATGATCGTTTACGGGATTTCGACCTGCGACACGGTGCGCAAGGCGCGCAAGGCGCTGGAAGCGGCCGGGCGCGACGTGGAGTTTCACGACGTGCGGGCGGAGCCTCTGACGGGGGCCGAGGTCGCGGAATTCGAGGCGGCCTTCGGCGACAAGATCGTCAACCGCGCCTCCACGACGTGGCGCAACCTGCCCGAAAGCGAGCGCGAAAAGCCCGTCGCCGATCTGCTGGGCGAACATCCCGCGCTGATGAAGCGCCCGGTGATCCGCGAGGGCGACAAGCTGACGCTGGGCTGGGCGAAGGCCACGCAGGCCGAGTGGCTCTGAGAGGGGAGCCCCTCATCGAAGACTGAGACAGAAAAACGGCGCGCATCCCGCGATGCGCGCCGTTTCAAATCCTTACCGTCCGATCCTAAGATCAGAGCAGGACCAGATCCGATGCCGAGGAGCGGCCGTCGCGACCCGACTGCAGCTCATATTGGATCTTCTGATTGTCATCGAGCCCCTTGAGACCCGCACGCTCGACAGCAGAGATGTGCACGAACACGTCCTTGCCGCCTTCGTCGGGCGCGATGAAGCCGTAACCCTTGGTGGAATTGAACCATTTCACGGTGCCAGTGGCCATTACCGTCTTCTCCTTCGTAGTCTCCCGGCGCGATATTGCGTCCGGGCCGTGCAGCCAGTCTCTTTCGGGTCTTCCGGCTGCCTTTTTCAGAAGCGAGGCGGTAGGAAAGTCTGTAACACACGCATATTCAAGTCTCTCCGAGAATTGCAAAAATGCAATGACATTCCGTGAGGGGCGCAAGCCCCTCACAGGTCTGTGAAAATTCCGGATCGGCCTGAATTTGCGGCAATTATCCGCGCAAATCGGGCGGCGTCGATTCGGTGATCAACTGCTCGACGATCTCGTCGATTGCCACCGTGGAGGTGCGGGTGTCGCCGAGTTTGCGGACAGACACGGTGCGTTCCTCGACCTCTTTCATCCCGATCGCGAAGATATAGGGGACCTTGCCGAGCGAGTGCTCGCGGACCTTGTAATTGATCTTCTCGTTGCGGGTGTCGGCCTCGGCGCGGATGCCGGCGGCGCGCAGCTTCGACGTCACTTCCAGCACGTAGTCGTCGGCATCCGAGACGATCGAGGCCACGACCACCTGACGCGGCGCGAGCCAGAGCGGCATCTTGCCCGCGAAGTTCTCGATCAGCATGCCGATGAAGCGCTCGAACGAGCCCAGCACTGCGCGGTGCAGCATCACGGGGCGGTGGCGCTCGCCATCCGAGCCCACGAATTCCGCATCCAGACGCTCGGGCAGGTTCGTGTCGACCTGCAGCGTGCCGCATTGCCAGTCGCGCCCGATCGCGTCGGTCAGCACGAATTCCAGCTTCGGCCCGTAGAACGCGCCTTCGCCTTCGAAGATCTCGTAATCGTAACCGGCGGCCTTGCATGCATTGCCGAGCGCGGCTTCGGTGTAATCCCAGCTTTCATCGCTACCGATGCGTTTTTCGGGGCGCGTCGACAGCTTGATGCGCCAGTCGGTGAAGCCGAGATCGTCATAGATCCCCGAGAGGAACTTGATGAATTTCTCGGTTTCCGCCTCGATCTGATCCTCGGTGCAGAAGATATGGGCGTCATCCTGCGTGAAGCCGCGCACGCGCATGATGCCGTGCAGCGCGCCCGAGGGCTCGTAACGCGCACAGGAGCCGAACTCGGCCATGCGGAGCGGCAGGTCGCGATAGGATTTGACGCCCTGATTGAAGATCTGCACGTGGCAGGGGCAGTTCATCGGCTTGAGCGCGTTGACCGTCTTCTCGCGTGCATGATCCTCGTCGACTTCGACGATGAACATGTTCTCCTGGTAGTTCTCCCAGTGGCCCGAGGCTTCCCAGAGCTTGCGGTTCACCACCTGCGGCGTGTTCACCTCGACATAGCCGTCATCGCGCTGCTTGCGGCGCATGTAGTCCTGCAGCGCGGTGTAGATGGTCCAGCCGTTCGGGTGCCAGAAGATCTGGCCCGGCGCCTCTTCCTGCATGTGGAACAGGTCCATCTCGCGGCCGAGCTTACGGTGGTCGCGCTTGGCGGCCTCCTCCATCATCGTGACCCAGGCGTTGAGGTCCTTCTTGGTCTTGAAGGCCACGCCATAGATGCGCTGCAGCATCGGACGCGAGCTGTCGCCCAGCCAATAGGCGCCCGCGACATGGGTCAGCTTGAACGCATCCGCCGGAACCTGACCGGTATGCTGCAGGTGCGGGCCACGGCAGAGATCCTGCCAGTTGCCATGCCAATACATCCGGATGTCTTCGCCTTGCGGGATCCGGTTGATCAGTTCGACCTTGTAGGGCTCTTCCGTCGCCAGATAGTGGTCGATCGCGTGTTTGCGGCTCCAGACCTCGGTCTTGATGGCGTCGCGCGCGTTGATGATCTCGCGCATCTTCTTCTCGATCGCGCCGAGGTCTTCGGGCGTGAAGGGCTCTTCGCGGTCGAAGTCGTAGAACCAGCCATTGTCGCGGACCGGGCCGATCGTGACCTTCACGCCGGGATAGAGCTCCTGCACGGCGCGGGCCATGATATGGGCGAGGTCGTGGCGGATCAGCTCCAGCGCGGGGCCGTCATCCTGCATCGTGTTGATGGCGATCTGCGCGTCTTCCTGGATCGGCCATTGCAGATCCCAATGCGCGCCGTTCACCTGCGCAGAGATCGCTTTCTTCGCCAGCGACGTCGCGATGGAGGCGGCCACTTCGGCCGGCGTCACGCCCGCGTCGTAGTCGCGCGAATTGCCATCGGGAAAGGTGAGGGAGATTTGGGACATGTCGTCCTCCTCGTCGGTTTGGCGCCCACGGAACGCCCGGTTGCGGGATATATGCTTCCCGAGCCTTTTGCGCGGCTCGCGCGCGGCTGTCAATGGCTTGGGGCTGGGGGAGGTGTCGCAGGGGGCGCTGCCCCCGCGCTAACGCGCTCCCCCGGGATATTTCGGCCAAGCCGAAGCTGAAAGCCTCGTGCGCGTTCGTGTTGGCGAAAATATCCCGGGGGTGAGGTGCGCAGCACCGAGGGGGCAGCGCCCCCTTGGCTATGGGCCAAGAAAAAGGCGCCGCTCGGGCGCCTCTCGCTTACATCTTGTTGAGCTTGCTCTGCAGATCGGCGAGCTGTTTCTTGATCGAGTCCAACTCGCCGCGATCATCGCCGTCATCGGGCGCGGGGCCGGACGAGCCTGCCGTGCCCCAGCCGGCCATCATGTTCTGCAAGAAGGCCTGTTGCTGCGCCTGCAGAGCCTCGAAGCCCGGCATCGAGGCCATGGGATTTGGCATCTTGTTCATATTCTCGAGCATATGCGAGTGCCCCTCGCGCAGCATCTCGAAGCTGGCTGCGAGGAATTGCGGCACCACCGATTGCGCAGCCCCCGTATAGGAGCGCACCAGATCGGTCAGCACGTCTACCGGCAGGACATTCTCGCCGCGGCTTTCGTGCTCGGCCACGATCTGCAGCAGATATTGCCGCGTCAGGTCGTCGCCCGATTTCAGATCGACAATCTGCACCTCGCGCCCGTCGCGGATGAATTTCGCGATGTCTTCGAGCGTCACGTAATCGCTGGTCTCGGTGTTGTAGAGACGGCGGCTGGCGTAACGCTTGATCAGCAAGGGCTTTTCGTCTTCGGCCATGTGATGCGATCCTCCCCGGATTGTGCTTGTGCAGCGATTGTGTGACGCCGCGCTGCCAAAAGCAATAAAAGAAAAAGGGCGCGCCACGAGGGCGCGCCCGAGATACGCGAGGCCGACTGGGAGGAGGAAGCCGGTGCCCGCGGTGAATTCTTACTTCGCAGCCGCCGTGGCTTTCTTCGTCGCGGCGGTCATGTCGGCGGTCGCCTTCTTGACGTTTGTGGAGGCTTCTTCCGACATGTCCTTGCCGGCAGCCATCATCAGCTCGACGGTGTCCATCTGAACCTTTTTCGCGATTTCAGCGAAAGCGGCCATGTTTTCGGCAGCCATCTCGGCGGAAGCCGACGCGAAGTCGCTCATCGCCTTGGCGTAATCGGCGGGCTCGTCCTTGGTTTTGGTCAGGTCGCCCATCTTGTCGATGGTGCCCTTGGTCCATTTGGTCGAGATTTCGGTCGACTTGCCGGCAGCTTCAAGCGCCACCTGCGACATCTTCTCGCCCAGAGCCGCTTGCGATTTGAAAGCGTCTTGGAATTTCGAGGTGTCGACGGGGAAGGACGCCATCATGTCCTGCATGATCTTGGTGTAGTCTTGGGTCTTAGCCATGTGAATGCTCCGTTGGGTTGGGGCCCGTGGTCTGGAACGTTGGCGGGGCCCTTTGGGTTACGCAACGTATATACATGCTGCGACGCAGCATTTCAAGAGGAGAATTGCTGCGCCGCAGAAACTTTCAACCCAAGCGGGAAAGTTATATCTTAACTATCTCTTTTACATAAGTGCCGGGCGCATCAGCCAAAACCGGGTGATCTGCATCGCCGGGCTGGCGTGCGGGCACCATCGCGCCGGACTTCTTGGCCAGCCATTCGCCCCAGCGCGGCCACCAGCTTCCCTCGTGGAACTCCGCCTGCGCTTTCCACTCGTTGGGATTCGCGACCGGCGCCTCAGAGGTGTAGTGGCCATATTTCTTCTTGCTGGGCGGGTTCACGATCCCGGCGATATGGCCCGACTGCGACAGGATGAAGGTCTTGTCCTTCGATCCCATCTTCGCGACCCCGTTGAAGGACGCGACCCAGGGCGCGATGTGGTCGGTTTCGCAGGCGATGGCCATCAGCGGCACATTCACGTCCGAGACCTTGACCGTCTCGCCCAGCACCTCAAAGCCGTCGCGCGCGAAGCGGTCCTTCTGGCAGAGCCCGCGCAGATACTCGACCGCCATCTTGCCCGGCAGGTTCGTCGAGTCGCCGTTCCAGAACAGCAGGTCGAAGGCGGGCGGGGATTCCCCCATCATGTAGCTGCGGATCGCGGGCCGATAGATCAGGTCGTTCGAGCGCAGGTAGGAGAAGGTGCGCGACATGAAGTAGCTGTCGAGCACCCCGTCGGCCTTGCATTGCCGCTCGATCCCGTCGACGAAATCGTCCTGCAGGAAGACCGCGAATTCGCCCTGATCCGAGAAGTCGGTGAGCGTGGTGAAGAATGTGGCCGAGTTGATCGACTTGTCCTTGCGCTTGTTCAGAAGGCCCAGCGTCAGCGACAGCGTGGTGCCCGCGATGCAGTAGCCGACCGCGTTGACCTTCTTCTCGCCGGTGATCTTCTTCACCTCGTCGATCGCGGTCAGATAGCCTTCCTGCACGTAGTCATCCATGCCGACATCGGCATAGCTCTGGTCGGGGTTCTTCCAGCTCACCACGAAGAGGGTGAAGCCCTGATCGACGATCCAGCGGATCAGTGAGTTCTGCGGCTTCAGGTCCATGATGTAGAAACGGTTGATCCAGGGCGGGAAGATCACCAGCGGGGTCTTGTGAACCTTCTCGGTGGTCGGCGTGTACTGGATCAGCTCGAATAGGCGGTTGCGATAGACCACCGCGCCCTCGGCGGTGCCGATATTCTCGCCCACGGTGAAGGCGTCCTTGTCGGCCAGCGTCACCAGCAGATCGCCGCGGTTCGCCTCAATGTCGCGCACGAGGTTCTCGAGCCCTTTCACGAGGCTCTCGCCTTCGGTCTCGATCGCCTTCTCCAGCGCGTCGGGGTTGGTGGCGAGGAAATTCGTCGGCGCCATCAGGTCGATGATCTGGCGCGAGAAGTAGTTCAGTCGCTGACGGTCCACCGGATCGAGATCGTCGAGCTTGTCGACCGCCTCTTTCACGCCTTTGGCCGCGATCAGATACTGCTGTTTGATGTAGTTGAAATAGGGGTGGCTGTCCCAGAGCGGATTGGCGAAGCGCGGATCGGACGGGCCGGGATCTTCCGGCGGGCGGAACGCGCCCTTGGCGAGCGCCTCCTGCGCTTCGAGGTAATGCTTCATCGCCTGACCCCAGTAATTCACCTGGGCTTCGAGGATTTTCGAGGGCTTTTCGAGCCACTCGTTCATCATGGCGGCAGAGGACGTCATGTAGAGATCGGCGCCGGGGCCTTCGAGGGCCGGGTTCATCGGTCGCTTATGCGCGATCGCATCGACCATGCGCTCGGTCAGTTCTTCGATGCGGGCGAGGTTGTCCTGCATCTTCTGCGATGCAGCAATTTTGTCCGTCTCCTCGGTTGTCATAAATGATATTCCTCCCTATCCTCTGCACCAGCATAATATCGCCGCAGTCTTGGGGTAAAGCGGCGTTTCCATTGCCGAGTGAGTGCGTGGCCCGCCCCGAGGAGTTGCATATGAAAACGATCATGTCCTACGACCTGATGGAAACCTTCAGGAACACGAACGAGTGGATGGGCGCCTCGGCGCGCGCCATGGCGTCCTACCCGGTCTGGGGTCTCGCCCCGCATCCGATGTTCAAGATCATGTCGGCCTGGGGCCGCGTGACGGAGCGTTCGTTCGCACGGATGGTGATCAAGCCCGACTGGGGCATCCATTCGATCGCGGCCGAGGACGGGCGCGATCACCTCGTCGAGGTCGAGACCGTGCTCGACAAGCCCTTCGGCAGCCTCGTGCATTTCAACGTCCATGGCCGCGAGCCGATGGAGCGCCGCATCCTGCTGGTGGCGCCGATGTCGGGCCATTACGCGACGCTTCTGCGCTCGACCGTGGCCTCGCTGCTGCCCGATGCGGACGTTTGGGTGACCGATTGGCATAATGCGCGCGACATCCCCGTTTCCGAAGGCAAGTTCGATATCGAGGACTACACCCTCTACCTTGTCGATTTCATGAAGAAGATGGGCCCTGACTGCAACGTGATCGCCGTGTGTCAGCCGGCACCGCTCGCGCTGGCCGCAACCGCTTATCTGGCCGCCGAAGACCCTGCCGCGCAGCCGCGCACGCTGACTCTGATCGGCGGGCCGATCGATCCCGACGCGAAGGCGACCGAGGTCACCGATTTCGGGCGCCGCGTCACGATGGGCCAGCTCGAGCAGATGGTGATCCAGCGCGTCGGCTTCAAATACAAGGGCGCGGGCCGTCTGGTCTATCCGGGCCTGATGCAGCTCGCCTCGTTCATCTCGATGAACATGGACAAGCACGCGCAGGCCTTCCAGGAAAAGATATGGAGCGAGGCGCAGGGCGAAGGCTCCGAGCATGACAAGCATTACCGCTTCTACGACGAGTATCTCGCGGTGATGGACATGACGGCGGAGTTCTACCTCTCGACGGTGGAGCGGATCTTCAAGGGCCTCGAGATCGCCCAGAACCGCTTCGAGGTTGCTGGCAAGATGGTCGATATCTCGAAGATCACCAAGGTCGCGGTGAAGACCGTGGAGGGCGAGAAAGACGACATCTCCGCCCCCGGCCAGTGCGTCGCCGCGCTCGACCTGTGCTCGGGCGTGCCGGATTCGATGAAACAACAACACCTCGAGCCCGGCGCAGGCCATTACGGCATCTTCGCAGGGTCGCATTGGCGCAACAACATCCGCCCGCTGGTCCTCGATTTCATCGACGAGAACGCCGACAACCCGGCGCCCGGTAAAGGGAAGCCCGCGACGGTCACGCCGATCCGCAAGAAGAAGGTGAAGACGGCCGAGGCGGGGTGATCTCACTCCACGCGAGAGTTTTAGGAAAGCGCTGCTTCGGCAGCGCTTTTTTATTCGCGGTATCGCCATCGTTTTGACGGGTTTCGGCGCATGATCGGAAAATCACTTGGATTTTTTGAGACCGAGATTATGGACGCATTGTTTTTCCCCGTTGTACTGCTTCTCCTCCTCTTAGTTGCGATCGTAAAATTCCCCCGTTTCAAGGGGTTCATCGGAGAGGTTTACGTCAGCAAAGGACTTAAGAAACTAGCTGAAGAGAGGGGCATGCATCTCTTCGATGATGTGACCCTGCCCGTGAAGGACGGAACGACGCAGATCGATCATGTCCTCATATCGCGGAGCGGCGTGTTCGTGATCGAGACCAAGAACATGAGCGGTTGGATATTCGGTGCGGAGAGGCAATCTCAGTGGACGCAGGTTCTCTATAAGAAAAAGACCAAGTTTCAGAATCCACTGCGGCAAAACTACAAGCACATCAAAGCGATCGAAGAGTGTCTTGGTGTAGATGGCAGCAAGGTTCAGGGGGTTGTCGTCTTCGTTGGTGGGGCGGTCCCGAAAACCGAGTTTCCTTCCAGCGTTTACTGGCGGCGGAACTCGATGCTCAGCTTTCTGAAGTCTCCGCACCAAGTGATACTCACGGAGAGTGAGGTTGAGGCGCTATGTCAGGCGTTGGAAAGCCGGCGGTTCGAGCGGGGTTTGAGGACCACGCAGCAGCACATCAAGAACGTCAGGACGCGAGTGGAAGCGCAGGCTTCGACAGATGCGTGCCCGCGATGCGGATCCGCGATGGTCGAGCGTCGTAGCAAGAAGACGAATGACGTCTTCATGGGCTGTACGAATTTCCCCAAATGCCGTGGGACCCGGAAAGTCGAAGCCCCGAAGGTTGTTGCGTTCTCACGCCAGCAATAACGGCGCCTCCAGCCAGTCGCGCAGGCCTTGGGTGATCTTCTCGGGCTGCTCCAGCGGGCTCAGGTGGCCTGCGCCGAGGATCAGGCGGAATTCGGCGTGGGGCATCAGCTCGGCGAGGAATTCGTGGCGGCGCGGCGGGCAGATCTTGTCGTATTCGCCGCACATCAGCAGCGCGCGGGTTTTCGTGGCGCGCAGCGTGCGTTGCAGGTCGGGGCGGCGCATCAGGGCGCGCGATTGCGCCTCGAACGTGTCGGCGCCCAAGCCTGCCGCCATCTCCAGCATCATCGCCTGAATCTCGGCGCGGCCGGGATCGGGGGCGAGGCTCTCGGCGGGGATTTCTTCCAGCATCATCTCGTCGAGCCGCCCGGTGAGCGCCTTCACGATCCGGGTCTCTCGCGCGGCGGCGATCTGCGGCATCTCGGGCAGGGGGGAGACGTCGAGCAGCGCGACTTGGCTCACCCGGTCGGGGGCGCGGCGCAGGATCTCGATTGCGACGACCGCGCCCAGCCAATGCCCGACCAGCGCGAATTGCGGCGGGGCCTCGTCGAGCACGGTCTGCGCCATCTCCTCGATCGTCGCGCCACGCAGCCGCGCCACCATCACCGAGCGCTCGGAGGACAGTTCCTGCAGCGGGTGCCAGAACAGCCGTGCGTCGCACATGAAACCGGGAAGAAAGACCAGCGGGTCGCTTGGCATCGCTCGAAACCTCAATCGCGGCGCGTTTTCGCGCTTCTCGCGTCGAGTGTGCCGCAAGGGTCGAGGTCAAGCAAATCGAAATGCCGCAAGCAGCGGATCACAGCCGGGCGAGCACCTCCGCCAGCGCGGTCTCGATCAGCGCGAGGCAATCGGGGTCCGAGAAGCGGTGATCGGCGCCTTTGACCAGGGTCAGGCGCATGTCCGCGCCCTCGGCATGCTCCAGCAGGCGGATCGCGGTCTCGGTGCTGACGGCCTCGTCGGCGGTGCCTTGCAAGAAGCGCGTGGGGAAGGGCAGCGCCAGCGGGCTGCGCAGCACCAGCCGCTCGCGGCCCTCGTTGATCAGGCGGCGCGTGATGACATAGGGCTCGCCGTAATCCGACGGAATGGCGATGGAGCCTTCGCTCTCCAGCTTGTGCCGGGTTTCCTTGTCGAAGCTCGCCCAATAGCCGTCTTCGGTGAAATCGGGGGCGGCGGCGATGGTGACGAGGCCCGCGACTTTCTCCGGGTGTTCGCGCGCCATCAGGAGCGAGATCCAGCCGCCCATCGAGGAGCCCACGAGGATCTGCGGGCCTTCGGGCTTGGCCATGATCACGTCGCGCGCATCTTCGAACCAGTCGCCGATCGCGCCGTCCTCGAATTCCCCGCCCGAGACACCGTGGCCGGAATAGTCGAAGCGCAGGAAGGCGCGGCCTTCGCGCTTGGCCCAGTCCTCGAGCGCCAGCGCCTTCGTGCCTTCCATGTCGGATTTGAACCCGCCGAGGAACACCACGCCCGGCCCTTTGCCCGGCGTCAGATTATAGGCGATGCGGCGGCCTTCTTGGGTCTCGAAATACTCGGTCATCTGCGCTCCCTGCGATCTGTTCGCGCCCAGCCTATCGGGCGGCGCGGGTGGCCTCAACCTGTCCGCTTGCGCTCAGTGCGCGGGCTTTTCCTTGCCGGTGACGGCGCGGTAGATCGGCTGGATGATCCGGGTGACGACGGGGATCAGGACCAGACCGTAGATCAACCCGAAGATGCCGTCGAAGAACGCGGTGACGGCCCAGCTGACGAAGCCTTCGGCGGTGCCTGCCGCATGGGCTGCGGCCTCGGCCTGATGGTGGATCCAGTCGTAGGGCGCGTGCCAGCCAAGCTCTGCCAGACCGTGCAGCACGATATTGCCGCCGACCCAGATCATCGCGGCGGTGCCGACGATCATCAGCAATTGCATCAATCTGGGCATCACATGCACGATGCCACGCCCGAGTGCGCGCGTAGGTCCGAGCTTGCCATTCTCGGCCAGCCAGAGCCCCGCATCATCGGCTTTCACGATCAGAGCGACCGAGCCATAGACCACCACCGTCACGCCGATCCCGATGATCGCGAGCGCAATCGCCTCCATCCAGATCGGCTGGCCCGAGGGCAGGGCGGCGAGGCCGATCGTCATGATCTCGGCGGAGAGGATGAAATCGGTCTTCACCGCGGATTTGACGCGCTTTTCCTCGAGATGGTCGGCGGTTTCTGCGGCGACATGGCCCTCGGCATCGGGCTCATGCGGTTTGAACAGGTGATAGACCTTCTCCGCGCCCTCAAAACACAGGTAGGAGCCGCCCAGCATCAGCAAGGGCGTGATCAGCCACGGCGCGAAGGCAGAGAGCAGCAGCGCCGCTGGCAGCAGGAAGATCAGCTTGTTCTTGATCGAGCCGAGCGCGATTTTCCCGACGATCGGCAATTCGCGGGCGGGCTTGAAGCCGTGGACATATTTCGGCGTCACGGCGGCATCGTCGATCAGCGCGCCAGCGGCTTTCGAGCCTGCCTTGGCCGCCTGACCTGCCGCGTCGTCGATGGAGGTCGCCGCCACTTTGGCGATCCCCGCCACGTCATCCAGCAATGCCAGCAAGCCACTCATCGCAAACCCTTTCCCAATCACGCCCGCGTGAGCCTAGGGCGCGTCTCCCCAAGCCACAAGCGCGAAGACTTGTTCCCGAATTCTTTCCGGGCGGACATGAAAAAGGCGCCCGAAGGCGCCTTGATCGGAATTGTTCGCGAGGCTTACAGCCCCAGCTTCTGCGCGACGATCTGGTTGACCGCCTTGGGGTTGGCCTTGCCGCCCGAGGCCTTGATGACCTGACCGACGAACCAGCCAGCGAGCTTCGGGTTGGCCTTGGCCTTCTCGACCTGCTCGGGGTTCGCAGCGATCACCTCGTCCACGGCGGCCTCGATGGCGCCCGTATCGGTGACCTGAATCATGCCGCGCTCTTCCACGATCTTCTCGGGGTCGCCGCCTTCGGTATAGACGATCTCGAAGAGGTCCTTCGCGATCTTGCCCGAGATCTTGTCGGACTTGATCAGCCGGATGATCGCGCCAAGCTGCGCGGCATCGACCGGGCTCGACGAGATGTCGTGGTCTTCCTTCTTCAGGCGACCGAAGAGCTCGTTGATGACCCAGTTCGCGGCGAGCTTGCCGTCACCGGCCTCGGCCACCACAGCCTCGAAGTAATTCGCGTTCTCGACCTCTGCGGTCAGCACCGAGGCGTCATATTCCGACAGGCCCAGCTCCTTGACGAAGCGCGCCTTCTTCTCGTCGGGCAGTTCGGGCATCGAGGCGCCGATATCGTCGACCCAGGCCTGCTCGATCTCGAGCGGCAGCAGGTCGGGGCAGGGGAAGTAGCGGTAATCATGCGCCTCTTCCTTCGAACGCATCGAGCGCGTCTCGCCCTTGTCCGGATCGTAGAGGCGGGTCTCCTGCACCACTTCGCCGCCGTCTTCGACGATGGCGATCTGGCGACGCGCCTCGTATTCGATCGCCTGTTGGATGAAGCGCATCGAGTTCATGTTCTTGATCTCGCAGCGGGTGCCCAGATGCGAGAAATCCTGCGTTTCCTGATATTTCTCGTAAGCGCCCGGCTTGCAGATCGAGACGTTAACGTCCGCGCGCAGGTTGCCGTTTTGCATGTTGCCGTCGCAGGTGCCCAGATAGCGCAGGATCTGGCGCAGCTTGCCGACATAGGCCGCCGCTTCCTCGGGGCCGCGAATATCGGGGCGCGAGACGATTTCCATCAGCGCGACACCGGTGCGGTTGAGGTCCACGAAGGACATATGCGGGTCCATGTCGTGGATCGACTTGCCCGCGTCCTGCTCGAGGTGGATACGTTCGATGCGGACCTTTCGGGCGACGCCCGGGCCCATGTCGACGATGATTTCGCCCTCGCCCACGATGGGGTGGTAGAGCTGCGAAATCTGGTAGCCTTGCGGCAGGTCCGGGTAGAAATAGTTCTTCCGGTCGAAGGCCGAGCGCAGGTTGATATCGGCTTTGAGGCCGAGCCCGGTGCGCACGGCTTGCGCCACGCAGAACTCGTTGATCACCGGCAGCATGCCGGGCATCGCCGCGTCGACGAAGGCCACGTTCGAGTTCGGCTCTGCACCGAATTTGGTCGAGGCGCCCGAGAACAGCTTGGCTTTCGAGGCTACCTGCGCGTGGACTTCAAGCCCGATCACCAGCTCCCAATCCGATTTGGCACCGGCAATGACCTTGGGTTCGGGGGCTTGGAATTCGAGATGGTCGAGCATGTCCACATCCTGTCAGTAAAGGCTTGGGCAAGCTTCTAGGACAGGGCAGGGGCGGGAGCAAGAGGGCGACCGCCCCGGATTAGGGATCAGACCACCGGCACCCCATAGGATTCGAAAATCGCGCTGAGCCGGTCGAGCGGCGGCGTGGCCTCGCGCGGCAGGTAGGCGCGACGCCCGTCGCGCAGCGTGACCATGCATTCGTCGCCCGCTAGCTTGCGCCGCCGCAGCCGCGCCGAGTCGATCTGCGCAAGCGGGAACGTGCCCAATTGCCGCCCGTTGCGATAGACCTCCATTCGCGCTGGCGTGATCCGCAGCAGCCCCGAGCGGTTGCGCATCAGCTTGTACAAAGTGAGGGCGAGATAGATCCACGCAGCGACATGAATCCATGTCGTCGCGGTCAGTTTCATTGCGCTGTAAAGCAGCGCCATCCCGAAGGCGAGGGCGAGATAACCTCCCGCCCGGCGGGCCTGGTGTCGGTATTCAAATTCATTGTCGTCCATGGTCGAGCCCATCCGCGAAATTGCGTAACGCCCGCAAGGCGCGGGCGTCCGCGTTTCGTAGCGCGAGAACCCGGCACGGATGGGCCGAAAATACGGCCAATCCGTGGTGAGATGGGCGCGCCTGCGGGCGCTGAGCGGAAATCAGCCCAACAGACGCTGCGTCATCTCCGACAGGTCGCGGCTGAGGCCCGGCTGAGCGGCGATCCGCTCCAGCTCGCTGCGCATCTTCTCGCGCCGGCCTTCGTCATAGCGCGTCCACGTCTCGAAAGCGGTGGACATGCGGGCGGCGACCTGCGGATTGACCGGATCGAGCTTCAGGAGCCAGTCGGCATAGAAGCGATAGCTCGCCCCGTCCGCGCGGTGGAACCCCGCGTGATTGCCCGACAGTCCCGCCATCAGCGCGCGGAAGCGGTTCGGCGTCTTCCACGTGAAGAGCGGATCGCCGGTCAGCGCCTCGGCGCGCTCCAGCGCCATCTCTGGCGGGCAATTGGCAAGCTGGACGAGGAACCACTTGTCCATCACCAGCCGGTCGCCCTGCCAGCGGTCGCGGAATTCGGCCATGGCGGCGGCGTCCTGCCCGGTCTGCACCAGTGCTGCGAGCGCGCCGAGGCTTTCGGTCATGTTCTCCGCCGAGGCAAAAAGCGCCCCCGCCCGAGCCCCACCGTCGATGCGGTTCAGGAGTCGCAGGACCGCAAGGCGCAGCGCCCGCGGACCGGCCTGCTCGGGATCGGAGCTATAGGGGCCCCTCGCTTCGGTGCTGGTGAAGATCTCGGCCAGAAGCGTCTTGTGCGCGCTCGCCAGATCGCGGGCGAGCCCTTCGCGTGCCGCGTAGATCGCAGCCGGATCGGGCGTCTCGCCCTGATCGTAGAGCGCCTGCGCGATGCTGTCCTCGGAGGGCAGGTTCAGGCACAGCGCACGGAAGGCCGGATCGGCGGTCTCGTCGCGCAGCAGCGCCCCGATCGCATCGGAGAAGGACGCGTCGGTTTCCTGTCCCAGTACTCGCCCGATCAGCACTTTCTGGGCCAGCGCGCGCCCCGCCTCCCAGCGGTTGAACGGGTCGCGGTCATGGGTCAGCAGGAAGGCCAGTTCGGACGTGTCGGCGTCGCGCTCCAGCCGCACGGGGGCGGAAAAGTCGCGCAGGATCGAGGGTACCGGGCGCGTCGCGAGCCCGTCGAAGGTGAAGCTCTGTTTCGCCTCGGTCATTTCCAGAACGGTGGAGGGCACGACCTCGTCGCCATTCTCGGACAGAAGGCCGACTTCAATCGGAATGTGGCGCGGAAGTTTTTCCGTCTGGCCCGGCGTGGGGCGCGTTTCCTGTTCGAATTCAAGCGTGTATGTGCCGTCCTTGAAACTATCGCGCACCCGCAGGGTCGGCGTGCCCGCATCGGTATACCAGCGCTTGAACTGGCTCAGATCTCGGCCCGAGCTGTCCTCGAAGACCTTCAGCCAGTCCTCGATCGTGCAGGCTTGCCCGTCATGGCGCTCGAAATAGAGATCAAGCGCGGCGCGATAGCCCTCGTGGCCGAGCAAGCGGTGCAGCATCCCCACGATCTCGGCGCCTTTCTCGTAGACGGTCGCGGTGTAGAAGTTGTTGATCTCGCGGTAATGATCGGGGCGCGGCGGGTGCGAGAGCGGGCCGCGATCCTCGCGGAATTGCCGTCCGCGCAGCGAGAGGACGTCGTCGATCCGCTTCGTCGCATGGCCGCGCATGTCGCCGGTGAACTGCTGGTCGCGATAGACTGTCAGCCCCTCCTTCAGGCACAGCTGGAACCAGTCGCGGCAGGTGATCCGGTTGCCGGTCCAGTTGTGGAAATACTCATGCGCGATGATGCCCTCGATGCGCTCGTAATCGGCATCGGTGGCGGTCTCCGGCGAGGCCAGAACCCATTTGGAGTTGAAAATGTTCAACCCCTTGTTCTCCATCGCGCCCATATTGAAGTCATCGACGGCGACGATGTTGAAAATGTCCAAGTCGTATTCGCGCCCATAGGCCTCTTCGTCCCAGCGCATAGAACGGTGCAGCGCCTGCAGGGCGAAGTCGCAGCGGTCCTCGTCGCCGGGGCGAACCCAGATATTCGTCGCGACCTCGCGGCCCGACATCGTGGTGAATGTACCCGAATGTGCGCGCAGATCGCCCGCGACCAGCGCGAAGAGATAGGCGGGCTTAGGCCACGGATCGACCCATTCGGCATAGCCGTCGCGGCTCTCGACGAGATCGCCATTCGCCAGCAGCACCGGCTGGTCGCCGGTGATCGTGACGTGGAAGCGCGCCATCACATCGGGGCGGTCCGGGTAGTAGGTGATCTTGCGGAAGCCCTCGGCCTCGCATTGCGTGCAATACATGCCGTTGGACATATAAAGCCCTTCGAGCGCGGTATTCTTCGACGGTGCGATCCGCGTGACGGTTTCCAGCGTGAAGGGCTGCGAGGGCAGAACGTTCGCCGGGATCGTCAGGCCTGTCTTTGTCAGTTCATAGTCGTCCGGCGTCAGCGCCCGCCCGTCCACTGCAACCGAGACAAGCTCCAGATCTTCGCCATCGAGTTCCAGCGCGGCCGCCTCCTGCCGGGGCGAAAAGGTGAGGCGCGCGCGCACTTCGGTCGCGTCCGGGTCGAGCGTGAAATCAAGCCGCACGGTCTCGAGGGTGAAGGGGTAGGGGCGGTAGTCGCTCAGGCGCTTGGCAGGGGCGTCGGCAGCCGTCAGTTCAGCGGACATTCTAACGATATTCCTAATTAACTTCGGGTTATTTCAGGTGGCGCGCGCCCGTGCGAAAGCAAGTTCGCCTTTGCGTGAGCCGCGCCTCTGATGTTCGGCGGGCGCGACCCGGTCTTGGCGTCGCAGTCCCGCAGCTGGCGGAACAGTATCTGGCCCGCTCGGGGTTTTCAAAGCGGTTTCGCGGACCGCTCTGAGAGACGCGTGGCAGGCCGGACGAACCTGAAGCGGGTGGGTTGCGTTACCTGAGGTGAACGGGGCGGCTTGGCGCGAGGTCGCGATCGCCCCGACATGGAATTTGGAAAGATGGAAGGAGGACATCCGATGTCCGCACCCGATACCAATGTGAAGACCCAGAAGAAAAGACACGCCCCCGCCCTGATCGGCATCGCGATCGTCGCGGTGCTGGGCGTGGCGGTGATCCTGGTCTGGATCGCGATGGCCACAGATACCTCGGAGCCCGCGGCAAGCGATGCAAGTCAGGCCGAGGTCACGACGCAGCCCGCGCCGGAGACCGAGGGTGTCGTGCGTTCGGAGCCGCCGGCGAAGCCGCTGGACGGGATTGGTCTGTCCACCACGCAAGCGCCCGAGACGACTGGTGTCGGCAATGTTGAAAGCAATGGCGACGCGACGCAGGCCGACCCGATCCAGCAGTGAGCTCGGACGGGTCGCGCGCGGCTGCATCGCTCCCGTTTCCGTGAGCCGCTGGCCTTTTTACGCCCTTTCACCGTCTTAGCGTCTTCTCGCCCGCGACAGGCAATCCGCTGGACATTCACGCTCAGCGGTTTCATCTAGTACGCGACTAAGCAAACCGGGAGGGCACAATGGCACAGCGGGTCGCACGTAACGAACTGCAGGTGGCGGTCGAACTGGCCGCCTTCATCGAGGATCAGGCTTTGCCGGGAACCGGCGTCGCGCCGGAGCGCTTCTGGGAGGGGCTTTCGGACCTGCTGCACACGCAGGGGCAGAAGAACCGTGCGCTGCTGGAGACGCGCGAGGCGATCCAGTCCAAGCTCGACGACTGGCACGCGCATCACCGCGCCGAAGGCTTTGATTTCGAAGACTATAAATCCTTCCTGAAAGAGATCGGCTACCTCCTGCCCGAAGGCGACGACTTCAAGATCGAGACGCCGGAAACCGATCCCGAATTCGCCACCGTCTGCGGTCCGCAGCTCGTCGTGCCGATCACCAATGCGCGCTATGCGCTCAACGCGGCGAATGCGCGCTGGGGCAGCCTCTACGATGCGCTTTACGGGACCGACGCGCTTGGCGATCTGCCGCAGGGCAAGGGCTATGACCCCGAACGTGGCGCCCGCGTGATCGAGCGCGCGAAGGCATTTCTCGACGAGGCGGTGCCGCTTGCGGGCGGCAGCTGGACCGGCGTGACCGCGCTGCGTGTCGAGAACGGCGTCTTCTTCGTGGAGAACGCGGTGGGCGAAACCGGGCTGGCCGATCCGGCGCAGTTCCTCGGGTTCAACATCTCCGACGAGGGCGCGCTCTCCGAGGTTCTGCTGGAAAATAACGGGCTGCATCTCGTGATCGAGATCGACCCGACCACCGAAGTCGGTCAGGCCGATCCCGCCGATATCGCCGATGTCATCCTCGAGGCCGCGATCAGCACGATCATGGATTGCGAGGACTCGGTCGCCTGCGTCGATGCCGAGGACAAGGTTCAGGCCTATGGCAACTGGCTGGGCCTGATGAAAGGCGATCTGCGCGAAAACGTCGTGAAGAACGGCGAGAAGACGGTCCGGCGGCTCGAAGGCGATTACCAGTTCACCGGCGGCGGTGGCGAGAAGATCACGCTGAAAGGCCGTTCGCTGATGCTGGTGCGCAATGTCGGCCACCTGATGACCACGCCCGCGATCCTGACCCGCGACGGCGAAGAAGCCTTCGAGGGGCTGATGGATGCGATGGTCACCACGCTTTGTGCGATGCATGACCTCAAGAAGACGGAAGGTCCGCGCAACTCCGTTACCGGCTCGGTCTATGTGGTGAAGCCGAAGATGCACGGCCCCGAAGAGGTCGCCTTCGCGACCGAGATCTTCGACAAGGTCGAAGAGGTTCTGGGCCTGCCGCGCTATACCGTGAAGCTGGGCATCATGGACGAGGAGCGCCGCACCTCGGTCAATCTCAAGGAATGCATCCGCGCCGCGAAGAAGCGCGTGGCCTTCATCAACACGGGCTTCCTCGACCGCACGGGCGACGAGATCTACACCTCGATGCAGGCCGGTCCGATGCTCGCCAAGGGCGAGATGAAGGGCCAGCCGTGGATCGAAGCCTATGAGGATCGCAACGTCGATATCGGGCTGGCCTGCGGGCTCGCCGGGAAGGCTCAGATCGGTAAAGGCATGTGGGCGATGCCCGACCGGATGGCCGATATGCTCGAGGCCAAGGTCAATCACCCGCTCGCGGGCGCGAACTGCGCCTGGGTGCCGTCGCCGACGGCGGCCACGCTGCACGCGACGCATTACCACAAGGTCGATGTGAAGCGTCGCCAGCAGGAGATCGCCGCGATGAACCGTCCTGCGCGGCTCGACGATCTGCTGACGATCCCGCTCGCACGCGGCAAGAACTACTCGGAAGAGGAAATCCGTACCGAGATCGAGAACAACGCGCAAGGCATCCTCGGCTATGTCGTGCGCTGGGTCGATCAGGGTGTCGGCTGCTCCAAGGTGCCCGACATCCACGACGTGGGCCTGATGGAAGACCGCGCGACCTGCCGGATTTCCAGCCAGGCGATCGCGAACTGGCTCGAGCATGGGCTGGTCAGCGAGGGTCAGGTGATGGAGGCGCTGCGCAAGATGGCCAAGGTCGTCGACCGCCAGAACGAGGGCGACCCGAACTACCGCCCGATGGCGCCCGGCTATGACGGCTTCGCCTTCCAGGCGGCCTGCGATCTGTGCTTCTTGGGTACGGTCCAGCCCTCGGGTTATACGGAACCGGTGCTGCATCAGCGCCGCCTGCAAGTGAAGGAGGAACGCGCATGATCACGCTCGAACAAGCGCAGAAGATGATCGACACCGCGCTCGCGCAAGGTGTGGAAGACGAACTGAAACCGCTCTCGGCGATCGTGCTGGATGCGGGCGGCCACCCGCTGGCATTCGCGCGCGCCGGTGGCGCCGCCCCGGGCCGGTTCGAGATCGCGCGCGCCAAGGCTTACGGCGCGGTGATGCTGGGCATGGGCGGCAAGGCGCAGATGGCGCGGGCCGAGGCGCAGGCCTATTTCATGGCCGCGGTGAACGGCATCTATGACGGCAAGACCTGCCCGGTGCCCGGCGGCGTGCTGATCCGCGACGAGAGCGGCGCGGTAATCGGCGCGATGGGCGTCACCGGCGACACCTCGGACAATGACGCCAAGGTGGCCGTGGCCGGGATCGAGGCTGCGGGCTTCACCGCCGAGGACTGATCCTCTCGCAAGGTTCGATTTCGGGCGGTCCGGCAGGCGATGCCGGGCCGCCCGCGTCGTCTTGGCCCCCGCTTGGGCCCCGCTCTGCCCGCGCTCGGGCCATTGACGCGCCCGGCGCGCTCTGGCAGGGGAGAGCGCAAATAAGGACAATGAGAATGCACCTGTTTTCCGACATCCGCGCCGCGGTGATTGCGGCACTCGATCAGATGGTTTCCGAAGGCGCGCTGCCAGAGAGGCTGGACTACGCAAACGTCGCGGTGGAACCCCCGCGCGATCCGCTGCATGGCGACATGGCGACGAACGCCGCGATGGTGCTGGCCAAGCCCGCCAAATCGAAGCCGCGCGACATCGCCGAGACGCTGGCGACCAAGCTGGCCGCAGATGACCGGATCGTCAGCGCCGATGTGGCCGGTCCCGGCTTCATCAACCTGCGCCTCGATCCGAAGGTCTGGGCGGATGTGACACACGCCGTGCTCAAAGAGGGCGCGGATTACGGGCGTTCCGATCTGGGCAAGGGTGTGAAGGTCAACGTGGAATATGTCTCCGCGAACCCCACCGGCCCGATGCATGTGGGCCATACGCGCGGGGCCGTGTTCGGCGATGCGCTGGCGAGCCTGCTGGACTTCGCGGGCTATGACGTCACGCGGGAATATTACATCAACGATGGCGGCGCGCAGGTCGATGTGCTCGCCCGCTCCGCTTACGAGCGTTACCGCGAAGCCTGTGGCCTCGAGCCGGAAATCCGCGAGGGGCTTTACCCGGGCGATTACCTGATCCCGGTCGGCGAGGCGATCAAGGCGAAATATGGCGAGAGCCTGCTCGACAAGCCCGAGGAAGACTGGCTCGAAGATATCCGCGAATTCGCGACCGAGCAGATGATGGAGATGATCCGCGGGGATCTCGCCTGTCTCGGCGTGAAGATGGATGTGTTCTCCTCCGAGAAATCGCTCTACGGCACCGGCCAGATCGAAGCGGCGCTGAAGCGGCTCGAGGATCTGGGGCTGATCTACGAGGGCGTGCTGGACCCGCCGAAGGGCAAGCTGCCCGAGGATTGGGAAGAGCGCGAGCAGACGCTGTTCCGCTCGACCGATTATGGCGATGACGTGGACCGTCCGGTGAAGAAATCGGATGGCTCGTGGACCTATTTCGCGCCCGATATCGCCTATCACTGGACCAAGATCGACCGTGGTTACGATCTTCTGATCGACGTCTTCGGCGCCGACCATGGCGGCTATGTGAAGCGGATGAAGGCGGCGGTCGCGGCGCTGTCGGATCGCAAGGTGACGCTTGATATCAAGCTGATCCAGCTGGTGAAGCTGTTCAAGAATGGCGAGCCCTTCAAGATGTCGAAGCGCGCGGGCACTTTCGTGACGCTGCGCGACGTGGTGGAGCAGGCGGGCGCCGATGTGACCCGCTTCCACATGCTCACCCGCAAGAACGACGCGCCGCTGGATTTCGATTTCGACAAGGTGCTGGAGCAGTCCAAGGACAACCCGGTCTTCTACGTGCAATATGCCCATGCCCGGGTCTGCTCGGTGCTGCGCAAGGCGGCGGAGGCTGGCTGGGACATGTCCGACGCACGTCTGGCCGAGGTCGATCTGTCCGGCGAGTGGCATCCGTCCGAGCTGGAACTGGTCAAGAAGATCGCCGAATGGCCGCGTCTTCTGGAGATCGCGGCGCGCGCGAACGAGCCGCACCGGGTGGCGTTCTACCTCTACGATCTCGCCTCGGACCTGCACAGCCTGTGGAACCGTGGCAATGACGAGCCGGCCCTGCGCTTCCTGCAGGAGGGCAATGAGGCCGCATCGGCGGCGAAAATCGCCCTTGCCCGTGCCAGCGCCGTTGTCATTTCCGCCGGTCTTGGTATTCTTGGCGTGACCCCGGCTGAAGAGATGCGATAAACGCACGCCGCCGGGAACAGGCAAATTCCGGGTCAACCGGGCAAGGCCGGGCAACCGGCGGCGAGGCGACGAGCATGACGACCTACGACTACCGCGAGAGTGGGGGTTACGGGCATGAACACCCGCAGCCCCATTACGCGCATCCCGAAGATCCCGCTCCTGAACGTGCGCCACGAGTCGTGTCGCGATGGGTCAATGTGGCCGGCGCGCTGACATCGGTCGCGATGATCGCGGGTCTGGTGGTCTGGGGCTACAAGCTGGCGATGCGCGATCTCAACGGCGTGCCGGTGATCCGCGCGATGGACGGGCCCGCCCGGATCGCGCCCGAGGACCCGGGCGGCGAACTTGCGCGCCATACCGGTCTTGCCGTGAACGACGTCGCTGGCACGGGGCAGGCGGCGCCTGCGCCCGAGAAAGTGACGCTCGCGCCCAGCCCGGAAGGCTTCACCGACGATGACAAGCCGATGGGCGAGTTGGCGGCAGAGGCCAAGGTGGCAGGCGAGGAGGCCAACGCTGCGGCCAATCCGGCCGTAGAGGCGGCGATCGCGGCGCTCGAGCCTGCCGCGCTCAATGCCGATCCCTCTCAGGTCAAGGACGCGCCCGACATTCCCGTGAAGCCCGCTCTGATGAGCCCGGCCATGCCCGAGACGCGCCCCGATGCGGTGGAGCAGGAAGCGACGCCTGAAAGCGAGACGGTCGAAGGTGTGATCCCGGCTACCGTTCCGGGTGTCTCGCGCTCGCCGCGGCCGCAGACCAAGCCGATGCGCGATCAGCTTCTGGCGGCGGCGCTGGAGCAGGCGGTGACGAAGCAGATGTCCTCCGGTCAGGCCGAGGCGGGCGTCGTCGACATCAACCCTGCGGATCTGGCGGCGGGCACGCGCCTCGTGCAACTTGGCGCCTTCGACACCGAGGCCGCGGCCAAGGGAGAATGGGACCGCATCGCCAAGCGCTTCGACGCGCTGATGTCCGGCAAAAAGCGCGTGGTTCAGAAGGCGAGCTCGGGCGGGCGCGATTTCTATCGCCTGCGCGTCGCGGGCTTTGACGACGTGACCGAAGCGCGCCAGTTCTGCGCCGCCCTCGTGGCCGAGCGGCAGAACTGCATCCCGACGCAGGCGCGCTGATGGGCGTCGCCGCGATCTTCGGCTGCGAGGGGACCGAGCTCTCCGCGCGTGAACGCGATTTCTTCCGCGAGGCCGACCCGTGGGGCTTCATCCTGTTCTCGCGCAATATCGACAAGCCCGAGCAGGTCGCCCGGTTGACCGATGCGCTGCGCGGGGCCGTTGGGCGCGATGCGCCGGTGCTGATCGATCAGGAAGGCGGGCGGGTGCAGCGGATGCGCGGGCCCCAGTGGCGCGAATGGCTGCCGCCGCTGGAGCAGGCGAAGCGGGCAGGGGCGCAGGCGCCGCGCTCCTTCTGGCTGCGCTCGCGGATCATGGCGGAGGAGCTGCGTGCGGTCGGCATCGACGTGAACTGCGCGCCCACCTGCGATATCGCGGGGCTTCTGACCCATCCCTTCCTGCAAAACCGCTGTCTGGGCAAGGATGCGGCTACCGTGATCGCCAATGCGCGCGCCACGGCCGAGGGGCTGCTGGCAGGCGGCGTGCTGCCGGTGATCAAGCATATCCCCGGCCATGGCCGTGCGATCTCCGACAGCCACAAGGACCTGCCGGTGGTCGAGGCCTCCAAGGCCGATCTGATCGCGAGCGATTTCGCGCCCTTCAAGGCGCTCGCTGATCTCCCGCTGGGGATGACCGCACATATCCGCTTCACTGCGCTAGATGACGCTCCCGCGACGCAAAGCGCGAAGACCATCAAGATTATCCGCGAGGAGATCGGCTTCGGCGGGCTCCTGATGAGCGACGATATCGGGATGGAGGCGCTGGCGGGTGGCTTCGGGACACGCACGGCTGCCGCGCTGGCGGCTGGCTGCGATCTGGTGCTCCATTGCAAGGGCGACATGCCCGCGATGGAAGAGGTGGCGATGGCCGCTCCGGCGATGAGCGAGGCGGCAAAGGCGCGCGCCGAGGCCGCGCTGGACCGGCGCTTGCCGCCCGAGACAGTTGACATGGCCGCGCTCGATGCCGAACTTGAGGCACTCTTGAGCGGCGGCATGGATGAGTGACACCGAAAATCTGTTCGACTCGCAAACGGTAGCGGATCGGCTTCAGGCCGAGGCGCTGATCGTCGATGTCGACGGGTTCGAAGGCCCGCTCGACCTTCTTCTGACGCTTTCGCGCAGCCAGAAAGTCGATCTGCGCAAGATCTCCGTGCTGCAACTGGCCGAGCAATATCTGGCCTTCGTTGACCGCGCCAAGGCGCTGCGTATCGAGTTGGCCGCCGATTACCTCGTGATGGCGGCGTGGCTCGCCTTCCTGAAATCGCGGCTTCTGCTGCCGCCCGACCCGGAGGCCGAAGGCCCCTCGGCGGAAGATCTGGCAGAACACCTCGCCTTCCAGCTGGAACGCCTGCAGGCGATGCGCGAGGCGGCGGCGCAGTTGATGGCGCGCGACCGGCTGGGGCGCGACACCTTCGCGCGCGGCATCTCGGAAGAGGTCGAGCGCGTCCGCAAGGTCACCTATTCGGCCTCGCTGATGGACCTGATGCAGGCCTATGCGCGCATCCGCACGCGCGATGAATTCCGGCCCTACGCGTTCGATCGGACCAATGTCTTCACGATGGAGGAGGCGCTGGACCGGATGCGCGGGCTGATCGGTTTCGCGGGCGGCTGGTCGGAGCTGACCACCTTCCTGCCCGACGGCTGGACCGCCGATCCCAAACGCCGACGCTCGGCCACCGCCGCGACCTTCGCGGCCTCGTTGGAAATGGCCAAGCAAGGCCAGATCGAGCTGCGCCAGAGCGATACGTTCCAACCCATTTCGATCCGGAAAAAGACATGAACGACGAACCGGAACAGACTGAAGAAAAAGAAGAAACCCTTTTCGCGGCGCCGCCCATCGCCGAGCAGGAGCGGATGGTCGAAGCGATCCTCTTCGCCTCTGCCGAACCGGTCCGCATCCGCGAGATGGAAGAGCGGATGCCGCATGGTTGCGACCCCGCCGAGGCGCTCGTGCATCTGCGCAAGCGCTACGAGGGACGCGGCGTGCGTGTGGTGAAGGTCGGCGACGCCTGGGCAGTGCGCACCGCGCCCGATCTCGCCTTCCTGATGCAGAAAGAGACGGTGGAGGAGCGCAAACTGTCCCGCGCCGCCGTCGAGACGCTCGCGATCATCGCCTATCACCAGCCGGTCACCCGCGCCGAGATCGAAGAGATCCGCGGCGTCGCCGTCTCGCGCGGCACGATCGACCAGTTGCTGGAGATGGAATGGATCCGCTTCGGTCGCCGCCGGATGACGCCGGGCCGCCCCGTCACCTTCGTCGTGACGCAGGAATTCCTCGACCAGTTCAGCCTCGAGAGCGCCCGCGACCTGCCGGGCCTCAAGGAGCTGCGCGCCGCCGGTCTGCTGGACTCGCGCCCCCTGCCGGGTGCAGGCTCGGATGACGACGAGGAGGGCGAGGAGGACGAGGCCCAGACCGGCCAATCCGAATTGTTCGAGGATTGACAGGGGGATATCCGATGAACTTCAACCAGATCATCAACATGGTCATCCGGATGTTCCTGCGCCGCGGGATCAACTGGGGGATCAACAAGGGCGTCGGAATGGCCTCGAAGCGAGGCGGCAAGGGCAAAGCGCAGGGCCCGATGACGGCGAAGGAGCGCAAGGCCCAGCAGGGCGCGCGCGACGCGGTCAAGCGGGCAAGGAAGGCGGCGCGGATCACGCGGCGCATGTGAGGGGCTCCGGCAGATCGCGACGCGGCAGCTTTGCGGACAAAGTAGCCATTCGCCGCGAAAGCCGAACCTCCCGAAGAGGTCCGGCAAAGGGCTACCGCTCAAAGGAAATGTGAGATCAGGACGGCGCCTTCTCCAAGGTAAGATGGGGTGTGCCATCCGACGTTCTGCTGTGGCTGCACCCATCTTCGCGCAGCGTGCCACGAATGCGGGACCGCCAATTCGAGAAGCTGTCGAACCGCACCGTGTCGATCGGCCTATCCAGCGCGATTTCGACCCGGCGATGCGCGGCGGGACCCGAAAGGGCGACGATCTTTCCGCTAAAGGCTTGTCCGAGGTAGTGTCCGGTCACCCGGTCGCCCAGGGCAAGTTCCGGTGGCGCATTGCGTTGACTGAGACGGGCGTGAAGCGTGTTCCAGTCCCGCGCCCCATGTTGCCGGGCGACGAGTTCGAGAGCCTGGGCATGACTGACGGTCATACCCTGGGCCTGCAAGGCCTGACGCAGTGCCTTGGCCTGCATCTTGACGGTGTCGAGGGATGCTTGTGTCATGCGGCTTCCTTCGCGTGCGGCGTTGCGGAGATGGGCGCAGTGAGGCGGTTTCGGACGACAAGGATCAAGGCCAGCGCAAAGAGCGCAGCATCGGCGATGGGGAAGGCGAACCACAGGCCGTCGATCCCCGCCACTGCGTTCAGGACAAGCAGCAAAGCGGGCGTCAGCAGCCACGGCTTGGTGAGGGTGAGCGCTGCGGTCCGGAGCGGATACCCCATCGCTTGAAAATGCAGGGCGAGGACGAGGATGGGGCCGCTGACGACGTTGAGGGCCGTCATCGGCCTCAGGATTGCGGCAACTGCCGAGACGACCTCCCGGTCGTTCGAGAACATCGCGCTCAAGGGCTCGCCCAGAAAGGCTCCGGTGAGCGTTACACCAAGGCACCACAGGAACGCGCTTCCCATGGCAAGCCGCAAGGCTGCGCCCGCCCGATCCAGCCGGCCCGCCCCCGCGTTGTTGCCGGTGATGCTCTGGGTGCTCAGCGCGATCGCCATCTGTGGCAGGAAGGCCAGTCCGAGAATGCGTGTCACCACGCCGTAGGCCGCGATAAAGGTTGCATGGTTCGTGGCGGTGGTGCCGACGACGAGGAGGACCACGCTTGAAACCAATGCCATCCCAATGAAGGTCAGGCACAAAGGGAGCCCGAGTGAGAAGATCTGCGGCCACCCCGACAGCCAACTGTGGCGGCGGAGTGCCCCAAGGGGCAACAGGTCGCGATCGCGTTCCCGCAGGACCAGCAGCAGCGCGAGGCCGAGGGTTTGCGCCCCCACGGTGCCGATCGCAGAACCCGCCACCCCCAATCCAAACAGCACGATCGCGATATAGTTCGCGCCGATGTTCAGCAGATTCACGAGCACCGAGAGCATGGCGATCTGCCCTGCACGTCCCTCGTTGCGCAGGGCATCGGCGTGCAGACCCAAAGCGAACTGGATTGGCGTGCCCAGGATCAGGATCAACAGATAGCTATGCGCCCCACCTGCGACCCCCGCGTTTCCGGCTGCGAGCGTGGAGATGATGACAGGCCCCATCGACAAAGCACCCGCGATAAGCGCCGCGCTGATGGCGAGGGCCAGCCCGTGGGCACCTGCGAAGACGGCTCCAGCCCGTGTGCGGGCACCTGCGCCCAGATGGCGGGCGAGCAAGCTCGACATGCCGCCACCGGCCAAAGTCGTCAGTGCCGTGAGCAGCATGACGACCGGAAAGGCCAGGCTGACCGACGCCAGGGCCTGGGCGCCGACGAAGCGCCCGACGAAGATCCCGTCTACGACGTTAAGCAGCCCACCCATCGACATGACCACCGCCATGGGCAGGGCATTCGACACGAACAATCGTCCGACGGGCTGTGTCAGGAGACGGTTTTCAATTGCAGTAGATGCAGGTCCAGCGGACATGGCTCACTCCTCCAGAGAGGCATTTCGGATCGGGAGGGAGCCTGCATTGCCCACCTGCGAAATGCTTCGAGGGTGAGGTGTCGTCTTGTTCCGGGCTTCACCGTGACTCGCGTCCGCAGGCGGCAGGTGCCCGGCACCTACCGGCTTCTTAAGAGGGAACCCCATCAAGCGCAATAGGCCACGCAAGGTCGCGCGACCACGCCGCCCCGAGATGCATGATTGTTACGCTATAAAGTCCAGACCCGGAGCTATGGGCTCAATCCGGACTCACCGCCCCTGACGTCGCGCCATAAACGCCAGCCGCTCGAACAGATGCACGTCCTGTTCGTTCTTCAGAAGCGCGCCGTGCAGTTTCGGCAGCAGGCTCGCGCCTTCGCGTTTGAGGTCTTCGGGGTTCAGGTCCTCGGCCAGCAGCAGCTTCAGCCAGTCGAGCACCTCGGAGGTCGAGGGCTTCTTCTTCAGGCCGGGCGTTTCGCGGATCTCGTAGAACTGGCTCAGCGCCTCGGTCAGCAGGCGGTCCTTGATGTCGGGGAAGTGGACGGCGACGATTTCGCGCATCACTTCCGGCTCTGGAAAGCGGATGTAGTGGAAGAAGCAGCGGCGCAGGAAGGCGTCGGGCAGTTCCTTCTCGTTATTCGAGGTGATGATGACGACGGGGCGGTGTTTGGCCCGGATCGTCTCGCCGGTCTCGTAGACGTGGAACTCCATCTTATCGAGCTCCTGCAGCAGGTCGTTCGGGAACTCGATATCGGCCTTGTCGACCTCGTCGATCAGCAGCACGACTTTCTCGCCCGCCTCGAAGGCCTGCCAGAGCTTGCCCTTGCGGATGTAGTTCTTCACGTCGTTGACGCGTTCGTCGCCCAGCTGGCTGTCGCGCAGCCGGCTCACCGCGTCGTATTCGTAAAGGCCCTGCTGCGCCTTGGTGGTGGATTTGATGTTCCACTCGACCATCTCCATCCCGAGGCTCTGCGCCACCTGCCGCGCGAGTTCCGTCTTGCCGGTACCCGGTTCGCCCTTCACCAGAAGGGGGCGCTCCAGCGCCACGGCGGCATTGACCGCGACGGTCAGATCGGGCGGGGCGACATAGCTGTCGGTCGATTGAAATTGCACGGGGAACACGCTCCGGTTTCGAGATCGCTGCGCAATGATCTTGCGCAAATCGTTTGCAACCTATCTGCGCCAAAATGCTGCCGCAACCCGGGCGTAAGAATTGATGAGGAAACACGCAGTCCGGGCGAATGCGGACGTGACAACACTGTGTTCTTGGGGTATTGCCTCGCCCGAGGAGAGTTGGCCGATGGCGAATGACGATCATGGTGACGCCCCCGGCACGTATGAGAGGGCAGGTATGAGAGCTGAAGTATTCCTTCCGGATGATTATCGTCCGGCCGAGAATGAACCCTTCATGAATGACCGGCAGCTGGAATATTTCCGCAGAAAGCTTCTGGCGTGGAAGGCCGAACTTCTCGAACAATCCGCTGAAACGCTCGAAGGTCTCGCGGAATCCGCGCGCAACGTTCCCGACATTGCCGATCGCGCCTCCGAGGAAACCGATCGTGCGCTGGAACTGCGCACCCGCGACCGTCAGCGCAAGCTGGTCAGCAAGATCGACTCGGCGCTGCGTCGCATCGACAATGGCGAATACGGCTATTGCGAGAAGACCGGGGAGCCGATCTCGCTCAAGCGTCTCGATGCGCGTCCGATCGCGACGATGACGCTGGAAGCGCAGGAAAAGCACGAGCGCCGCGAACGGGTGCATCGCGACGACTGATCGCCTGCGCGCACTGCGTGTGGGGATGCACAAAACGCGCGTTGCCTTCGGGCGGGAAGGCGCGCAAAACAATTCGACACCGGCACCGCCAAGGTGCCGGTGTTCGCTTTTGAAGGAGGTCCCATGCTGATCGGGCGCAAGGTTACGGTTCTGGGTGCGGGGATCGCGGGGCTGACGGTGGCGCGGGCTCTGGCGATGCGCGGCGCCGAAGTCGAGGTGCTCGAACAGGCCGAGGCGATACGCGAAGTGGGCGCCGGGCTGCAGGTTTCGCCCAACGGGGCGGCGGTGCTGCGCGCCTTGGGGCTGGGTAAGGCGCTGGAGGCGGCGGGGCCGCGCGCCGAGGCGGTGCGGCTCGTCGATGGCGAGACCGGGAGCCAGGTCGCCAGGCTGGACATGGCGCGGTTGCGCCCCGATGCGGATTACCACTTCGTCCATCGCGCCCGGCTGATCGAGTTGCTGGCCGATGGGGCGCGCGAGGCGGGGGTGAAAATCCGCCTGCTGCAGCAGATCGAGCGGGTGGACCTGTCCGGGCCGCATCCGGTGCTGCACACCAAACAGGGCGCCGAGATCGAGACCGACCTTCTGATTGGCGCGGATGGGCTCAACTCCAAGACGCGCGAGGCGCTTAACGGGCGGGTGGCGCCGTTCTTCACCCATCAGGTGGCGTGGCGCGCGCTGGTGCCGTGCGACGATTCCGAGCCGAAGATCGCGCAGGTCTTCATGGGCGCGGGCAAGCATCTGGTGAGTTATCCGCTGGGCCGGGGGCTGCGCAATGTCGTGGCAGTCGAGGAGCGGCATCGCTGGGTCGAGGAAAGCTGGGCGCTCGAGGATGATCCGATCAATCTGCGCACCGCCTTCGAGGATTTCTGCCCGACCGTGCGCGGTTGGCTCGATCAGGTCGAGAAGGTGAACCTCTGGGGCCTGTTCCGTCACCCGGTGGCCGAGCGCTGGTTCGCGCCCGGTGTCGCGATTCTGGGCGACGCGGCGCATCCGACGCTGCCCTTCCTTGCGCAAGGGGCCGTGATGGCGATGGAGGATGCCTGGGTTCTGGCCGAGGCGCTTGCCAATTACGAGACCGACGAGGTGGCCTTCGCCGCCTATCAGGAGGCGCGCTGGGATCGCTGCGATCAGATCGTGACAGCGGCAAACAAGAACGCGCGGAACTATCACCTCTCGGGGGCTCCGCGCACATTTGGTCATCTCGCGCTGCGTGCCGCCTCGCGGTTCACGCCGGAGCGGCTGGTGGGGCGGTTCGACTGGATCTACGGGTATGACGTGACGCAGCAGACTGGGTAGGGCGTCTCAAAGGGGCTCTGGCGCGGGGCGACCAGCCCCGGGCCGCGCCCGACCCTCCCCCCGGGAGGGCGCATTGGCGGTGTCAGCGCGGGCTCGACCGATCTGGGGGCTTGCGAGATAAAGCGCCAGGCTACAAAGCGCGCCAAGCGCCCACCCGAGGCTCGGGCGCGACCCTCAGCCGCTCAGAGAGTGGCGTTCTGCCTTCAGGCGTTCGCCGGGCGTCCTTCCACTGGAAGGCCGCTATTCCCGGCTCACCCCATGCGGAAATGCTTGGCGAGCTTCAGGCCCTGTCCCTGATAGTTCGAGGCGATGTCCTTGCCGTAAAGCTGGCGCGGCTCCTCGGCCATGCGCTCATAGACGAGACGACCCACTACTTGCCCATGCTCCAGCGCGAAGGGGGCTTCGTGGCAGCGCACCTCCAGCACCCCGCGCGAACCGGTACCGCCGGCAGCGCCGTGCCCGAAGCCGGGATCGAAGAAGCCCGCATAATGGACGCGGAATTCGCCGACCATCGCCAGATAGGGCGCCATTTCGGCGGCGTGGTCGGGCGGGATCGTCACGGCCTCGCGGCTCACGAGGATATAGAACGCGCCGGGATCGAGGATGATGCGGCCATCGGAGGCGCGCACCTCTTCCCAGAAATCGCGGGCCGGGTAATGGCCGATCTTGTCGATGTCGATCACGCCGGTATGGGGTTTGGCGCGGTAGCCCACCAGATCGCCCTCGGCGGGCTTGAGATCGACCGAGAAGCCCAGACCCTCGTCGATCACCGCGGTGCCATCGACCAGCGGCTCCTGCTGGTGCAGGATCTTCAGCTCGGCATCGCTGAGCACCGCCTGACCGGCGCGGAAGCGAATCTGGTTGAGCCGCATTCCCGGCCGCACCAGCACCGAGAAACTGCGCGGGCAGATCTCTGCATAAAGCGGGCCGCTATAGCCTTCGGGGATTCGGTCGAACTCGGTGCCGTCATCGGTAATCAGGCGAGTCAGCAGATCGAGCCGCCCGGTGGAGCTTTTGGCATTGGCGACCGCCGTGACGCCCTCGGGCAGCGCGAGGGTCTCCATCAGCGGCACGAGATAGACGCAGCCCTTTTCCAGCACCACGCCGTCATCGGTCAGCGCCATGCGGTGCATCTCGAAGTCATGCAGGCGGTGCGAAACCTTCTGCCCCTTGCCTGCGAGGAACGAGGCACGCAGCCGGTAGGCCACGGTGCCAAGCCGCAGGTCGAGGCTCGCAGGTTGGATCTGTTCGGGGATGATGGCTGGCTCGGCGGCGATCTCACCGCGCGTGATCATGTCTTGCAGCATCGCGTCAGGCAGCACGCCGATGGTCATCCGATCCCTCCTCCGGATACACGAACGCCCACCCCGATGAAGAGGTGGGCGTTTGTCGAATTGGTCGGGCTGGCGAGATTCGAACTCACGACCTTCCGTCCCCCAGACGGACGCGCTAACCAGGCTGCGCCACAGCCCGACGAGGGGGATATAGTGCGAACCGGGCGGCGGGTGCAAGCAGTTAGTGAGAGAAATTTCACGCCAATTCGTCCGGGGTTAAGATCACTCATTCCGCCTGCGCGGAGCCATGCTGTGCGAGCCGCACCTGAAGGGCCTGCGCACGCAGGCGCAACATGCGCAGATCGCCCCGGTCGGCGGGGCTGAGCCGCGCCGGATCGAGCGTACGCAGCCCATGTAATAGCCGTGCGAGATCGGCCCGTGCGGCGATTTTCGCGGCGCGTTCCTGCGGCCCGCGGTCGATCGTCATCGCCACGACAGGGGCCATCGGCTCCGGCTCTGGTTCGACATCGAGCGCCATCGGGGCCTCTGCGTCTTCATCCCACGCGTCTTCTTCCGGGGATTCGCTGAAGGCGGTCTCCGGCTCTTCGAAGAAGGAAGGCTGCGATGGGGCAGGGAAGGGTGTCACCGAGCCGCCCTGATGGGCCTCGACAGGGGTGTCCTCGGCAGGGCTGAGATCGAGCAGTTCCTCGGGGCGGTCAGGGAGCGACTCGGTCTGGGACTCGTCTTCAGCTGTATCTTGCGCGCTGTCCGCGAGAGAGGCTGCCTCTTGCGGGGCTTCCTCCTGCGGAACGATCTCGTCCGGTGCTGCCTCGGTCCACTCGGGCTCGCCGAGGTTCGCGTTCTGCGCCTGAGGCGCCTCTTGCGGGGCCGGGCTGTGCTGAGGCGCGGCAACCGGGGCAATCGGCTCCGGAGCGCTCCGCGTGGCCTCATCGGCCTCGCGCTCATCCTCGACGCTGACCTCGCCACGCGCAGCCACTTCGCGGATGCCTTCCTCGCGCAGCAGTTTCTGCACGCCGCGGATGGTCATACCTTCTTCATGCAGGAGATGCTTGATGCCGCCCAGAAGGGCCACATCGGCAGGCCGATAATACCGCCGCCCGCCGGCACGCTTGACCGGTTTCACTTGCGTGAACTTGCTCTCCCAGAACCGAAGAACGTGGGTCGGCGTGTCGAGAAGGTCTGAAACCTCAGAGATCGTCCGAAACGCGTCGGCGGATTTACCCATCGGTAGGACCTGTCATTTGTTATCGGGTTACTTCGAGTTGCCCGCCGCCACGCGGTCCTTCATCAGATGCGAGGGACGGAAGGACAGCACGCGACGCGGCGAGATCGGAACCTCTTCGCCGGTCTTGGGATTGCGGCCCATGCGCTTGGCTTTCTCGCGCACCGAGAAGGTGCCGAACGAGCTGATCTTGACCGTCTCCCCCTCCACGAGGGCGTCGGACATATGCTGCAGCACGCTTTCGACGAGCTGAGCCGATTCATTGCGCGACAATCCGACTTCGCGGAACACCGCTTCGCTCAGATCCATGCGCGTCAGGGTCTTCGACATCCTATCCCCCCGGATAAAGAGTTTGGCTAACAGTGACCGACCGTAATTCCCGAGTCAATATCAAGCACTTGGCGGACGGGATTGATGCGCGGGCTCACGCGCGTTTGCGCGGGAATCGCGTAAAACGAATGCAGGGAGGCCGCGCTTACCAGCGCAGGACGACCGAACCCCATGCCAGACCGCCGCCGATCGCCTCGGTGACCAGCACCTGGCCTTCCTTGATCTGGCCGCGTTGCTTGCCGACAGAGAGGGCCAGCGGGATCGAGGCCGCAGAGGTGTTGCCGTGGTCCTGAACCGTGACGATCACGCGGTCCATCGGCAGCTGCATCCGCTCGGCCGTGGCCGAGATGATGCGCAGGTTCGCCTGATGTGGCACGATCCAGTCGACGTTCTCACCGGTCAGCCCGGCCTTATCGAGCGCCTTGTGGGCGGTCTCGGCCAACTTGGTGACGGCGTGTTTGAAAACCGCGTTGCCCTGCATGCGCAGATGGCCCGCCGTGCCGGTGGTGGACACGCCGCCATCGACATAGAGCAGATCCTTGTAGCGCCCGTCGGAATGCAGATCGGACGACAGGATGCCGCGATCATTCGCCGTGCCGGTGCCTTCGGCGGCCTCGAGGACCAGCGCGCCTGCGCCGTCGCCAAAGAGCACACAGGTGCCCCGGTCGGTCCAGTCCATGATCCGCGAGAAGGTTTCGGCGCCGATCACCAGCACGCGCTCTGCCTGACCCGACAGGATCAGCCCGTTCGCATTGGTCAGTGCGAAGATGAAGCCCGCGCAGACGGCCTGCACGTCATAGGCAAAGCCCGTGGTCGAGCCCAGTCCCGCCTGAACCATCGTGGCGACGGAGGGGAAGGTGCTGTCGGGCGTGGAGGTCGCGACGACGATCGCGTCGATCTGGTCGACGCTCATATTCGCGTCTTCGAGCGCGGCCTCCGCGGCCTTGATCGCGAGATCGGAGGTATATTCCCCTTCGGCGGCGATGTGGCGACGCTCGATCCCGGTACGCCCGCGAATCCATTCATCCGTGGTATCGAGCGTTTTCTCGAACTCGGCGTTCTCGACAACGCGCTCGGGCAGGTAATGGCCTACGCCGCGCACCACGGATCTGATCGTCATTGGCTGCTCTCGCTTTTCTCGGCGGCAGATGGCGCGCCGGATTTGGTCTCATCCTGCCCCGAGGGAAGGGTGGTGGCAACCCGTGCGGCAAGCTTCGCGCCGAAGCCCGAGCGTGCCAGACGGGCGGCCAGTTCGATCGCGGCGGCGAAGCTGGTGGCATCCGCCGAGCCGTGCGATTTCACGACCGTGCCGTTGAGGCCGAGGAAGACGCCGCCATTGGCGCGGCGCGGATCTGTCTTGTGCCGCAGGCGCTTGAGCGCACCCATCGCGAAGAGGGCGCCCAGCTTTGACATCACCGAAGAGGTCAGCGCCTCGCGCAGGAGTTCGGCCACGAATTTCGCGGTGCCCTCGCCGGTTTTCAGCGCGACATTGCCGGTGAATCCGTCGGTCACGATTACGTCGGCGCGTGCGCCGGCCAGCTCATTACCCTCGACGAAACCCGCGAAGTCGAACTGCCCCGCCTCTTGGGCGTTGCTGATCAGCTCATAGGCTTCTTTGAGCTCGGGGCGGCCTTTGTGCTCTTCGGTGCCGATATTCAGCAGACCGATGCGCGGACGCTCCAGCCCCAGCGCGTTGCGCGCGTAGGAGGTGCCCATCAGAGCATAAGTCAGAAGATCCTCCGCATCGGCTTTCACGTCAGCGCCCATATCGAGCATGACGTTCCAGCCCGCAGGCCCGCGGGAGGGCCAGAAGGAGGCGATGGCCGGACGGTTCACGCCCGGCATTTTGCGCAGCCGCATCATCGAGATCAGCATCAGCGCCCCGGTATTCCCGCAGGAGACCGCGACATCGGCCTCCTTGTCGCGGACCGATTCGATGGCCGACCACATGGAGGTGTCCTGCCCGTTGCGCAGAACCTGCGCGGGCTTGTCCTCCATCGTGACGGTCCGCTCGGCATGACGCAGATCGACACAGTCACCAAGATCGTGCTTGGCGATCAGCGGTTCGAGCTGCGCGCGCGGGCCGTGGATGATGAAATGCAGATCGGGGTGAGCGCGATGCGCCTTCGCGACGCCGGCAATCGTGGCCTCGGGGCCAAGATCGCCGCCCATCGCGTCAACGGACAGAACGACAGCGCCGGCATTCGCCGGCGCTTTGCCCTTCTGGGCGGCTCGCATTTCTGCGGCCTTCATCTGCGATCCCGACTGCGGCTGGTCCTGCGTATCTTGCATGACGTGCGGCGCGGGTCGACGGGCTTACGCCGCGTCGTCGTCCAGATCGACCTCTTCGGTCAGAGCGACGACCTCACGGTCGGCGTAGTGACCGCAGGACGGGCAGACGTGGTGCGGGCGCTTGAGTTCGCCGCAGCTGGGGCATTCCGCCGGGTTGCCAGCGGTAAGCGAGTCGTGGGCGCGGCGCATGTTACGGCGCGAACGCGTGACTTTATTCTGAGGGACAGCCATGTCTCAACCTCGGGGTTTCGGGGGCCAGTAGCCCGTGTTTGCGGCGTTACAGCCCTGATTTTCCTTGTGGTTTCGTCACTTGGCCGAAAGCGTCTCTCGGGGTGCGAAGCCAAACGTCGAATGAGGCCGGGAACATACTCGGATTCTTTTTCCGTGCAAGCCTTTTTTCCGGCCATTTTTCAAGCGGTTTCGGGCGGTGCGAAACCGCGTCTGCCACTATGCGTCGCCCTTACCGTTTTCGCCCTTGGCAAGCAAGTCGCGCAGATTGGCAAATGGCTTCATCTGTTCGTCGCTGAGCGGCTCGGCGCCCGGCTCGGTCACTTGCGCGCCTTCCAGTTCCGCGTCTGCTGCACGCGGATAAAGCGGCAGGGCCAGCTCCATCGCCTCGAGCGCGACCACGCCGAGATTCACCGTCGTGGGCAACGGTTCGGCGGTGTCATCCTCGGGCATCTCGACCTCTTCGGAGGTCGGCATCTCCATATCGGCGAGATAACGCCGCACCACCTCTTCGCGAATATCGGTCGTGACCGGGGCGAGGGTGATCACACAATCCTGAACCACGCGGGCCTCGAGGGTCGCGCGCAATTCCCAGTCCGAGCGGCCCTTCGGCGCAAGCTCGCCCTTGAGGCGCAGCGCCTCGACGTCGCGAATATCTGCCCAGTCTGCGATCGCCTTGAGCCGCTCTCCCTTGGCTTCGATGTCGAAGCGCGTGGGTTTGCGGCTGGGCAGATCGGCCAGCCGCATGGGCTCGCTCCAGATCGTCTCGGGGGCGGCGGGCAGGTCGGGATCGACGGGGGTCTGTGTCATGTCCGGCTCCTTGTTTTGGGTCGCTCGGTGTTGTCCTGCGACCCTTTGCATGCGCCCGAGTGCCCAATCGGCGCGCTCTAGCGCTTGAGGGCGGCGCAGTCATGATGTAAGCGTCACTAAAAGCCCGAAGTGTCAGAGGCAATAGGGGGTTGCAGGTGGGGATCGGTTCTATGATGCGCAAGGCCATGCTGTTTATCGCGTTCGGCGTGGTGCTTTTCGCGGGCGCCTGCTCTCCGATTTACCGTAACCACGGCTATGTGCCGATTGACCAAGACCTCGCCCAGATCGAGGTCGGCAAGAGCACGCGTGATGATGTCGCGGCCGCGATCGGGCGGCCCAGCTCGACCGGGCTTCTGGAAGGCTCGGGCTGGTATTACGTCGGTTCGCGTTGGAAAACCGTGACCTGGCACGCCCCTGAGGAAATCAGCCGGGAAGTCGTCGCCGTGTCGTTCAACGACAATGGCGTCGTCACCAATGTCGAACGCTTCGGGCTTGAGAAAGGTCAGGTCGTGACGCTGTCGCGCCGTGTGACCGAGAGCAAGGTCAAGGGCATCGGCTTCCTGCGCCAGCTTATGGGCTCGATCGGTCGTATCAATGCGGGTCAGGTTCTCGGCGACAACTGATCGCGACGGGGCGGCCGATAGCCGGCCGCCGCCATGACCCGCGAGGTCGCATGTCCCTGAGTTTCGCAAAAGGTGCCTATCAGGTCCGCGAGGCACAAAGTCCGGATGACCGCGAGGCGGCGCTGCGCCTGCGCGCCGATGCGTTTCGTGCCGGGACTTCCGATGCAGACCACTTCGACCCGCTCTGCCGCCACATCCTTATTTGCGACGATCACGGACCCGCCGCCGCCGCGCGGCTTTTGCTGCTGGAGGATGGGGCCGCGCTGTCTGAGGGCTATTGCGCACAGTTCTACGATCTCGCGCCGCTCGCAGCATGGGCCGGGCCGATCCTCGAACTGGGCCGCTTCTGCGCCCGTCCGAGCCTGCGCGACCCGGACGTGCTGCGTCTGGGTTGGGCCGCGATCACCCGGATCGCGGAGGAGAGTGGCGCCGCGCTTCTGATCGGATGCTCCTCTTTCACGGGCAGTGACTGGCAGGCGCATCGCGCAGGGCTCGCGCATCTCGCTGCCCGCGCTTTGGGGCCCGCTACCTTGCGCCCACGTCCCAAAGCGCCCGAACGCGTGGACTATCCCGCCGCGCTCGCAGGGGAGACGGGCGATGTCAGCGCATTGCCGCCGCTGCTGCGCTCTTATCTCGGCATGGGCGGTTGGGTGTCGGATCACGCGGTGCTCGATCGCGACCTCGACACCTGTCACGTCTTCACCGCGCTGGAGATCTCCGCGATCCCCGAGGCGCGGCGACGTAGCTTGCGGGCGCTGGCACGTTAAGACCGGCGGCGGGGTGCGCTGAGAGTGCGGATGCCTCCGGCGGGGATATTTGTTCCAAGGGGAAGGGGATGCGGGCGCGCACAGGGGCTGCGTCGCGCATGGCCCATTGACCTTTCGCCAAGGCCCGCTTAGCTCGCGAGCATGGCACGCGCACCGCTTTTACAGCTTTCCGACATATCGCTCACCTTCGGCGGCAACCCCGTATTCGAAGGGCTCTCCCTCACCGTCCAGCAAGGCGACCGAGTCGCGCTGGTGGGCCGAAACGGCTCGGGCAAATCCACCTTGATGAAGGTGATGGCCGGGCTGATAGAGCCGGATTCGGGGACGCGAGTCGTGCCGCCTGGCATTTCTGTGGGCTATATGGAGCAGGAGCCTGACCTGTCGGGCTTCGCGACTTTGGGCGATTTCGCCGCCTCCGAACTGGACCCGGCCGAGGCCTACAAGGTCGAGATGGTCGCAGAGGGGCTGAAGTTCAAACCCGAGACCCCTGTCGAGACGGCCTCGGGGGGCGAGCGTCGCCGTGCGGCGCTGGCGAAGCTTCTGGGCGAGGGGCCGGAGCTGATGCTGCTCGACGAGCCGACGAACCATCTCGATATTGAGGCGATCGCCTGGCTGGAAAACCAGCTGAAGGAGACCCGCAAGGCGTTCGTGCTGATTTCGCACGACCGCGCCTTCCTGCGCGCGCTGACGCGGGCCACGCTCTGGATCGACCGGGGCGAAGTGCGCCGCAATGAAGAGGGCTTCGAGACGTTCGAGGAATGGCGCGAAAAGGCTTGGGCGGAGGAAGACGACGCCCGCCACAAACTCAATCGCAAGATCAAGGCCGAGGCGCGTTGGGCGGTCGAAGGCATCTCGGCGCGGCGCAAGCGCAATCAGGGCCGCCTGCGCGCTCTGCAGGCGCTGCGCGCCGAGCGCGCGGGGCAGATCAAGCGGCAGGGCGTGGCCGCGATGGAGCTCGACTCGGGCCAGCAGTCGGGCAAGCGCGTGATCGAGGCCACGGGCCTGTCCAAGCGCTATGGCGACAAGCAGATCGTGAAGGATTTCGACCTGCGCGTGCTGCGCGGGGATCGCGTGGCTTTCGTCGGTCCCAATGGAGTTGGCAAGACGACGCTTCTGAAGATGCTGACCGGCGAGGTCGCACCCGATGAAGGCGCGGTAAAGCTGGGCACGAATCTCGAGATCGCCGTCTTCGATCAGGCGCGTGCGACGCTCAATCCCGAGCAGACGCTTTGGGACGGGCTGGTGAACGACCCGGACATGGCGGTGAAGGGGCGCTCCGATCAGGTGATGGTGCGCGGCACCCCGAAACATGTCGTGGGCTACCTGAAGGACTTCCTGTTCGACGAGCAGCAGGCGCGCGGCCCGATCCGGTCGTTGTCGGGCGGTGAGCGCGCGCGGCTTCTTCTGGCGCGGATCATGGCGAAACCCTCGAACCTGCTGATTCTCGACGAGCCGACCAACGATCTCGACGTGGAGACGCTCGATCTGCTGCAGGATCTGCTGGGCGAATATGACGGCACGGTGCTGTTGGTCAGCCACGACCGCGATTTCATCGACCGCGTCGCCAGCACGACCATCGCGATGGAAGGCGACGGGCGCGCCACCGTCTATGCGGGCGGCTGGTCGGATTATCAGGCGCAAAAGGCCGAGGCCGCACCGGAGGCCAAGCCCGCGCCGAAGAAGGACGCCCCCAAGGCAGAGGGTAAGCCCGCCGCGCCCCAGAAAGCTGCGCCGAAGAAATCCGGCCTCAGCTTTACCGAGAAGCATCGGCTGGAGGAGCTGCCCGGCGTGATCGAGAAGCTCGAGCACGAGATTTCCAAGATCAACGAATTGCTCGCCGATCCCGATCTCTTCACCCGCGAGCCTGTGAAATTCGCCAAGGCCACCGAGATGCTGAGCGACCGCCAGTCGGCGCTCGACGCGGCCGAGGTCGAATGGCTCGAGCTCGAAGAGAAAGCGCAGAACGCCTAAACCCTTCGCGCGCGGCTCGGTCGGATGCCTCCGGCGGGGATATTTGATCCAAGCCGAAGGGGAGGGCATTCTCTTTCGGATTGGCAGAAATATCCCCGGGGGCTGGCGGAGCCAGCGGGGCAGAGCCCCTCTGACGGGGCAATAAGGAGGGGCGCATGACCAAGCGAACGGGGGCCGAGCGGACGGGACCGCTCAGCGGGCTGCGCATTGTCGAGATTTCCGGGCTGGGGCCGACGCCGTTCGCGGCGATGTGTCTGGCCGATTTCGGGGCCGAGGTGATCCGCATCGCGCGGCCTGGCTCGGGCGGGGCCAAGAATCATGTGCTGGGGCTGGAGGTCGACGTGCTCGACCGGGGCCGCGACGTGGTGGAGCTGGATCTCAAATCCGACGCCGGGCGCGAGGCGGTGCGCAGGCTGATCGCCCGCGCCGACGGGGTGATTGAAGGCATGCGCCCGGGCGTGATGGAGCGGCTTGGGCTGGGGCCCGAGGATTTCCCCGATCATCCGGCGCTGGTCTATGGACGGATGACGGGCTGGGGGCAGGAAGGACCGCTGTCGCAAACCGCGGGCCATGACATCAATTACCTGTCTCTGACCGGAGCGCTGCATGCGATGGGCGGTGAGGCGCCCGCGATCCCGCTCAACCTTCTGGGCGATTTTGGTGGTGGCGGGATCTATCTCGCCTTCGGGATGCTGGCGGCGCTGTGGCGCGCGCGCGAGACCGGGCGGGGGCAGGTCGTCGATTGCGCGATCACCGACGGGGTGGCGCATCTGATGGCGATGATCACCGGGATGGCCGGGCAGGGGGCGTGGACGGATCGGCGGCAGGCGAATCTGCTTGATGGCGCCGCGCCGTTCTACACGGTCTATGAATGTGCCTGCGGTGGGCATATGGCGGTGGGGGCACTCGAGCCACAATTCTACGCGGCACTGATCGCGGGGCTGGGATTCGCGCCTCAGGACTTGCCTGCGCGCGAGCCGCGTGCGAACTGGCCAGCCTTGCGTGACGCTTTCGCTGAGCGCTTCGCGACTCGCAGCCGGGATGACTGGGCCGAGGTCTTCGCGGGCAGCGATGCCTGCGCGACGCCGGTTCTGTCGATCGCTGAGGCCATTGCGCATCCGCAGAATGCCGAACGCGGCGCTTATGTCGACCTCGACGGCATCGCCCAGCCCGCCCCCGCGCCGCGCCTCTCGGCCACGCCGGGGCAGGCGGGGGCACAGGGTCGCCGGATCTCTGCGGCGGAGGCGCTCGCCCGCTGGAGCGAATGCGGATAAAACCTCGTTTTTCCTTGACAGACGGGGGCTGATCCCCGATATCGGCCCGACCCGGCGGAGAGGCTTCTTTCCGCCGGGCCTCGTTTTTGCAACTTCGCTCCCATGAGGAGCGCGCAGTCCGACGGCGGGCCGACAGGTCCAACGAACTCCGATCAGGGGCCACAGGGCGCGGATGAAGAAAAGGAAAGACCCATGTTTGCGGTCCTCAAGACCGGCGGCAAGCAATACAAAGTTCAGGCGGGCGATCTGCTCCGCGTGGAACTGCTCGCAGCCGAAGCTGGCGATAAAGTCCAGTTCAACGAGATTCTGATGGTCGGCGGCGACAAGCCCCAGTTCGGCACCCCGCTCGTCGAAGGTGCGGCCGTGCAGGCGGAAGTCATCGACAACATCAAGGCCGACAAGGTCATCACCTACCACAAGCGTCGTCGTAAGCACTCGTCGCAGCGTACCCGTGGTCACCGTCAGCAGCTGACCCTGCTGCGCGTCACCGACGTCCTCGCCACCGGCGGCGACAAGTCGGGCGTGAAGGAAGCCGTGGGCACCGCGATCGCACGTCGTGCAGCGCATGGTGGCAAAGGCGAAGCCGCTCCGGCCAAGCCCGCCAAGGCCGCTGCTGCTCCGAAAGCCGCGCCGAAGGCTGATGCCGCCGTCGCGGAAGCGGACGATCTGAAGGTCATCACCGGTCTCGGCCCGGCGGCCGAGAAGAAGCTGAACGAAGCTGGCATCACCACCTACGCTCAGCTCGCTTCGGTCGATCCCGAAACCTTTGAAGCTACCAAGGTCAAGCCCGACTGGGTCGAGCAGGCCAAAGAGCTCGCGAAATAAGGAGAGACACCCATGGCACACAAGAAAGCAGGCGGTTCATCCCGTAACGGCCGCGACTCTGCGGGTCGTCGTCTTGGCGTGAAACTGTTCGGCGGTCAGGCTGCGATCCCGGGCAACATCATCGTGCGTCAGCGCGGCACCAAGTGGTGGCCGGGTGAAGGCGTCGGCCTCGGCAAGGATCACACCATCTTTGCAACGGCTGAAGGCCGCGTCACCTTCCATAAAGGCCTCAAGGGCCGCACCTTCGTATCGGTCCTCCCGGCTGCGGAGGCCGCCGAGTAACCCGACCGACGAACGTGTCACAAAATCGGGGGATCGGCTGAAAGGCCGGTCCCCTTTCTCGTTGCGGTGCAGCACGAAAATGTTTGCAATTGCGGCGAGAAAATTTACCGGGTCGGGGGATGTATCGTCATCCTACTGTCCTATTTATTTACTAGGACCACGCGGCAGGAGGGGCCGCCGGTTCGTCCGCGTTTCGAGGAGGAGCGCCCATGTACCAGGAGACGATTTCCACCCAACCCGTGATCGAAACGGAGCGCTTCGTGCTGCGCCCGCTGCGCCGTTCGGATGCCGGTCTGATCGAGATGTATTCCGGCGATAAACGCGTCGCGGAAGGCACTCGCGCGATCCCGCATCCGCTGCCGCCCGGCACGGCCGAGAATTTCATCACACGCGCACAGGCTGACGACCGCGTCGAAGACGTCTGGGCGATCGATGGCTCGCGCCATGGCATGGGCGAGCTGCTGGGTGTCGTCTCGCTGACCCGTCTCGACGACGATCAGTCCGAGATCGGCTATTGGGTTGGACCGGGGTTCTGGAATACGGGCCTCGCCTCCGAGGCGGTCGCCGCGATCATCGAAGCGAACCCGCAAGACGCGCGCACGCTTTTTGCCGAGGTGTTTCAGGACAATCCGGGCTCGGCCCGTGTCCTGACCAATTGCGGCTTCGAGTATCTGGGCGATGCGGAAAGCTGGTCGCTCGCGCGCGGTCGCCATGTTCCGACTTGGACCTATCTGCGCAAAATGTAACGGAGACCGAGAGCGTGGACGGGAGGGCGCTGCCCTCCTGAACCCTCCCGGGATATTTGGGCCAAGAGGAAGATGCACCGGATCGAAACGCCGCGCCTTGTCTTGCGTCCCCTGACTTCGAAAGATGTCGATGCGATCACGCATGCCGCGAATGATTTCGAGGTCGCGCGCTGGCTCACGCGGATGCCGCATCCCTACAGTAAAACCGATGCCGAGACGCTGGTCGCTGCCGGTCGCGTCCATCTCGGACGTGTTTGGGGGATTACGCGAGACCGAGGTTTTTGCGGCCTCATCGGGAAGGTCGGCGCTTTCGGCTATTGGTTGGGGCGAGACCATTGGGGTCACGGTTGCGCGACCGAAGCAGGGCGTGCCGTCATCGCCGTGCATTTCGATGCCGCGGATGCGAAGCCGCTAGTGGCGGGGTATTTCGAGGGCAATCACCGGTCGCGCAGGGTGCTCGAAAAGCTCGGATTTCGCGCCAATGGCGAGTCGCTTCAGGAAAACCGGGCGCTCGGGCGAAAGCTCCGGCACTTCGACATGATCTGCGAAAGCCCGCCTCGCGACGCGCATTCCCCTTCCTCTTGGTGAAAATATCCCAGAGGTGTGGGGGCCGCGCCCCCACGCGGCGCTTGATCCTGCGCGCGCGGGCAGCTATCCCGGCGCCTTGATGAAAGGGGCCTGACCATGAAATTCCTCGATCTTGCCAAGGTCTATATCCGCTCGGGCGGCGGCGGCGCGGGCTGCGTCTCGTTCCGGCGCGAGAAGTATATCGAATTCGGCGGCCCCGATGGCGGCGACGGCGGCAAGGGCGGCTCGGTCTGGATCGAGGCGGTCGAAGGGCTCAACACGCTCATCGATTTCCGCTACCAGCAGCATTTCTTCGCAAAAACCGGCCAGCACGGCATGGGCAGCCAATGCACCGGCAAGGACGGCGATGACGTCGTGCTGAAAGTGCCGGTTGGCACCGAGATTCTCGACGAGGATCAGGAGACGCTGATCGCCGACATGACCGAGGTGGGCCAGCGCGTGCTGCTCGCCAAGGGCGGCAATGGCGGCTGGGGCAACCTGCATTTCAAATCCTCGACCAACCGTGCGCCGCAACGCGCGAATCCCGGTCAGGAAGGTGTCGAGCGCACGATCTGGCTGCGCCTGAAGCTGATCGCGGATGCGGGGCTTCTGGGTCTGCCCAACGCGGGCAAGTCCACCTTCCTCGCGGCGACCTCGAATGCGCGGCCCAAGATCGCGGATTATCCGTTCACGACGCTGGTGCCCAATCTTGGCGTTGTAGGTATCGACGGGCGCGAATTCGTGGTGGCCGATATTCCGGGGCTGATCGAAGGCGCCTCCGAAGGGCGGGGGCTGGGCGATCAGTTTTTGGGCCATGTCGAGCGCTGCTCGGTGCTGCTGCATCTGGTGGATGGCACGGCGGAGGACCCGGTCGAGGATTGGCGCACGATCATCGGCGAGTTGGAGGCCTATTCGGAAATCCTCGCTCAGAAGCCGCGCGTCACCGTGCTCAACAAGATCGACGCGATTGACGACGAGACGCTGGCCGAGCGCAAGGCAGAGCTGGAAGAGGCCTCGGGCGGGCGCGTGATGCTGATGTCGGGCGTGTCGAAGAAGGGCGTGCCGGACGTGCTGCGCGCGCTTTGGGCGGAGATCGCCAAGGACAAGCCGAAGCCGGAGGACGAGGGCGGAGCATGGCAACCGTGAGCGCGCCCGCTCTGGCGCAGGCGAAGCGTCTGGTGATCAAAATCGGATCGGCGCTGCTTGTCGATCAGAGCGGATTGCGCGCGGATTGGCTGCGTTCGCTGGCCGCCGATGTGGCGGCTTTGCGCGCCCGCGGCACGGGCGTCGTGATCGTCTCCTCCGGCTCGATTGCGCTGGGGCGGCGGGTGCTCGATCTCTCGGGTGGCACGCTGCCGCTGGAGCAGAGCCAGGCCGCGGCGGCGGTGGGACAGATCCGCCTCGCGCGGGCCTATGAGGAAGTGCTGGGGCCGCATGATGTGAGCACCGCGCAGGTTCTGGTGACGCTGGAAGATACCGCGGATCGCCGCCGCTACCTCAATTCGCGCGCGACGCTAGAGACGCTGCTGAGCCTCGGCGTCGTGCCCATCGTGAACGAGAACGACACGGTCGCGACCGACGAGATTCGCTTCGGCGACAATGACCGGCTGGCCGCCCAGATCGCCGTGACGATCGGGGCGGATCAGCTGCTGCTTCTGTCCGATGTCGACGGGCTTTACACCGCGAACCCCAAGACCGACCCGAGCGCCGAGCATCTGCCGGTGATCGAACACATCACCCCCGAGATCGAGGCGATGGCGGGCGATCCCGTCTCGGGCCTCTCGAAGGGTGGGATGAAGACGAAACTGCTGGCCGCGAAGGTTGCGGTGGCGGGCGGCTGCGCGATGGCGATTGCGGAAGGCTTCGCCGAGCATCCGGTTGCCGCACTGGAGCAGGGCGGGCGCTGCAGCTGGTTCCTGCCCGAGGGCGACCCGCAGGCGGCGCGCAAACGCTGGATCGCGGCGATGAAGCCGCGCGGCGAGCTCTTCGTCGATGAGGGGGCCGCCAACGCTCTGCGTTCTGGCAAGTCGCTGCTGCCCGCCGGGATCACCAAGGTTGTTGGACGCTTCGGGCGCGGCGATCCGGTCACGATTGCGGGGCCGGATCGTGCGGTGCTGGGTAAAGGGCTCGTGCGCTATACCGGTGACGAGGCGCGGCTGATCGCGGGGCACCGCTCGGGCGAGATCGAGGAGATCCTCGGCTATCCCGGCCGCGCGGCGCTGATCCATCGCGACGATATGGTGGTGGGCTGAGCGGGTTTACTCCGCCCAGTCCGGCTTGCGCTTCTCGATGAAGGCCTGCACGCCTTCCTTCGTATCGCGCCAGAGCATATTCTCGACCATCACCGCGGCCGTGTGCTCATAGGCCTGCGCGAGGTCCATATTGGCCTGATCGTAGAAGGCGCGCTTGCCGATCTTCACGGCGGCGCCCAGCTTGCCTGCGATGGTCTGCGCGAGCTTCTCGGTCTCGGCGCCAAGTTCCTCATGCGGCGCGATGCGATTGACCAGCCCGACCTCGCGGGCGCGGGCGGCATCGATGAACTCGCCGGTGGTGAGCATCTCGAAGGCCACCTTGCGCGGCACGTTGCGCGAGAGCGCCACCATCGGGGTCGAGCAGAAGAGCCCGATATTCACCCCGTTCACGCCGAACCGCGTCCCCTCGGCCGCCACGGCCAGATCGCAGGACGCGACCAGCTGACAGCCGGCGGCGGTCGCGATGCCGTGTGCCTCGGCGATCACCGGCTGCGGCAGAGCGGGGATCATCTGCATAACCTCGGCGCAGCGGAAGAAGAGATCGGCGAAATAGGCGCGGCCATGATCCTCGGCTTCGCGCCCGCGCTGCATCTCCTTGAGGTCATGGCCCGCGCAGAACGCCTTGCCCGCGCCGCGCAGCACGACGACCTTGATGCCAGTATCCTCAGCCAGCTCGGAAAACCGCGCCTTGAGCGCGGCCAGCATCGCATCGGACAGCGCGTTGAGGCTGCCGGGGCTGTTCATCGTCAGATGCGCCACCGCGCCCTTATCCTCGCGGATCACCAGATCGGTCATTGAAACTCCTCCTCTTTGGCGAAACTCTAGGGGCGAGCGAGGGACAAGAAAAGGGGAGGGCGCATGGCGCTGATAATGGATCGCGGCGAGCTCGCGGAATTTCTCGACGAGGCGTTTCCGCAGGTGAAAGGCGACTTCGCGATCGAGGCGCTTGATGAGGACGAGCTCGTGGTGCGCCTGAAGGTGGAAGAGCGCCATTTGCGGCCCGGCGGCACGGTTTCGGGGCCGAACATGTTCGCGCTGGCCGATGTCGGGATCTATATCGCGATCCTCGCGCGGATCGGGCGCGTGGCGCTGGCGGTGACGACGAATGCGAGCATCGACTTCATGCGCAAGCCCGCCGCAGGGGCCGACCTGATCGCGAAGATCCGGGTACTCAAGCTGGGCCGCGTCCTCGCCGTGGGCGATGCGCTGATCTATTCCGAGGGCGACGACCGGCCCGTTGCGCGCGCGAGCATGACCTATTCGATTCCGCCGCGCGCGATGGGGTAGGGGCTGCGCTCTCTGCGTCTTCGCCTTGGCGTAAATATCCCGGGGGAGGCGCGGATGCGCCGGGGGCAGAGCCCCCAACCCGGCCCAACATCGCGTCGAGGCGTGGGGTATTTTGATACCTAATTTTTACCCTATTGTTTTTGTTAAATAAATTCCATCGCATCCCACTTGAAAACGCGTCCGGAATCGCGCAAAAGCCCGCATCAGAATTCGAAATACCCCACAAGGGCAGATCACAGATGAAAACCTACACCGCAAAACCCGCGGAGATCGAGAAGAAATGGGTCATCATCGACGCTGAAGGCGTCGTGCTGGGCCGTCTCGCGTCGATCGTCGCAATGCGTCTGCGTGGCAAGCACAAGGCCACCTTCACGCCGCACATGGATATGGGCGACAACGTCATCGTCATCAACGCCGACAAGGTGCAGATGACCGGCAAGAAGCGTGACGACAAGACCTACTACTGGCACACCAACCACCCCGGTGGGATCAAGTCGCGCACCGCGCGTCAGATCCTCGAGGGCGCGCATCCCGAGCGCGTGGTTATGAAGGCGGTCGAGCGCATGATCTCGCGCAACCGTCTGGGTCGTGCACAGATGGCGAACCTGCGTGTCTACGCTGGTGCCGAGCATCCGCACGAAGCGCAACAGCCTGAAGTTCTCGACGTCAAGTCGATGAACAAGAAGAACACCCGGAGCTGATCATGGCCGACGATATCAAGACCCTCGACGATCTGAAATCGGTCGTGACCGGCTCGGACAACGCTGGCGCCACCGAAACCGAAACCTCCACGCCCCGTGAGCCCGTGCGCGACGCGCAAGGCCGCTCCTATGCCACCGGCAAGCGTAAAGACGCGGTCGCCCGCGTCTGGGTCAAGCCGGGCACCGGTAAGGTAGAAGTGAACGGCAAGGCGATGGACAAGTACTTCGCGCGTCCCGTGCTTCAGCTGATCGTGAACCAGCCCTTCGGCGTGGCGAATGTGGACGGCCAGTTCGACGTCTACGCGACCGTCGCAGGCGGCGGCCTCTCGGGCCAGGCCGGTGCAGTCAAGCACGGCATCTCGAAAGCGCTGCAGCTCTACGATCCCTCGCTGCGTCCGGCTCTGAAAGCCGCAGGCTTCCTGACCCGCGACTCGCGCGTTGTGGAACGTAAGAAATACGGCCGTGCGAAAGCCCGTCGTAGCTTCCAGTTCTCGAAGCGCTAAACTTCGCGAGATACGATTTGGAAAGCGGCTCCCATTCGGGGGCCGCTTTTCGTTTGGGGCTCCGCCCCCCGGCGCGTGCCGCGCGTCCCCCGGGATATTTCGGGCAGTTGGAAGGGTGGCGCGAGCTCTGACTTCCAACTGCGTCAAATATCCCGGGGGCGAATTCGGCGAAGCCGAAGCGGGGGCGGCGCCCCCGATCTTTTGCCCGCAAAAAGAAGAAGGCGCCCCGTTCGGAGCGCCTTCGAGCCTGTCTGACCTGCGAGGGGCGGGGGCTTACTCCGTCTCGTCCATCTTGGCGGCGTTGAGCAGGGCGTAATTCTGCGCGCCCACGCGGTCGTAGAGGTCGAGCTGCGTTTCGAGGAAATCGACATGCCCTTCCTCATCCGCGATCAGCTCTTCGAACAGATCCTTCGAGACGTAATCGCGCACGCTTTCGCAATGGTCGCGCGCCTCGCGATAGAGGGTCAGCGCGTCATGCTCGCCCGCCAGATCGCATTCGAGGGTCTCGCGCGGGCCTTCGCCGATGCGTAGCGGGTCGAGTTTTTGCAGGTTGGGATGGCCTTCGAGGAACAGGATGCGCGCGATCAGCTTGTCGGCGTGATGCATCTCCTCGATGGATTCCTCGCGCGATTTCTTCGCCATCGCGGCAAGGCCCCAGTCCTCCTGCATCCGGAAGTGCAGCCAGTATTGCGAAACGGCCGTCAATTCGCTGCGCAGAGCTGCGTTGAGATATTCGATGACCTTAGCGTCGCCCTTCATGTCGTCTTCCTTCCATTGGTGCCTGTCTCAGCCCGGTCAGTTCGACCGGCACTTTCAAATTGGTATTCTTGCGCATCGTGGAAAGAAAGAGCGGCATGCATCCACCGCAGTCGGCCCGCTTCCCGAGCGCGTGATAAATCTTGCCCGGGGTGATGATCGTGCTCGGGTCCGATTTGCGCATCCAGTCGATTGCGGCGTGGATGTCGCGATCGGTGATGGTCTGACAATGGCAGATGATCATGGTCGTGCGCCCTGTTTCCGGGGAGGGGGATTCCTGTCCGCCCATAGGTGAGTAGTTTTGTCGGAAATGTCAATCCGACAGAAAGAGTCGGGGATGGGGCCGGCCCCGGCGTCCGTTTCCCGCCCCGTTTCCATCGCCGCGCAACTGGGGTAAGCACGGGCAAACAGTTCAAGAGGCCCGTATGTCCGTCTCCATGCTCTCCACCTTCGTCAAACCGATGCATCCCGAAGGGCGCAAGTTCGTCGCCATCTTCGCGGGCATCACCTTCATTCTGTTCCTGATCTGGGAGCCTCTGGGCTGGATCGGGGTCGGGCTGACCGTCTGGTGCTATTACTTCTTCCGTGATCCGCCGCGGGTGACGCCCACCCGTGAGGGGCTGATGGTCTCGCCCGCCGATGGCGTGGTCTCTCTGCTGGAGCCGGCGGTGCCGCCGGCGGAGTTGGGTCTTGGCGACAAGCCGATGACCCGCGTCTCGGTCTTCATGTCGGTTTTCAACTGCCACGTAAACCGGCTGCCCTGTGCGGGACGGATTTCGAAGGTCGCCTATCGCCCGGGGAAATTCCTCAATGCCTCGCTCGACAAGGCGAGCTCGGACAATGAGCGCAACGGGCTTGCCGTGACGCTGCCCGATGGCCGCCAGTACGGGGTGGTGCAGATCGCAGGGTTGGTGGCCCGGCGCATCCTGTGCTGGTCGAAAGAAGGCCAGAGCCTGATGACCGGCGAGCGCTTCGGCCTGATCCGGTTCGGCTCGCGACTCGACATCTACCTGCCCGAAGGGGTGAGCCCGCTCGTCTGCATCGGCCAGAACATGGTCGCGGGCGAAACCGTAATTGCCGATCTCGAAAGCACGGAACAAGCGCGCTCCGGCGGCATTCGGTAAGAGAGGCTCGAGGAGGGCGCGATGAAAGACCACGAACTCGACCCGCATGAAAAGGACCGGTTGCCGTTTCTGCAGCTGGTGCCGAACCTCGTCACGATTGCCGGGATGGGGCTGGGGCTGACCTCGATCCGTTTCGCGATGGATGACCGGTTCGAGAGCGCGGTGGTGCTGATCCTGCTCGCGGCGCTGATCGACGGGATGGACGGGCTGCTCGCGCGGCGGCTCAATGCGTCTTCGGATTTCGGAGCGGAGCTCGACAGCCTCTCCGACTTCCTCTGCTTCGGCGTGGCGCCGGGTCTTCTGCTTTACCGCTTCGCCCTGGGGGAGACGCACGCTTTCGGCTGGGTCTTCGTGCTGGTCTATACCGGTGCGGCCTGTCTGCGCCTCGCGCGGTTCAACGTGATGCGCGCCGAGCCCGAGTCGATGCGCCACTTCACGGGGGTGCCCGCACCCGCAGGGGCAGGGCTCGCGCTATTGCCGATGTTCATCAGCTTTGCCGATCTCGGCGATGCGCGCGCGGTGCCGGTGCTTGTGGCGGTCTGGCTGGGCTTTGTCGGCCTGCTGATGATCTCGCGGATCAAGACCTTCTCGCCCAAAGCGATGCGCATTCCGCGCCGCGCGGTGGGTGTGCTGCTGATCGGCACGGTCATCGCGGTGGGGATGGTCTTCACGCGGATCTGGCTGCTGATGGTGATCCTGGCTGCGATCTACGCGGTGATGCTGATCCCTGCGATCTGGAAAGCGCGCGGGAGAATTCTGCGCGCCTGACCTCGCGCCCTCTTCAACACTGCCGAACGCCGCTCCTCCGGGGGCGGCGTTTGCGATTCCAGGGAGGTGTGAGGGCAGGGGAGGCGATTCACCGAAAAGAAGGGGGCGATTCACCATGTCATCAGGGCGATTTTGGGTGATTTGCGCGAAACGGAATCGGGTGACCCCGGGGCAGTATCGAGCGATTCCGTGTCTGCCCATCGGCCCCAAGCCCATCCCCTTTGCTTTTCGCCGCTTTTTTGACCAAGAAAATAAGGGCATCGAGAAAAAAGTGACGATCAGATGAAAAAACCTGTTGCGGACCCCGGTCCCTATGCGTAGAAACCCCCTCACCGAAGCGGCACACACCGCAGCGGGGCGCCGGAAGGGCCAGCGACGCTGACACGGACGGCAACGAACACTACTGAGGTTTGAGGGCGGGCTGCGCTACAAAGTAAGCGCTTCCGGTTCTTTTTGGCCTCAC
>NZ_MPZQ01000008.1:0-159499 GCF_002020045.1 Thioclava sp. F28-4 | reverse complement strand
ATCACCCACCCCCGCGAAACCTCCTGAGGACCATGCCCCAAGGGCAGCAAACCAAACCAACCGAGTCACCAGCGAAATGAACGGAATCGAACCGCCATCAAGGCGACGAAAACACCAAGCCAGAGCTAGGCTCAGGGCCGATTGGTCGGCATGCACCCCCAATTGGCCGACTCTTCCTGAGAACAGAACACCTGCCAAACGGCACATGACACTCATGCCGCGTGGGCCCTTTGGGTCAATCGGCCAACCTGATCGGCCCGCGCTCGGGATAGAGATCGCCGGGACCGGGGTTTGCCGCGGGGCTGCTGCCCCCGAGATGCGTCATGATCCCCCACACCGCATTGAGCGACGTCTGCACCGCACCTTCGACCCAAGCGGGGGTCCAGCTCACACCGTCCCCGGCGAGGAAAACACCCTTCTGGCTTGCCGCCATGCCTTGCTGCATGAAGTGGCCATAGATGCGGTGGTTATAGCGATAATGACCCGGCAGCGCGCCCTTGAAGGCCCCGAGGAAGTTTTCGTCCGCCTCCCAGCTCACGCAGATCGGCTGGCCGCGGATATGCGCGGCAATGTCGACGCCGGGGTAGATTTTGCCCAGCGCCTGCAGCGACAGCTCGACCCGGCGCTCCGCACTGAGCGGCAGCACCTTGAGCGCGTCGCTCATCCAGGCGTAGCTGAGACAGATCACACCGGGGCGGTCGGGCCCATTGTCGAAGAAATAGGTGCCCCGCGTCAGCCGGTCGGTGAGCGTCATCGACATCAGCGGTTCGCCGGTTTCCGGGTCGATATCGTTCCAGAACGGTCGGTCGGTCATGACGAAGGTTTTCGCGGCCTGCATGTAGCGGGTCCGGTCGAGCGCCATCCACATCTTCTGATCGAACAAATCCTCTTCGGTCTCGATCGCCGTCGTCAACAGGTGCGTCTGGCAGGTCGCGAGCACCGCAGCATAGTCGTCCTCGTTGCCCCACTGGTCGCGAAGCCGGATCATTTCGCCTGCGCGGCTCAGGGCGGTCGCGCGGCTGCGCGTCGCGCCGCCATGCAGGCTCGCAAGCGTCGTGCCCTCCGGCCAATGCGCGCAGGCAGGCGCCGCGTTCCAGAGGCGATGCAGGACAGTTTCCACCCCGCCCACGATGTAGCGCTGATCGTCGTCGAGCCCGAGCAGGTTCACCCGCAGGATCTCCAGCATCGAGTTCGGAAAGTCCGAGTCCCAGCCGCCGGTTCCGAAGCCGACCTGACCGAAAATCTCCCGGTGCGAGAAATCGAGCTTCTGGAACGCGTCCGAATGGGCCACGAAATCGTAGAAGGTTCGCTCATCCCAGTCTTGGACGAGCGGATCCCAGATCGCCTTGATGGCCTCAATGTCCTTGGCGCGCACCGCGGCTTGCAGGTCGGGAAAAGCCGCCTGACTGCGCAACGCTTCGTCATAAGCCTCTGCGATCTCATGGTATTGCTCGGGCAGGTCTTCGAGGCTGCGGGCGAAATGGCGTTGGCCTTCAAGCTCGATGACGGTCGACCCGGCGGCGGGCGTCAGCGGGTTGGGAAAGGGTCGGCTCTCGCATCCGACGAGATCGACATAGTGGTAGAACCCACGCGAGGAGACGGGGAAGCGCATCCCGCCAAGCTCCGCCACGACCCCATTCGTTCCTTCGAAACTCTGCGAACGTAGCCGCCCGCCAAACTGAGAGGACTCGTAGACAACGGGCCGCAGTCCCAGCTTCATCAATTCGTAGGCCGCGATCACCCCGGCCGCTCCGGCGCCGATGATGGCGACCGGCGCGCCGAGTACATCCTTCGGAACCGTGCCGAGACCCGCGGGATGACTGATCCAGTCCTCATAGGAAAAGGGGAAATCCGGTCCAAAGGCTGTCAATTGCTGCATGGCTGTCTCCTGCTCCGCCAGTCGTCACCGCAACCCGATGGATGCGGTAAAGAAGACCTCTACGAGAATATCAGGGTCTGCAAGCAGGCATTCCGCCGGCGCTCGGGCCGGGCGGTTGACCAGATCGATCCGGCCTTTCAAGCCCGAGTCACCGCAGCGAAATCCGCGACGGCTCTCACCCGGGAGGCGCCATCGGGCCGGCGGCTTCCGTCGCCGCGATGTATCCCGGCTGCGCTCGCAGCGCCGCCCAATAGGCCGCGACCTTCGGATGATCCGCGAGCAGATCGAACCGCGCCAACAAGGCGATGATATAGGACATCTGGATATCGGCGAGCATCGCCTTGTCGCCAAATAGCAGAGGCCCGGTACCGATCGCCCGCGCGATGAAATTGAGATGGGCATCAAGCGCCGCCTGCGCCTGAGCGGGGACCGGCTTGTCGCGGAAGGCTGGCAAAATCGCCTGCAGCACGACCTCGGCGAAGGAGCTCTCGACGTAATCAAGGAGTTCCTCGTGCTGCCAGAACTCCGGAGTGCCCCGCGGCGGCGTGTGGGTCTCGTCGCCGTATTTCGTGACGAGGTAGCGTAGGATCGTCGCGGACTCCGCGAGTATCCGATTGCCGTCCTCGATCACCGGGGACTTGCCCAAGGGGTGAACCCGGGACAGGGCCTCCGGCGCGCGAAAGTTCTCGGTGCGCTGATAATCGACCCGGTGGCAGGGCTCGCCAAGATCGGCGAGCAGCCAGAGCACACGGGTCGCGCGGGAATAGTGCAGAGCGTGAAGCGTGATCATGGCAGGAACACCGCTTTTGCGTTGACGAATTCCTTCATGCCGAAGCCGCCGTGCTCGCGCCCGTAGCCGGAATCCTTGACCCCGCCGAAGGGCATGTTCGGATCGGCGGTCCCGAAGGAGTTGATCCGGACCATCCCGGTGTCGAAGTGATCGCGGGCGAGTTTGAGGGCGCGGTCTTCATCCTTGCTGAAAATCCCGCCGCCAAGGCCGTAGCGGCTATCATTGGCGATGCGCATCGCATCCTCGTCATCCTTGGCGCGGATCACCGCAGCCACTGGGCCGAAGATCTCGTCGTCATAAGCGGGCATGCCAGGGGTCACGTCGACCAGCACCGTCGCGGGGTAATAGGCGCCGGTGCCGCCCGGGGCCTCGCCACCGCAAAGCGCCTTCGCACCCTTGGCGAGGCTCTGCTCGACCTGCTCCTTCACCGTCTCGAACTGATCCGCGCTGGACAGCGGACCAAGCTGGGTGTCGTCTTTCGTGGGATCGCCCATCTTCACCGCCTTCATCTGCGCCACGAAGGCCTCGACGAAGGCGTCATAGACCTTGTCCGCCACGACAAAGCGCTTCGCCGAGACGCAGGTTTCGCCGTTGTTATACAGCCGCCCCATCAGCGAGAATTTCACCGCCGTTTCGATATCGGCATCTTCCAGCACGAGATAGGCGTCGTTCGATCCCAGCTCCAGCACAGTCTTTTTCAGCGCCTTCGACGCCACGCTGCCCACATGCCGACCCGCGCCATCGCTCCCGGTCAGGGTCACACCGCGCACCAGCGGATGCTCGATCAGATTGTCGCTGGTCTCGTGGTCGATCAGGATGACCTGGAACAGATCCTCCGGCAGCCCGGCCTCGATGCACAGCTCGCGCAGGCGCAGCCCGGAGCCGGTGCAGATGCTCGCATGTTTGAGCACGCAGGCATTCCCCGCTATCAGGTTCGCCGCCAATACGCGCACCGGCTGATAGAGCGGGAAGTTCCACGGCTGGATCGAGTAGATCACGCCGATCGGCTGATAGGTGACGACACCACGCGATCCGTTAGCGCCGTGGGTGCGTTCCTCGTCGGCGAGCAAGTCGGGCCCGGTCTTCGCGGTATATTCAAAGATCGCGGCGCAGATCTCGACCTCGGCCTTGCCGTCCTTCAGAAGCTTGCCGGTCTCGCGCGTCATCAGCGCGGCCAGCTCCTCCGCATTCTCGCGGAGCTTCGCGGCGATCTTGGTCAGGTAGGGCGCGCGCTCGGAATGGGACAGCTTGCGCCACTCCAGAAAAGCGGACTGCGCGGCCTCGAGTTTCTCGACGGCCTCCTGCTCGGACATCAGCGGATAGGTCTGGATCGTCTCGCCCGTCGCAGGGTTGGTGGTGGTGATCGTGGACATGAGAACTCCTTCGATTTCACCAGAGAAACTTGCACCGCAGTCGTGGAGTTCCAGCGCCCGCGACGGTAACGCGGCGTCTTTCGGCCCGCGAAACGGTCATTGCTGACCACGAAAACTTGTCCCTAGCCCGGTCTTGTCGCTCTCACCCGGGGCCAAGCATTTGAAGACCCCAGAAAAGACGCAGCGGAACGTAGCCGCGCGCCTTTTCGCTGCACGCTTTGCGGTCGCCTCGGACGCAGGGCGCTCTATCTGGCAATGCAAGCGCGCCCTCGGAAACCTCTGGGCGTGAACCAACCTCTTCCCGACGACATTCAAATCTGGAGATCGACATGGCGACCACTGGCAAGCAACTGTTCACGACGCTGGAGGCAGACGGTACGCTCACCGTCGCGATCGAGGACGTGGACTTCGCCGATCCGACCGGCAACCAAGTCCTCGTGAAGATGGAGGCGGCTCCGATCAACCCCTCTGACCTCGCCATCCTCGTCGGGGCAGCGGATATGGAGAACGCGGAATATTCCCCCGGCAAATTCGTGGCCAAGATGCCCGAGCCGTTCAACGCGGGTTCGAAAGCGCGGCACGGCCTCAAGCTGCCCGCCGGGAACGAAGGTGCAGGCACCGTTGTCGCGACCGGTGACAGCGACGCAGCCAAGGCGCTGATGGGGCAACGCGTGTCTTGCGTGCCGGGCAACGCCTATAGCCAATATTGCATCGCCGACGCGCAGATGTGCCTGCCGCTGGGCGATCACTCCTCCGAGGACGGCGCGAGCGCTTTCGTCAATCCGATGACCGCGCTGGGGTTCGCCGAGAACGCCAAGATGGATAAGCAGGACGCGATCCTGCACACGGTCGGGGCGTCGAACCTCGGCCAGATGCTGACCCGCATCTGTCAGGAGGACGGGCTCGGTCTCGTCAATATCGTGCGCAAGGACGATCAGGTCGATCTGCTTGAGAAGATCGGCTCGACCCATGTCGTGAACTCGTCGCAGGATGACTTCATGCAGCAACTCAGCGCCGCGATCGACGACACCGGCGCGTTCTACGGCTTCGACCCGATCGGCGGCGGCCACGCGGTCGACAACGCGTTCAAGGCGATGGAGCAGGTCGCGGTGAGCCGGATGACGGAATACTCGCGCTACGGCTCGAACCAGCCCAAGCGGATGTTCATCTACGGTCGGCTCGACACCGGCCCGACGACGCTTTCCCCAAGCTACGGCTTCGGCTGGACGCTCTCGGGCTGGCTGCTGTTCCCGTTCCTGCAAGCGGCGGGGCAAGAAACCGTCGGCCGCATGCGCAAGCGCGTCCGCGACAATCTCACCACCACCTTCGCCAGCCACTACAAGACGCGCGTGAATCTCGACGAGATGCTGACGAAGGAAGCCGTGACCGATTACCGGAAGATGAAGACCGGAGAGAAATACCTCGTGACCCCCTGGTCCTGATGATGCATCGCCGAAGTGGCCCGGATCGGTTCCGGGCCGCTTCGGATTCTGACGAACCGACAGTCGCTGGGCTAGACCAGAGTCAGCTCACGCTCCGCCCGTGTCGGCGCGGCGGGAAAAGCAATCTGAGGCAGAACGCAGTCTCTGCGAGGATCGTCAGCCCGTATGCCGGGGCGAAGGCCGATGAGAGGTCGGGGGCGAGAAGCCGGATTCCGCTGCCGATCAGATAGATCAGACCGGCCAGCGCCAGCCCCGCCCCAAAGGCTTTCGCGAAGAGGCCCGAGCGCCAGACCAGCGCGCCCATCATCAGGCTGTTCACGCCGAAGAAAACCAGCCCGAGATCGTAGCCATGGCCATGCAGGTCGAGAAAAATCAGCGCCAGCGACTGGGCGTCGGCCACATCATGACCGTTTGACAGAAGCAGCCAGGCCGTCTGCAACGCCATCAGGTTTGCCGCGATGAGGACCGCCTGAATCAGCCGAAACACCATCGCCGACAGGGCAAGACCCGGAGCAACCCCGCGGAAAATCAGATAAAGCAAGACGGCAAGCCCCGCATCGCTCAGCGCCATGACCAGATCGGCGATGATCGCCAGCCGGAACTGGCCCGGTGCCGCCAGTATCGCCGCGGCCGTGCCCGCGGCATCTGAAAGGTCGATCAGGGGAGCGCGCAGGCCGAGCTCGGCACCCAGCCCCATGACGATGATGATGAGGTAAAGCAGCCCGGCGAGGCGCGACTTTCGGGTCAGGTCGTCGGTCAGGGAAAGTTGGGCCACGCGGAGGTCCTCCGTTGATTGACGCTCACGCCGCTCCCGACTGCGCCACGCGCGAAGCGCGGAACCTATCGGCAACGCGCGGACGGTTCGCGCGCTGCCCGGCCCAGACCGAGATCAGAACGATAGCCGCGCCGCTCATCTGGAGCAACGACAGGCCCTGCCCCAGCCAGAGCCAGCCGAGGGTGACCGCCGTGACCGGGCTCATCATCCCCAGCATCGAAACCGCGCCGGGCTCGAGACGGGCAATGCCCCGGAACCAGATCGCATAGGTCGCGCCCGCCCCGATCAGGCCAAGCCAGATCAGACCTGACAGGTTCAGCGCGGTCAGCGGCGGCAGGGACGGCTCGACGATCAAAGCCAGCGGCAGAAGGACCAGCCCGCCTGCCGTCAGTTGCCAGCCGGTGAAACTCAGCGCCGAGACAGGCGGCTCCCATTTGCGGCTCAGCACGGTGCCCGCCGCCATCGACGCGGCCCCGCCAATACCGGCGATGACACCCACAGGATCCAATGCGGCCTCGGGCCCCAGCAAAAGAAGCGCGACACCCAGTACACCCGTCGCCGCGGCGATCACCGCCCCGGCGCGCACCGGCGTGCCAAGCCAGCCGCGCGCCATGAGGATGACCATCATCGCCTGCAGCGAACCGAGCGTCGCCGCGACCCCGCCGGGCAGACGATAGGCCGCCACGAAAAGCAAGCTCCAGAACAGGGCGAAGTTCAGACTGCCAAGGAGGAAAGTGCGGCCAAGCCATGCACGCGGCGGCAGCGACCGCGTGAACGCGACCAGCAACAGCCCCGCAGGCAAGGCGCGCAGGGCCGCAAGCGTGATGGGGTAGCCAGCGGGCAGCGCCTCGGTGGTGACGAGATAGGTGCTCCCCCAGATAGCCGGGGCGAGCGCCGTGAGGAAAATGTCGGTAGTGCGTGACATCGGGTGACTCGTATTCAGGGAGAAGACTGGGCTTTCGCGGGCGGTATCGGCGGACCGCGTGAAGGTGCCTTTGGCACCTTCGGTCGGGTCGCTCAGCGGAAGTGGCGCGGCGAGAGACAGGGGCGCTCGGGCCAAGGCTCGAGCCCGATATCGCGCATCAGATGGGGTGAGAGATCGCGCGGCACGCGTCGCGGACTGTAGCGCCGATGCCGGAGACCTCGGAACAGGAAACGGAGCTTCATCAGGGGCACTCCTCAGGCGACGAGTTTCAGGGAACTGCGCAACTGTGCCGCGAGGTCGTCGCGCGTCCCGTTCACGAGCCGCGCACCGGTTTCCCGGACGATCAGCGCGGGGATGGAGCGCACCTGAAGCGCGCGGGCGCGCTGCCGATCGGCTTCGACAGCCTCCGCCGTGGCCGGATCGTCAAACGCCTCTGCGAAGGCCGCCGCCTCGAACCCGAGGCTTCGCGCGACGTCGCGCACGATGACCGGATCGGCGATGTTGCGGGCCTCGGTGAGATGCGCGCGCTGCAGCCGGTCGAACATCTCCCAATGGGCGCCCTGCCCGCCCAGCGCCTCCGCGGCCTTGCATCCGAGCGCGGCGGTCATCCCGTGCGGATAGTCGAAATCAGCGGCCCGCATGGCCGCGATATCGACAAGCTCCGGTCGGTCGCTGACCTCTCTACAGACCGCCCAATGCCCGAGGATGGTCTCACGGGCGGCTTCGGGGGAGCCCCAGCGCGCAGCCATTTCGGCGCGGTCTGCCTGCAGGACGAATGTGCGATGCCGGATGTCGAGATCGAACTCGGCGGCGAGGCTGCGCATCCGCGACGAGATGTTGAAACACCAGCAGCAGACGACGTCGTGAAAGAAATCGATGGTGAGCTTGGGCATCACGCGGCCTCCTCGTTCAGAGCGGCTCCTGCGAGCCGCGCCGCGATGCGCGCGACATGGGCGCCCTGGAAGCGGGCGCCCGCGAGATCGGTCTCGGTCGGTGTCCGCGATCCGTCCGCTCCGGCGATCGTGCCAGCGCCGTAGGGCGCACCGCCGACGATTCCGTCCGCCCTCGTCTGATCGGCGAAAGTGTAGGGCATCCCGGCGATGAGCATCCCGAAATGCTGCAGCGGGATCTGCGTGGAAAGCAGCGTCGCCTCGTGCCCGCCATGCTGCGATCCGGTGGAGGTGAACACGGCGGCAACCTTGCCGACCAGCGCATTGCGCGCCCAGAGCCCGCCCGCCTGATCGAGGAAGGACTTCATCTGCCCGGCCATCATCCCGAACAGCGTGGGCGTGCCGAAGATGATCGCATCGTAGGCTTCGAGATCGGCGGGGCTAGCGACGGGCGTGTCGTCGGCGGCGAAGCCAGCCTTCTGCCGGATATCGTCAGGCAGGGTTTCGGGAACGCGGCGCAGATCGACATGCGTGCCGGGCACGCTGCGCGCCCCCTCCGCTCCGGCTTGGGCGAGCGCACGGACATGGCCGTAGCTGGAATAATAAAGAACGAGAACGCGGGTCATTGGATCCTCTCAGGGCATGGGTTTCGTTGCCTGAGAAGATCGCGGATCAGCCGCGCCGGAATAAGCGGCCGAGGCGCAAATCACTCTTTACGCCGGTTGAAGAATGTTAATGCGCCATCGCCGCCCGCAGGTGATCGAGAAACGCCGTCACTTTCGCATCCATGTCCAGCCGCGAAGCCGTCACGGCGAAAATCTCCGGCGCGGGCAGTTCCCACTCGGGCAGCACGCGCACCAGATCGCCGCGCCTCTCTGGCTCGTTCGAGACGAAATCCGGCAAGGTGCCGATGCCTTGCCCCGCGATCAGCAGGTCGCGCAGCACGAGACTGTTGCCCACGCGGATGGCGGGATCGAGATCTAGCGTGGTGGCCCCGGACGGTCCGTGCAGCGCCCATTTCGTCAGATGGTCGGCCAGTAGGAAGCCGATAACCCTGTGCCCTGCGATATCCTCCGGTCGCTCGGGACTGCCAGCCCGCGCGAGATAGGCGGGCGCGGCGAAGATGCGCTGCCGCATCGTGCCGATCTTGCGCGCGACCAGCGCCGAATCCGGCATCGCCGGTCGGATGCGGATCGAGACATCGAAGCCGCCCTCCACCATGTCGACCACTCGGTCATCGAGCGAGAGCGACAGCCGCAGATCGGGATGCGCCTCCAGAAACTCCGGCAGAATCGGGGAAATCACCGTCTGTCCGAAGGAGCTCGAGGCGTTCACTTTCAGATGCCCGCGCACCGCCCCGGCCCCGTCGCGGATACGCGTCTCGACCGAGGTCACCGCGTCGAGGATGCCGCTCGCCTCGTCATAGTAGAGCCGCCCGGCATCGGTCAGAGACATCGAGCGCGTCGTGCGTGTCAGCAGTGAGCTCCCGAGGCTTTCTTCCAGCAGCTTGATCTCGCGGCTCAAAAGCGCCGGCGACACCCCGAGATCCTCCGCCGCGCGCGCGAAACTGCCGCGCTCGACGATGCGGCGGAAGGCTTGCATGACAGAAAGCTTGTCCATTTCGGAAAACCCTCGGGGCGGTCAGGTAGCGCTCCGAATAGCACGAATTTCGCGCCACGCGAACGCCCTCGCAGAGAGCGGTCGCAAGCGCCGAAGCAACAGGGTGCATCGCGGGAGACGAAGGCGACCGTCACGACCGCGGCCCAAGGATGCGACCAGAGGGCCCGCTCACTCGGCGGGCCGCTCCTCCAGATCCAGCCGCATCGTGGCCATGCCCTGACGCCGCGACAGCTCCTCATAACCAGCCGAGAGATAGGCGTTGTGGGCTGGCGCGTTGTCGACTTCCACCTTCAAGGTCAGGGTCAGCGCCCCGAGGTCGCGTGCTGCCTGCTCCACATGGCTCGTAAGCTCCGCAGCGGCGCCACCGCGTGCCTCTTCGACGAGATAGACATAGGTCAGGTGCCGCACCTCTGGCCCGACACCCTCTCGCAGCGCGAAGAAACCCACATCTCGCCCCGCGGCATCCTGTAGGTAGAAGGAGACATCCTCGCGGTCTCCAAGCCACTTCTGATGCCATTCCATCTCGTCGAAAGGGACTTTCGCATTGGGATTGAGCAACGGGATTTCGGCGTCCGACAGCATCGCTGCCAAGGGTGCCAGATCGCGATCGCGGTTGCGGCGCAGGGTAAGTGCCATATGTCCTTCCTTCGGCTGGGCCCGGCACGTGCGCCGAGGGTCCTCATGAAAGGTCGCGTGCCTGACACAGAAGTCCAGTGCGGGTCAACCGGAGGGCGCCCCGCAACTGCGTCCATGTCCACGGTGCGGGTAGGCCCGAGCGGTCGGCCAGCAGATAGCGGCGCTCGGATATTCACTAGTTCGGAGCTTTGGAGAATAATCGAGCGAGCTTTGTGAGGGGTGTGGGGACGGCACAACAAAGCTCGCTCGATACCCCGCGGCTCAGGTCAGGCGTGTCTGCGGCCGGTGACCATGGCTCTCGCGAGGTGTTCGGGATGGGAGAGGCTCGCGAGGAGCACGCCTCCCAAATGTAGGACACTCAGGTCGAGTGTCAGGTGGGCGGTGGCGAATCTCGCCACCAGCCCGCAGTATCCGAAGCGGACGAAAGGGCCTCAGACCCGACTGGCCGCTCCTTCGCTCATCAGTCCAGCTCGGAGCCGATGATCTCGCCCGACACCGGGTCGAGCTTCAGCTCAAGCCGACGACCGTCGCGATCGCGCACCTTGGCTTCATAGCTGTAGCGCTCCATCTCCATCTTGCTGATCTGGTAGCCCTCGGCACGCAGGTCGCTGGCGACCTCGTCCATCTTCTTCCACTGCTCGCGTGCCTGATTCATGTTGCGAACTTCCTCGCGGTAGTTCGACGGCATGCCGTATTCGCCCTCGGACTCGCCATTGCGATACGAGTTGCGATATTCGTTCCGGTATTCGTAGGTCTCGCGGTTCTGGGACTTGGTCTGCGTGGCATTCTTCTGCGGCAGCATGACCTGACCGCCCGACTGCCCGCCGCCGCCATTCCCATTGCCGCCAGGACCCTGCGCCTGTGCGGCACCGAGGCTGAATGCGCCGACAGCGGCACCGAGGGCGGCGGTGAAGAGAAGAGTGCGTTTCATCTTTAACTCCTGTGATCGGATAGGGGCGAGTTGCCCGGATGAGACGACATTGGCAGAATCACTCTGACGCCGTACTGACGGGCTTTGTCAGCGTTCTGTCAGCTTGTTTGCGCTAGGAAAGCCGTATGAAAACGCTCACGACCCTCCTTCTTCTTTCGCTGGTCACGGCCACGCCCGCCCTCGCCGATCGCGCGGGCGGCGGAGGCGGCTCGGGCCGAGGCGGCTCGGATCACGACCGGGCGCGCAGCGCGGTCGAGCGTGAAGAGATCCTTCCGCTGTCGAAAATCCTCGGCGGCGTGCGCAACCGTTTCGGCGGCCGCGTCATCAAGCTGGATCTCGAATCGGATGACGGTCACTATGTCTACGAGCTCAAGCTGATCACCCCGGAAGGCCGGATCATCGAGCTTGAGGTTGACGCGGCGACCGGTTTGCCGATTGGTAGTCCCGAAGACAGCGAGCGCGACGGGGACAAGTAATGCGCGTATTGGCGGTCGAGGACGACCAGAGGATCGCGGCGGATCTCAAGGCTGCGCTCGAAGCGGCGGGGTTTCTCGTCGAGACCTGCGCGGACGGGCTCGATGCGTGGTTTCTGGGCGATACCGAAGATTACGACCTCGTCATTCTCGATCTGGGCCTGCCGAAGATGGACGGGCTGAGCATCCTCAAGAAATGGCGCGCCAATGATCGCGAGATGCCGGTGCTGGTGCTGACCGCGCGCGGCGCCTGGACCGAGCGGGTGGAGGGGATCGACGCTGGCGCGGATGACTACCTCCCCAAACCGTTCCGCATGGAAGAGCTGGTGGCGCGGGCGCGGGCCCTGATCCGGCGCTCGGCGGGGCGGGCCTCGTCGAACCAGAGCGTGGGCGAGTTGACGCTCGACGCGAACCGGATGAGCGTGTCGATCCGCGGCGTGCCGATCGCGGCGACGGCGCTGGAGTTCCGGCTTCTCTCCTACCTGATGCTGCATCGCGACCGCGTTGTGCCGCCGACCGAACTGCTCGAACATCTCTACGGCGATGACGACTCGCGCGAGGCCAATGCGCTCGAGGCGCTCGTCGCGCGGCTGCGCCGCAAACTCGGCCCCGGCGTGATCGGCACGCGGCGCGGCTTTGGCTATTTCCTCGAAGGCGGCGACGCGTGATGCGGTTGTCGCTGCGCCTCCGGCTCGCGCTTGGCGGCGCGCTGGCGGTGGTGCTGGCGCTGGCGATTGCCTCCGCCGCGCTGACGGCGCTGTTCGCCGCCCATGTTCAGCGCCGGGCCGAGGCCGAACTGTCGGTGCAACTCGATCAGGTCGTGGCGGCGCTCGGACGCGATGCCGACGGGAGGCTAGCGCTGCAAACGCCGCCCGCCGATCCGCGCTTCGATCAACCTCTGAGCGGGCTTTATTGGCAGATCGACCTCGGCAACACGCTGCTGCGGTCGCGCTCGCTTTGGGATTACGCGCTGCCCCTGCCGCCCGATGAGCTGCCAGACGGGCATATTCACGTGCATCGTCTCCCCGACCAGACAGGCGACACCCTTCTGACGCTGGAGCGCAGCGTGACCCTGCCGCCCTCGCTGGGCGGGAGCCAAGTGCGCGCGGCGGTCGCGCTGACGACGACCGATCTGGATCAGGCGCGCAACGATTTTCTCAAGGAACTGCTGCCCTATAATGCGATCCTCGCCGCCGCTCTGATCGTTGCCGGATGGGTTCAGCTCTTCTTCGGCCTGCGCCCCCTGTCGGAAGTCGGGCGCCGCGTGCTCGCCGTGCGCTCGGGCGAACAGCGGCGGCTTGGCAGCGATTTCCCGAAAGAGGTGCAGCCGCTCGCGAACGAGGTCGATGCGCTGATCGACGCCCGCGAGGCCGAACTGGACCGCGCGCGCCACCGCGCCGCCGATCTCGCGCATGGATTCAAGACGCCGCTGCAGGCGCTGATGGGTGAGGCCGACCGGCTGCGCCAGAGCGGCCAGACCGAGCCCGCCGCCGCCATCGAGGAAATTGCCGAGGCGATGCGCCGCCATGTCGATCGCGAGCTGACCCGCTCGCGCCTCGCGGGGCGCGTCGTGAAAGACAAGGCCACGGTGGCCCCCGTCGTGCAGCAGATCGTCTCGGTCATTCGCCGCACGCCCACGGGCAGCGCGGTGGAGTGGGACATCGCCGTGCCCGAGGATCTGCAGGTGCCGCTCGACGCCAGTGATCTGGCCGAAGCCCTAGGCGCGCTGATCGAGAATGCCAGCCGCCACGCCACATCGCAGGTCACGATCCGCGCCAGCCGCCGTGACGCGGCGATCGCAGTCGAGGTGCAAGACGACGGCCCCGGCATCTCGGCAGACCGCATCGAACATCTTCAGAAACGCGGCGCGCGCGCCGACGAGAGCGGCCATGGCTTGGGCCTGTCGATCAGCGCCGAGATCGCGCAGGCCGTCGGCGGCAAGCTGAGCATCGCGAATGCGGAGACCGGGCTGCGCGTGACCCTGATCCTGCCCGATGCCCGCGCGGGCTCAGCTCACGCCCGCCGCACCTGACCACGCGCCAGGGCGATCCTCACGGATCTTTTATGCCCGATCCGACGGCACACACATTCAGAATTCGGAACGTGAATCGCCCCCCACGCATTCCTCCAGCAATCCTGAACGGACGGAAAGTCGGAGGCAGATGACATGACCATGCGTTTTGAACAGATCCTTGCGGAAGGGATCGCCCAGTGCTCCTACCTCTTGGGCGACACCGGCAGTGGCACCGCCGCCGTCGTCGATCCCCGCCCGGATTGCGACATCTATATCGAGCGCGCCAAGGCGCTCGGCCTGACGATCACCCATGTGTTCGAGACCCATATCCACGCCGATTTCCTGTCGGGCGCGCGCGAATTGGTGAACCGGCTGGATGGCGCGCCCAAGCTTTGCGTCAGCGTCGAAGGCGGCGCCGAATATGATTTCGCGCATGAAGGCATCCGCGACGGCGATAAATTCACCTTCGGGCAACTCACGCTCGAGACGCGGCATACGCCGGGGCACACGCCCGAGCACGTCTCCTTCCTGCTCTACGAGAAGGACAATGACGATCCGTGGGGCGTGCTGAGCGGGGATTCCTTCTTCGTGGATTCGGTCGGTCGGCCCGACCTTCTGGGCGACGACAAGACCGAGGAACTGACCGAGGCGCTGTTCCGCACCACGCAGGAATTCTACATGCAGCTGCCCGAGGGCGTGCTGGTCTATCCCTGTCACGGCGCGGGCTCGGCCTGCGGGCCGAATATCGGCGACCGGATGTCGACCAGCATCGCCTATGAGAAAGCCCATAACAAATATGTCCAGATCACCGATCTGCAGGCCTTCAAGGACGAGATGACGAAGGACGCGCCGCCGGTGCCCACGCATTACCCGCGCCTCAAGAAGGTGAACGCGGCGGGCCCCGAGGTGATGCACGGATTGCCGCGCTGCATCGGCAAGACGCCGGAGGAGTTCGAGGCGCTCATCGCCAAGGATGACGTGCAACTCGTCGACCTCCGCGACATGCTCGCCTTCGGCGGCGGCTTTATCGAAGGGTCGCTCAATATCGGGCTGCAGCCGATCCTGTCGGTCTGGGCGGGCTGGATGCTCGATCCCGACAAGCCCATCGCGCTTGTCAGCGAAAAAGCTAGCGACATCGATGAGGCCGTGCTGCGTCTCTGGCGCGTCGGCTTCACGAAATTCGCGGGCTACCTGAACGGCGGCATCGCCGCGTGGCGCACCTCCGGGCGACCGCTCGCGCATATCCCGCAGGTCACCGTGCAGGAGTTGAAGGGCAGCGATCTGACCCCGCTCGACGTGCGCAAGGACGAGGAATGGGACGGCGGCCGTATCCCCGGCGCCGTCCATCATTTCCTCGGCACGCTCGAAGACGAGATGGACCAGCTCGACCGCGCGACCGCCTACGCCGTCTACTGTCAGGGCGGCTACCGCGCCAGCCTCGCCGCGAGCCTCCTGCATCGCGCGGGGTTCGACCGTATCTCGGCCGTGCCGGGCAGCTTCGGCGCATGGTCCGCGCAGGACTACCCGGTCGAAACCTGAATCGCTTTCAACTCAAGGAGCCAAGGCCATGAGCTACACCATCGACAAACGCCTCACCGATACCACGCTCGAAGAGGCCGACACCCGGACCCGCGAGGCCCTGAAGGAGCAAGGCTTCGGCGTGCTCACCGAGATCGACGTGCAGGGCACGATGAAGAAGAAGCTGGACGCGGACATGCCCGGCTACCTGATCCTCGGCGCCTGCAATCCGAAGATGGCGCATCAGGCGATCCAGCTGGAGCCGAATGTCGGCGCGATGCTACCCTGCAACGTCATTCTGCGGCAGGATGGTTCGGACATCCTCGTCTGCGCAATCGACCCGGAAGCCTCGATGACGGCGATCGACAATCCGCAACTCAAGTCGGTCGCGGGCGAAGTGCGCGACATGCTGGCAAAGGCGATCGACGCCCTTTGAGCTGGAATGCCCCCGGCAGCGAGGCCTCCTCCGCTGCCGGGGCATCGGCGCGCGCGTCCCGCGCAGCCCTTGCATTCGAGAGCCGTTTTGCGGGATATCACGGCCCGACGACTTCCCATGCGAAGTCCCGTTAAGCGAAGGCCAGAATGCCCCAGACCGATCGTCTCAAGACCGACTGTTCGCAATGCGCAGCCCTCTGCTGTCTGGTGCTGGCCTTCGACAAGGGCAAGGATTTCGCCTTCAGCAAGAACCCCGGCGAGCCCTGTCGGCACCTTTGTGGGCACGATTGCTCGATCCACGACAAGCTGACGCAGGAAGGCATGGCGGGCTGCGTCGCCTATGATTGCCTAGGTTCCGGCAACCGTGTCGTGCAAGAGGTCTTCGGCGGGCAAACCTGGCAGAGCGAGCCGCGCCTGATGCCGGTTATGATGGAAGCCTTCTCCGCCATGCGCGAGGTCCATAAGCGGATCGACCTGCTGCGCGCCGCCGAGACCCTGTCGCTGGATGCGGGCGACGAGCGCAAACGGCGCGACTTCCTCGACCATCTCGAACAGCACGAATGGACCCATCCCGAGCTGGCTGAATTCGAGTTCGGACTGGCGCTGGAAATCGACCTCTTCTTCCACAGCCTCAGCACCTGACGACGCCTGCGACGCGATGCGTCGGGGTCACGCTGAAGCGCTCAACTCCCCGCCAGAGCCGACAAATTTTGACTGCCTGAAGAAGCTGTGATCTGATCCGGGTTGGGCACTCTGCCCGATCTATCTCAAGAGGCCGAGCGTGCAGCCTGCCTTTCGCACCGAAGCATTGTCGAAGACCTACGGCGAAGGTCCTGCCGCGGTTCACGCGCTCCGAGAGGTGACGCTGGAAATTCCGCGCAGCGAGGTCGTCGTGCTGCTGGGCCCCTCGGGCAGCGGCAAATCCACATTTCTCAACATCATCGGCGGGCTCGACAGGCCAAGCTCGGGTCAGGCGTGGTTCGGCGATCAGAACCTGACCGAAATGTCCGACCGGGCGCTGACGCAATATCGGCGCAGCCATGTCGGCTTCGTCTTCCAGTTCTACAACCTGATGCCCAGCCTCACCGCGCGCGAGAATGTCGATCTGGTGACCGAGATTTCGCATGACCCGATGGATGCGGGCGAGGCGCTGCGATTGGTGGGGCTGGAGGAACGACTCGACCATTTCCCGGCGCAGATGTCAGGCGGCGAGCAGCAGCGCGTCGCCATCGCGCGCGCCATCGCGAAGCGCCCGGCGGTGCTGTTTTGCGACGAGCCGACCGGGGCGCTCGACAGCACGACGGGGCGGCGCGTGCTGCAGGTACTCAACGATGTGAACCGCGAGCTGGGCACCACCGTTCTGATCGTCACCCATGCGGCGGCGACGGCAGCGATGGCGCATCGCGTGCTGCATTTCACCGATGGCCAATTGCGCGATACGATTGTCAACGAGACCCGCGCCGATCCTGCCGAGATCGAATGGTGAGCCGATGGCCCTGACCGTTCTCCATCGCAAGCTGTTCCGCGACCTCTGGCGCATCCGGGCGCAGGCGCTTGCGATCTCGGCGGTCGTCGCTCTGGGCGTGATGGTGCAGGTGATGATGGCGGGGCTGACCGATACGCTCACCGTCACCCGCGACGCCTATTTCGAACGGCACCGGCTGGCGCAGGTCTTCGAGCCACTCACCCGCGCACCCAGCTCGATGATGGAACAGGTCAACGCGATTCCCGGTGTGCTGGCCGCCGAGGGCCGGATCAGCGGCTTCGGTCGGATCGACGCAGACGGCGGCGAGCCGGTGCAGGCGCGCATCCTGTCGCTGCCCGGCCCGGCGGGATTGAACGGCATCCTGATGACGGCGGGACGCAAGCCCATCGCCGGACGCAGCGACGAGGTCGTGCTGCTCGACACGTTCGCAGCCGCACGCGGGATCGCGCTTGGCGACACGCTCGGCGTCACCGTCGAAGGCCGCCACCAGCGCCTGCATGTCGTCGGTTTCGCCCGCGCGCCGGAGTTTCTGTTCATGCCCGCACCGGGTGAATTCTTCCCGACCGATGGCCGCTTCGCCGTGATCTGGATGGAGCGCAAGGCAGCCGCCGCCGTGCTCGATCTCGACGGCGCGTTCAACGAGGTGCTGGCGCTCACCACGCGCGAGCGGCCCCGCAAGGCGGTGCTGGCCGATCTCGACCAGCTGATGGCGCCCTATGGCGGCGGCGCCGGATATGTGCAGGACCAGCAGACCTCGGCGCGCTTCATCGAGGAAGAACTCAAGGGTCTACGCCAGTCGCGGGTGTTTCTACCGCCGATTTTCCTCGCCGTTGCGGCCTTCCTGCTCAACGTCACGATCACCCGGATCGTGCAGGCCGAGCGGCGCGAGATCGGGTTGATGAAAGCCTTCGGCCATAGCGGTGCGGAGATCGCGGGGCACTACCTAGAAATGGCGCTGATGATCGCCTTCGCGGGCGCGCTGCTCGGATCGGCCCTGGGCGTGATGCTCGGGCGGTCGATCACCGGGCTCTACATGGAATTCTACAAATTCCCCTATCTCGTCTTCTCGATGCATCCCGGCCCCTTCGCCGGGGGCCTCGCCTTCTCGCTGATCGCCGCCGCGCTCGGTGCGGCGATTGCGCTGCGCACGGTGTTCCGCCTGACGCCCGCCGAGGCGATGCGTCCCCCGGCCCCGCCCGATTTCACCCATGGCCGCGTCGGCTTCCTCGCGATCGTCACGAGTTTCTTCGACCAGCCGGGACGGATGATCCTGCGCCAGATCACGCGGCAACCGGTGCGCAGCCTCGGCACCGTTGCGGGCGTGGCCGCGGGGCTCGCGCTGAACATGGCGATGCTGATGATCTATTCTGGCTTCGATCACACCATGGATGTCACCTTCGGCTTTGCCGACCGCTCCGACGCGACGGTGAGCTTTATCCACCCCGTCTCGCGCGATGTGACGCATGAGATCGCGCACCTGCCCGGCGTGCTGGAGGCCGAGCCGACGCGCTACGTGCCGGTCCTCTTCCGCAACGGCGTCATTACCCATCGCGGCGAACTGACCGGCCTGTCCGAGGATGCGCAGCTCAACCGCGCGCTGCGGCCCGATCTGGAGCCGATCGCCCTGCCCGCGCAGGGCGTCGTGATCTCGCGGGGGCTCGCCGATGTGCTGAAACTTCAGCCGGGCGAAAACCTCACCGCCGAAGTCACCGAGGGCCGCAAACGAACCCTGTCGCTGCCGGTCGCGGCGATCTCCGACACCTTGCTGGGCGCTCCGGCCTATATGCGCCTCGACTCGCTGACCCGGGCCGTGGGCGAGGCGGACCGGATCACCTCGGTCTCGATCCGCACCGAGGGCGCCCCGTCGCCTGAGCTTCTGCACGAGCTGCGCGAGCGCCCCAAAGTCGCGGGCGTCTCGATCAAATCCGACAGTCTGGCGGCGTTCCGTGAAATCGCCGACGAGGGCGCGGGCCAGATGCGCTTCGTCTTCGGGGCGATCGCCTTCGTGCTGAGCTTCGGCATCGTCTACAACGCCGCGCGCAACGCATTCGCCGAACGCGCGCATGAATTGGCGAGCCTGCGCGTCCTTGGCTTCACCCGCTCCGAGGTGACCCTGATCCTGGCCGGGGAGATCACCCTGCTGGTCGCCTGCGCGCTCCCGGTCGGCATCTGGTTCGGCTGGACGCTTGCCAAGTTGATCGCACGCGTTTTCTCCAATGAACTCTACCGGGTCAGCGTCAGCTTCGATCTGCCCAGCATCGCGATGGCGGTGCTGGTCGTGGTCTCGGCGACGCTGGCCTCGATCCTGATGTTGCGCCGCGCGCTGGATCGGTTGAACATGATATCGGCGCTCAAGGCGAGGGACTGACCCGTGACACCAAAACCCCGGACCAGATGGCTCATTCTCATCCTGATCGGCCTGATCGCGGCAGGCGCAATCGCCGCGCTGCTTTGGCCGCAGCCGCAGACCGTCGATATGGGCGAGGTCACGCGCGGCCCGATGAAGCTTGTCATCGAGGATGATGGCCGGACCCGCGTGAGCGAAAGCTACACGGTCTCGACCCCGGTGAGCGGCAGGCTGCAACGGCTCGATATCCATGTCGGCGATCATGTCGTCGCGAACGAGACGGTCGTCGCCCGGATGCGCCCTGCCCTGCCCGCCGTACTGGATGCGCGCAGCCGGGCGCAGGCGGAGGCCGCGCTGGCCGAAGCTCAGGCCGCGCTGAGTGCCGCCGAGGGCGATTACCGCGCCGCCGTCGCGATGCGCGAACAGGCCGATAGCGATCTCGCGCGGTCGCAGCGGCTCGCGCTTTCCGGTACGATCAGCCAGTCCAAGCTGGACCGCGATCAGATCAATGCCGATTACGCCGCCGCGCAGGAAGCCGCCGCGAAAGCTGCCATCGCGATGCGCGAGGCGGCGCTGGCCTCGGCGAAATCGGTGCTGCAGAACGACGCCGCCGCGAACAACAGCGACGGGGTCGAACCGATCCCCCTTTATGCGCCCGCCACGGGAACGGTGCTGCAAATCCTGCAGGAGAACGAGACCGTGCTCTCTGCGGGCTCCCCGATCATGGAGATCGGCGACATCTCGGAGGGGCTCGAAGTGGTGGCCGATCTTCTCTCGCGCGACGCGGTGCGCGTGCGCCTCGGCGATCCGGTGGAGATCACCGATTGGGGCGGGCCGGATGTGCTCGAGGGCAAGGTGGTCCGCATCGATCCATCGGGCACGACGAAGGTGTCGGCCCTGGGCGTCGAGGAGCAACGCGTTGGCGTGGTCATCGCCTTCACCGGCGATTCCGCGCAGCGGGCCGGTCTGGGCCACGGCTTTCAGGTGACCGCCCGGATCGTGGTCTGGCAGAACCCCGACGCGCTGAGGGTGCCGTCGAGCGCCCTGTTCCGGCGCGGCACCGGCTGGGCCGTCTTCAAGGTCGAGGACGGGCGCGCGCGGGAAGTGAACGTGAAAATCGGGACCGATAACGGCACCTATGCCGAGCTTCAGGACGGTCTGAGCGAGGGCGACAAGGTCGTGCTCTATCCGGTCGAGACGCTGGAAGACGGCGCGCCGGTGGAGGCGCGGTCCGGCGGTTAAGTTGCGCCTCACGCCCCGCCCCAACCACCTCGCGAGGAATCACGAAGCCGCACGAAAAGCGCACCAACCGATCAAAAATGCTTGGGGTGGCGCTCAAAAAACCATCACTTGAGAGTTTTTTGCGCCCAAATGCCATGCGAGCCGCAATCGAAGCGGCTTTTGCCCCCTCTCCACTTTTGGAAACGCACCAAGGTCATGCCCGAATGAACCTGCAGGGCGCTTAGGGTTCCGTTGCCGAGAAGGCAGGTCTGGTCCGAGAAGTGCCACCCACGCGGCAAATTCCGTGCGGGCACACGGCGGGCCAAAATCCCGGGAGATTACTGCGCAGGTCTGACCCGCGCCTCATCTCTTGTTCCGCCAGCGGGTCGGCCTCTACGCCATAAAAAGGCGGGACGCATGCCAACGGGGAAGACCATGACCAGAACGAAATTCCTGTCCGCCACGGCCCTCAGCTTGGGCGTTCTCGCCGCCTCTCTCTCGCCCGCGATGGCCGAGCAGAAAACCGATTTCAAACTCGCATGGTCGATCTATGCCGGCTGGATGCCCTGGGGCTATCTGGACAGCTCGGGGATCATGGACAAATGGGCCGAGAAATACGGCATCACCGTCGATATCGTTCAGATCAACGACTACGTGGAATCGATCAACCAATACACCGCGGGCGGCTTCGACGGTGTCTCCGCGACGAACATGGACACGCTCTCGATCCCGTCGGGCGGCGGCGTCGACACGACCGCGCTGATCGTCGGCGACTATTCCGACGGCAACGACGCGATCATCTCGAAGAAAGCGACCTCGATCGAGGAGCTGAAGGACACCAAGGTGAACCTCGTCGAGCTGTCGGTCTCGCATTACCTGCTGGCGCGCGCGCTCGACAAGGCCGGGCTGGCCGAGAAGGATCTGGCCGGTGTCGTGAACACCTCCGACGCCGACATGATCGCCGCCTTCGCGACCCCCGAGGTCGAGACCGTCGTGACGTGGAACCCGCTGGTGTCGGAAATCCTCGACACCAACCCGGATGCGAACAAGCTCTTCGACAGCTCGCAGATTCCGGGCGAGATCCTCGATCTGATGGTGGTGAATACCGAGACGCTCAAGGACAATCCCGATTTCGGCAAGGCCGTGGTCGGCGCCTGGTATGAGGTCATGTCGAAGATGGCCGCAGGCGACGAAGAGGCCCTGACCGCGATGGCCGAGGCCGCCGGCACCGACCTCGAAGGCTACAAGGCCCAGCTCGCCGCGACGGCGATGTTCTACGATCCGGCCAAGGCGGTCGAGCAGGCTTCGAGCGCCGAAATGCCCGAGACCATGACGACGGTCGCGAACTTCCTGTTCGACAAGGGCATCCTTGGCGTCGATGCGCCCTCGGCCGATTTCGTGGGCGTCGAATATCCCGACGGCTCGGTGACAGGCGACGAAGGCAATGTGAAGCTGCGCTTCGACACGACCTACATGCAGATGGCGGCCGACGGCGCGCTTTGATCTGACTTGCCCGGCCTTCGGGCCGGGCCCTTTTTCCGCCAATTGCCGAAAGCGCCCATGCGTCTGCTCAACCGACATCCGACCCGGCCCACCGGCATCCTGCTGGCCGCGCTGCCCTTCGTGGCGGTGCTGATCGCCTATTGGATCGGCTCGGAAATCCGGCTCGCGGCGAACCCGCAGGACAAGCTTCTGCCCGCGCCCGAGACCATCATGAACACCGCCGGGCGGCTGTTCACCGAACCGAACAAGCGTACCGGCGAAATCCTCCTCTGGGCCGATACTTTCGCGAGCCTGCGGCGTCTGGCCTTCGGGGTCGGCATCGGGGCGCTGATCTCGCTGACGGTCGGGGTGGGGATCGGGCTGCTGCCTTACGTCCGGCGCGGATTGTCGAGCTTCGTCGCGGTGCTCTCGATGGTGCCGCCGCTGGCGCTGCTGCCGATCCTCTTCATCGTTTTCGGACTGGGCGAGACCTCGAAAATCGTGCTGATCGTTATCGGGATCACACCCTTCCTGATCCGCGACCTCTCGCAGCGGGTGCTCGACATTCCGCACGAAGAGATCGTGAAGGCGCAGACGCTGGGCGCCTCCACATGGGTCATCGCGCTGCGTGTGGTGCTGCCGCAAATCCTGCCGCGCCTGATCGCGGCCATCCGCCTCTCGCTCGGGGCGGCTTGGCTGTTCCTGATCGCCGCAGAAGCCGTCGCGGCCGAGGTCGGCCTTGGCTACCGCATCTTCCTCGTCCGGCGTTACCTCGCGATGGATATCATCCTGACCTACGTCATCTGGATCACGCTACTCGCCTTCCTGATCGACTTCGCGCTCAAGACGCTCTCGCGCAAAGCCTTCCCGTGGCTGGGAGGTGGGCTATGAGCTTCGTCACCGTCCGCGACGTGTTTCAGGAATACGACGGCCGCCCGATCATCGAACGGGTCAATCTCGACGTGGCCGAGGGCGAGTTCGTCTCGATCGTCGGCGCCTCCGGCTGCGGCAAATCCACCTTCCTGCGGCTTCTGCTGGCCGACGAGACGCCGACGCGGGGCCGCATCACCGTTGATGGCGGCACGCCTGCGCGCGAGCCGGGGCGCGAGCGCGGCGTGGTGTTTCAGAAATACTCGGTCTTCCCGCATATGACCGTGCGCGACAACATCGTCGCCGCCGAAAGTTTCCCGAAAGGCTGGGGCTGGTTTCGCGGCGCAAAACTGCGCGAGGCCCGGGCGCGCGCCGATGAGGTTCTCGAGCGGATCGGGCTCGCGCATGTGGCGAAGAACTACCCCTCGACCCTCTCGGGCGGGATGCAGCAACGCCTCGCCATCGGACAGGCGCTGCATGCCCGCCCGCGCATCCTGCTGCTCGACGAGCCCTTCGGCGCGCTCGATCCCGGCACGCGGCTTTCGATGCATGAGTTCCTGACGCAGCTGCGCACCGAGACCAGCATGACCGTCTTCATGGTCACGCATGATCTTGGTGAGGGCTTCAAGCTGGGCGACCGCGTTCTGGTCTTCGACAAGACCCGCTGGGACCCGGATTACCCCGAACGCTACGGCGCGACGATCACCTATGATTTCGACGCCCGCGATCACGGCATTCCGTATCAGCACATCCTCGACAAGATCCCCTCTCTGGCCGCGCAAAGCGACCCCGCGCCCGCGCCGGACTGAGAGGCCCAAGTTTCACCGCGCGCGCCGCTGGGCCCCGCGCGCGGGCCGCCGCCAAGGTCCAGACAGCCTGCCCCGATCCGGGGCTTCGATAGATTGGAGACAGAGATGTTCCATGACCTGCCAGGCGGGCGATCGCGCCCGCACCACCCGCAAGCGGCCATCGCGGCGCATGCCCTGCGCGAGCGCCGCCAGCACCACCCGGACCTGACCAAGCTCGCCGGCTGGAAGGCGATGCGCAAAGAGGCGGAACTCCCCGAAGGCCGCTGGGACGAGGAACGCCGCTGGGCGCTGCGCATGGGTCTGACCGGCGCGGACAGCATCGAGGACAAGTCGATCCCGACCTTCGCGCGCGGCGAGCTGCCCCATTACGCGGGCATCAACACTTTCCTGAAGGCGCCCTATGCCGAGGACGTGCTGGAGGTCTCGCACTACGACGCGACCGTGCTGGGCATCCCCTTCGACGGCGGCACCACCTACCGCGCGGGCACCCGCTTCGGACCGCAGGGCGTGCGCAAGATCTCCGCGCTCTACACGCCTTACAACTACGAGATCGGCGTCGACCTGCGCGAGCAGATGACGCTCTGCGATGCGGGCGACGTGTTCACCATCCCGGCGAATATCGAGAAGAGCTTCGACCAGATCAGCCGCGCGGTCAGCCACGTCTTCTCCTCGGGCTCGCTCCCGATCATGATCGGCGGCGACCACTCGATCGGCTTCCCTTGTGTGCGCGGCATCGCAGAATGCACCTCGAAGAAGATCGGCATCGTCCATTTCGACCGCCATGCCGACATTCAGGAAAAAGACCTCGACGAGCGGATGCACACCACGCCGTGGTTCCACTCGACCAACCTGCCCAACGTGCCGGCCAAGAACCTCGTGCAGATCGGCATCGGTGGCTGGCAGGTCCCGCGCGAGGCGGTGAAGGTCGCGCGCGAGCGTGAAACCAACATCATCACCATGGGCGACATGGAGAAGATGGGCATCGACAAGACGATCGAGATGGCGCTCGAGATGGCCTGGGACGGCGTCGACATGGTCTACATGTCCTTCGATATCGACTCCATCGACTGCGGTTTCGTGCCCGGCACCGGCTGGCCCGAACCGGGCGGCTTCCTGCCGCGCGAGGCGCTGGCGCTCGCCTCCGGCATCGCCGCTGAAGGCATCTGCGGGATGGAGCTGGTCGAGGTCGCGCCGCCCTATGACGTGTCCGACATCACCGCGCTGATGGGCACGCGGGTGATCGTGGACGTGCTGGGCTCGCTGGTCGCCAATGGCAAACTCGGCGCGCATCGCAAGCATATCGACAAGCCCGTCTCGCTGCCCCATGGCGAATTCGAGGGCAAACGCTGGTCGAATTCCGAACCGCATAAGGTGGGCTGAGCCATGCCGCATGATCACGCCCCCCACGGGCACCGTCACCACCACGATCACGGGCACAGCCACGGGCATTCCCATGACCACGCGCATCACGGGCATGGTCACAACCACGCCCATGGCGAGCATCTGCACAGCCACATGCATCACGAGGACGAGGCGGCGGACCTGCAGGTTCTGGCCACGCAGTTCATCGATGGCTTCATGCAGGCCTCCGACAAGACGAGCTATCTCAAGCTCGCGGGCGTCCCCTTCGAGCGCCCCTCGTCCACGGGACCGAAATCGCTGAAACTCGTGGATGTGGAGCTGAAGACCGAATGGCAGGTGGGCACCGCCTCGCCCTCCTTCGGTTCGCGCGAACTGTCCTACCTTCCGTTCCCGGGCGAGATGGTCCGCGAACGCACCAACATGTCGCTGATCTACGTATCGATGGACGAGAAATCCGTGCTCGACATCCGCGACTTCCTCACTCAACGCAAGAAAGAGATCGACCAATGAAGAAGACCTTCGCAACGCTTCTGGGCGCAACGCTCGCCAGCCCGGCCCTCGCGCATTCCGGCACGCAATTCCACACCCATGGTGTCGAGCCGATGCTGATCGTCGGCGTCGCCGCCCTCGCGGTCTATGGCATCGTCGAATTCGTCAGATCGCGCCGCTGATTTTTCGAAGCGACCTTACAAGGCGCCCCGACGGGCGCCTTGTTCACTCCGGCTCCCCGAGCCGCGCCAGCTTGCGCATATGCCAGGCCAGCGCCTGGTTCGAGCTGAGCACCGGCATCCCAAGCTCCGCTTTCAGCTCCGGCAAAATCCGCCGCGTGCGCAGGTTGGTACAGGACAGGAAAATCCCGTCCAGCTTGGCCTGCCCTGCAAGGTTTCGCGCCGCCTCCGCGATCGAGGCCGGGTCGATCCGCGCCACCCGCGCCTCCACCTCCTCACCGAAAGACAGCGTCGCGGGGACGGTGATCCCCGCGGCGACGAAGGCCGCCCGCAGAGGCTCCGCGACCGAGGCGACATAGGGCGAGACGATGCCCACGCGCTCCAGCCCGAGATCGGAGATCGCCGCCAGCGCGGCGCTCAGCGGATCGGTCACATGCCGCGTCGTGACGCCCGCCATGACATTCGCCCGCACCTCGTGCGGCCCGATCAGCGCGGCGCCAGAGGTGCAGCCATAGCCCACCACATCGAACGTCGCCGCAGGCGGCAGCAGCGCCGCCGCGCCGCTCAAAGCGCGCTCCATCTCGGCGATGCTCGACGGGGTCAGGTCATCGCCGGAATGGACGCGCGTGACATGCATCCGCGCATCGCCCGGCGGAATGTAGCGGCGGAATTCATCCTCGATGGTCTCGTCCACGCGCAGCACGATCAGCCCCATCGTTGGCGTGGCGTCTTCGCGAAGACGATAGGGGAAATCGGCCATCAGCTCAGCTCCGGCAGGGTTTCGGGGGCGCGCGGCGACAGCAGCTCCGCCCCGGTCGCGCGCAGGACAATGTTTTCCTCATGGACCAACAGGCGGCGCGGACCCTGCGCGGTCTCGACCCAAGCGCCGGGTTCCAGCGTCAGCACCATGCCCTCGCGCAGTTCGGTGTCGTCGCGCGGGGTGAAGGACGGCCATTCCGTCAGGGTGATCCCCAGCCCGTGGCCCAGACGCCCATCGCCCGCCGCGACACCGCGCGCCGCGAGCCCCTCGACCATCAGACGATGCGCATCATGCGCCCGCATCCCGGGCCGTAGCTGCGCCATCACCGCCTCGGTCACCTCCCAGAGCGCGGCATGGGTGCGCCGCACCGGCTCCGACGCCGGACCGACCGAGAAATTGCGATCGAAGTCGCAGAAATACCCGTCGCGCACCGCGCCGGTATCCAGCATCAGCACATCGCCGGTTTGCAGCGGCTCGGGCCCGGCAGGCGAGATCACATCGTCATAGCCCGACGGCCCCGCCGCCCCGGCGACGTAGCTGACCCAGTCGGCCCCCTCCTCCAGCAGCGCCGATTGGAAGGCGCGGAAAATCCCGTCGAGCGGACGCCCCGGCCCCGCGAATTCCGGCACCCGCGCGAAGGCACGGCCCGCGATGGCGCAGGCCCTACGGATCTTCTCGATCTCCGCCTCGCTCTTGATCTCGCGCACCCGCTGAATCGCGGCGGTGCCGTCGATGAAGCGCCGCGGCGCGATACGCTCCCCGAGCCGCGCGTAATCCGCGAGCGGCATCCGCAGCTGCGTCTCCAACCCCATCGGAACCCCGATCCGCGCGCTCTCGGGCAGCAGATCGCAGAGCGTCTCGGCGAGCAGGCTCACGCCGTCATCCGTCGGATCGGGCGCATCCCAAGTGCGAACCTGCGTCATCCATGTGCGGCCCATCAGTTCCGCCCCGATGGAGGGGATCACCGCGACCGGCGCCCCGCTGGCCGGGACAATCACGAACCACGGGCGCGCGGGGCTTTCCCAGAACCGGGTCAAAAAGCCCGTGACGTAGAAGATATCCGCAGCCGAGGTCAGGAACAGCGCATCCAGACCCTGTGCGCTCATCTCGGCCTGAAGTCGGCTGACGCGGGTGCGAAACTCCTCCGCCGGGAAGATGAGCGAGCGCTCAGCCATCTTCCGGGCCTTCGCTGAGGATCGCCAGCACGCGCGCCTCGGGACCCAGCGACAGCCCGGCAAGCAGAGCCGCCAGCCCTGCCCCGCCCGAAGGCGTCGTGGCCAGCCCGTGCTCCGCGAGGATATCGACGCCGGACTGCGCCTCGGCTTCCGTGATCGTGGCGAAGCGATCCGCGTCGCGCGATAGACCCGCCAGCGCCACCATCGAAGGCGTCTTGCAATCGAGCCGTCCCGTCGCGGAGACCGGCCCTTCTGTGCTCACCAGATGGCCTGCGCGAATGCTCTCGATCAGCGCAGGCGCCGCATCGGGTTCGACCACGATGATCTGAGGCCCGTCGCCCCAAACGAGCCGCGCATGCGCCGCGACGGCGGCCGCGAGACCGCCCACCCCCGCCTGCAGCAGGATATGGGTGGGCGGCGCGTCGATCTGCGCGACGGCCTCGGCGGCAAGCTGGGTGTAACCCTCCATCACCCGCAGCGGCGGCAGGTCGACATAGCCCTCCCACGAGCTGTCCGACAAAAGCGTCCAGCCATTCTCGGCAGCGGCCGTCTCGGCGGCCTCCATGCTCGCTTGATACTCCGCGCCAGCGCGCACGACCTCGGCCCCGCGTGCCTCCAACCGCGCGGCGAAGGCGGCGGGCACGGTCTCGGCCAGATAGATGATCGCGCGGGCCCCGAATATCCGCGCACCTGCCGCGACCGAGAGGCCATGGTTCCCCGCGCTGGCTGCGACATAGGTCTCTCCGGCGAGGGCCGTTTGCAGGTCGCCGCCTTCGGCCCTCGCCGCCGCCTCCCGGGCGATCGCATGGACCGCGCCCAGCGCCTTGAAGCTGCCGAGCCCCATGCGCTCACGCTCGTCCTTGATCCAGACTTTGCCGACCCCGGCGCGCTCCGCAATCTCGGGCGCCGCGCGCAGCGGGGTCTCGCGATGGGCCGGACATTGGGCAAGCAGGCTGGCCACGCCAGAGGCGTCCGCGATGGGCTGAACACCCTCCGGGTCGAGCCCGTCACCGCGCCAGGGATTGTCTATGATGATCGGCATATCGGACCCTCGCTGCGATGGAAGCAGGCCCATAAGGCAACGAGACGTCCGCGCACGCAATGACCTTTTCAGAAAGGCCATTGCGCGACATCGTGAGGCGCGTCAGTCGGCCTCTTTCACCGCCGAGAGGAATTGCTGCGTGCGCTCTTTCTGCGGGTTGCCGAAGAGATCTTCGGGCGCGCCCTGCTCTTCGATCTTGCCGTCGAAGAAGAAGCAGACCCGATCCGAGATGTCCTTCGCGAAGCCCATCTGGTGCGTCACCATCAGCATCGTCAGATTGTGCTTCTCCACCAGCGAGCGGATCACATTGGTCACCTCGCCGATCACCTCTGGGTCGAGCGCGGAGGTCACCTCGTCGAACAGCATCACCTTGGGGCGCATCGCCAGCGCCCGCGCGATCGCCACGCGCTGCTGCTGACCACCCGAGAGCCGCGAGGGGTGTTGGTCGCGCTTGTCGGACATGCCCACGAGTTCCAGCAGTTCCTCGGCCCGCTCGCGCGCCTCGGCCTTCTTCATGCCCAGAACCTGCACCGGCCCTTCCATGCAATTCTCCAGCGCGGTCATATGCGGGAAGAGATTGAAATGCTGGAAACACATGCCGATCTGGCTGCGCGCCTTGCGCAGATATTTGCGGTCCGCGGGCACCAGCTTGCCGTTCTTCTCCATATGAGTCAGCGGCTTGCCGTCGACGTAGATCACGCCCTCGTTGATCGTCTCGAGCGTCATCAGCATCCGCAGCACGGTCGTCTTGCCCGAGCCGGACGGGCCGATGATCGTGACCATTTCCCCCTCGGCCACGTCGAGATCGAGCTGGTCGAGCACCACCAGATCGCCATAGCGCTTGGTGACTTTCAGGAACCGCACCATCGGCACATTGTCGCCCGTCAGTTCGAGCGGATAGTTCGAAAGGTCTTCCATCATTTCAATCCGAGTTTACGCCGCACGCGATCCTCGAAGACGCGGATCAGGGCAGCGGTGGGAAGCGAGATGGCGAGGAAGATGATCCCCACCAGCGTATAGGGTTCGAGATAGCGATAGCTCGACGAGCCGATCGCATTCGCGGTGTGCATCAGTTCGGCCACCCCGATCACCGAGAGCATCGGCGTATCCTTGAAGATCCCCACGAGGTAGTTGCCCATCCCCGCCAGCGCGGGCGGAATGGCCTGCGGGATGACGATGCGCCAATAGGTGTCGCGGGTGGACATGTTCAGCGCGGTGCAGGCCTCCCATTGGCCTTTCGGCACCGCGTCGAGACCGCCGCGATAGACCTCCGACAGATAGGCCGAATAGTGCAGCCCGATCGCGATCATGCCTGCCGTCCACGGCCCCAGCTTCAGGCCGAATTGCGGGCCGACGTAATAGACGAAGAAGATCTGCAGGATCAGCGGCGTCGAGCGGATGAACTCGATGAATTCGCGCACGACCTTGGTCAGCGCCCAGTAGGGCGTGCGTTGGGCCAGCGCGAAGACCATGCCCAGCACCACCGCGATGGCATAGCCGAAGCCCGCCGCCATCAGCGTGTTGAGCGTCGCATGCATCAGCTTGGGCAGGATTTCCCAAGTGAATTCCCATTTCCAGTTGAACCCCATGGATCAGGCCCTCCCCAGCTTGCGCCGCATGACCAGCTCCAGCCAGCGCATGAACGGCGTCACGATGAAGCGCGCGAAGACGTAGTAGATGATCAGCGCGGTGCCGAAGGTCTGCGCCGACAGGAAGGTGGAGCCGTTGATCTGCTTCGCTTCGAACATCAGGTCCGACACGGAGATCAGCGCGACCAGCGCGGTGTTCTTCAGCAGTTCGATCAGCAGGTTGCCCCAAGGCGGCAGCATGTTGACGAAAGCCTGCGGCAGGATGATCCGCCACATCCGCCTCATCGGGCTCATCGACAGCGCATAGGCCGCCTCCCACTGCCCTTTCGGCACGGATTGGATGCCACCGCGCACCAGCTCGGCGCCGTAGGCCCCGAGGTTCATCCCCACCGCGACGAAACCCGCGGTGAATTTCGGCAGCGTCAGCCCGAACAACGGCAGCACGAAGAAGATCCAATACAGCTGGACCAGCAGCGAGGTGCCGCGGAAAATCTCGATATAGACGACGGCGATGCCCCGGATCAGCCCGTTGCGCGAGAGCTTCATCAGCCCGGCAACAAGCGCGATGGCGATCGCCAGAGCGGAGGCCAGGAAGAACTGCCCCGCCGTCACGAGCGTGCCGTCCCAGAAGCGCGGCCCGTATTCTTTCAAAAATTCTATGTAACTCATTCCCGTCCCGCCCCGGCGGTGAATGTCAAAATGGACGGGCCATGCGCAGGCCCGTCCATGTCTTCAGCAGTTGCGCTTAGCGCATCTCGCAGACTTCTGCGGCGGTCTTGTCGCCCGGCAGGTTGCCTTTCGAGTAGCCGTACTCGCCGACCGCTTTCATCATCGCGTCCGAACCGAGATACTTCTTCTGAGCTTCGTTGAACTTGTCGACGAAGTCCTGATCCGCCTTGCGGAAGCCGATGCCGACCCAGTTCTGGGTCCATTCGGGAAGCTGGCTCACATCCGAAACTTCAACCGAACCGTCCGATTGCTTGGCAAGGTTCTGCGCGGTGAAGTAGGTCACGCCACCTGCATCCGCGCGGCCCGCTTTCACGGCGGCGAGGATTTCAGTCGGACCCGGCACGGTCATCACGTCGCTATCCGGGATGCCGCCCTTGGCTGCGGATTCCACCTGATTATAGCCCGCACCCGTCACGAAGGTCGCGCCAGCCTTGGCGATCTGCCCGTAGTTGTTCAGGTTCTTCGGGTTGCCCTTGGGCACGATGAACGCATCGCCCACCTTCGCCATCGGCTCCGAGAACGCGACGTTCTGGCAGCGCGAGTTGAGGATGTAGAGACCGCCGGTGACCATGTCGAAGCGGTTCGCGTTGAGGCCCGGGATCAGCCCGCCCCAATCGGTCACGACGGGGGTGATGTTGTCATAGCCCATCTCGTGGAGCACACCCAGAACATAGGCGTTCACGAAGCCCAGCGGCTTGTTGTCTTCGCCCGGATAGGCCCACGGAACTTCGTTCGCAAAGCCGATGCGGATCGGCTCGCCAGAGTTGATACGGTCCATCAGGGGTCCGGCCAGTGCGGCGGTGGCGCTCATCGCGAGGCCCATACCGGCAGCGGCGACAGATTTCCAAATCGATTTCATGCGTCTCTCCTGTTGGCTCTTGTTAACGGAAAGCCGACAGCCTTCCGCGCTTGATGTACACAACACCTATGAGATTCCGGGGAGTGTCAAGCAGATCACATTGATTATACAGGGTTGCCAGACAGATATCGTGGGCTTGTGAAGTTCCCTGCGCAGATGTTGTGCACCAATATTGCCCAATATCGCAGCGTTGAACACGAAACGCGCATATCTCGCGCGCCCGTGCGGACCCAGTGCAGGCCCCGCGCGGGCAACAACCTCCGCATCGGGCCGATTGCTCCGCCCCCTCAGGCGCAATATGTGAAATACAAATGCCGTTTGGGCCGTCGCCGCGAAGTAGATTGACCTGCGCGCCGCCGCCGCCGATCATGGCCTTCGCGCGAAGAGACGACAAAACCCGATGAACGAGATACCCCTGCCCCACCGGCAAACCGAACCGGAACGACTGCGTGGCCGCGATCGCTTGGATCTCATCCATGCCGAAATCCGTAGCCGCATCTGCCTGCTCGACTACCCGCCCGGCATGCGCCTGTCGGAAACCGCGCTGGCTTCCGAATTCGGCATCTCGCGGACACCGCTGCGTCGGGTGCTGGCGCGGCTCGAGGATGACGGGTTGCTGCGCTCGATGCATGGGGTCGGCACCTTCGTCACGGATGTCGATTACACCGAACTGGCTCAGGTCTTCCGGCTGCGGCGCGAACTCACGGTGCTGCAGACCACGCTCGACCCGGTGCCGCCGAGCGCCGCGCTGATCGCGTCTTTCGTCAAGCTTCAGGAACGCGGCCGCGCCCTTGTCGATGCACCCACGGCGCGCGCTTTCGCCGAGCTGGACCGCGATACCTTCCTCTGCCTGCTGGACCTGACCGCGAATGCGCCGCTGAGGGAAATGTCGGAGGCGCTGTATTTCCGCACGGCCCGGATCTGGCTGCAGCAGGTCACTGCCTCGCAGATCGACCTGATGCAGGAGATCGAGATTTACAATGACGAGCTGCGCGACATCCTGCGCGCCTTGCGGCTCGGCAATCTCGATGCGCTCGGCCATATGCGGCGCGGCCATATCTCCATGAGCTTCGCGCGGATGCCCGTCCTGATCAAAGCGCCCTAGCGGACGACTGGGGCCGCAGCCTCCGCGACCGGGTTTGCGCCACGCGCGGCTCTCGAACGCACACGGTTTGTTCAAGGAACTGCGGCGCGGCGGGTCCGTTCGATCACTGAGAGGGATGTATTGTCTCCGGGGGACGACGCCCGGGGATACCGACGAAGGACATGCATTCCATGACCGATCTCACCCACCCTTCCGCCAACCGGTCCGCGAAGACCACGCCCGATCCCGACAGCCCGCCGCTGCGCTTTCTGGAAGGGCGGCGCGGCTATCTCCCCATCGGCGATTACGCGGTGATCGGGGACACGCGCACGGCGGCACTGGTGGCCCGCGATGGCGCGATCGACTGGCTCTGCGGGCCTGATTTCGACGGCGATCCGGTCTTCGGGCGGCTGCTCGACCAGTTTCGCGGCGGGACGTTCTACCTTGGTCCGGTGCCGGATGCCGACCGCCCAACCACCCCCGAACGCGCCTATGAAAACTACGGCCCGATCCTGACCACGACCCACCCGACCGAGGGCGGCCAACTCAAGGTCACCGACTTCATGAACCTCCCGGACTCGCTCGAAGAAGCGGCGAGTTTCGGGCGCTCCGTCGTGCGGCTGATCGAAGCTCAGGAAGGCGCGGCGGAGGTCGAAATCTGCATCGCCCCACGCTGCGATTACGCGCTGAACACCCCCGATTTCATCCGCCGCGGCCCGGGCAGCTGGCAATTCACCCAAGACGGCGACATCGTCCTGATCGACAGCTCCATCGAGTTGGAAATCGAAGGCTCTGGCCGGCTCAACGGGCGCGGCACGCTCGCCGCTGGAGAAGAAGGCTACGTCACCCTCACGATCACCCAAGGCGGCCACGGCCATGTCGGGGGAATGGACGCGGCCCACAAGGCGCTCGCCGCGACCCGCGAGGCATGGCGCAAGCGGCAGTCCAAGACGGATTTCGGCGACGGGCCTTTCTCCGGGGCGCTCAAACGCTCGCTGATGGCGCTGCAACTGCTGGTCCATGCGCCCACCGGCGCCGTGATCGCCGCGCCCACGATGGGCCTGCCGGAGGTGATCGGCGGTATCCGCAATTACGACTATCGCTATTGCTGGCTGCGCGACGCTTACTTCGTGCTGCATGCCTTTCTCGATCAGGGCCTGACCGGCGAGGCCGACGCGTTCTTCCGTTGGCTGATGGCGGCCACCCGCGAAACCGCGCCGGAGCTGGGCACGCTCTACAAGGTGCAGGGCGACAGTGACGTCTCGCTGCACCAGCTGCAAACGGTCGAGGGCTACCGCCGCTCGGCCCCGGTGCAACTGGGCAACGGCGCTGCGACGCAACTGCAACTCGACGCTTACGGCTCGATGATCATGGCCGCCCGCGCCTATGTCGACGCGGGTGGTGAATTGCATCCCGGCGAAGGCATCCGGCTTGCGAATTTCGCCGATGTCGTGGTCTCGCAATGGACCCGGCCCGATAACGGGATCTGGGAAATGCCCGATCCGCGCCGCCACCACACCTATTCCAAGGCGATGTGCTGGGGCGCGCTGAACGCGGTGATCGCGCTGGTCGAGCGCGGCGTGATCGACGCCGACACAAAGCTCTGGAAGGCCGAGCGCGCCGCGATCGAGGCGCTGATCCGGGACGCGGCGTGGAATGAGCAGATCGGCGCCTTCACCGGCGCGATTGGCGAGGATTGGCTCGATGCGAGCGTTCTGCTGATGCCGCGCATCGGAGTGATCGCAGCCGACGATCCGAAGATGGCCGCGACCTACACCGCGATCCGCGAGCGGCTGGGCTCGGGCGTCCATCTGCGGCGCTACGACCTGCGGGAAGACGGGCTGCCTGGCGTCGAGGGGCATTTCAACGCCTGCGGCTTCTGGGCAGCGGATTACCTCGTGCGGGCGGGGCGGCTCGACGATGCGAAGACCCAGATCGAGGGGATGCTGAAAGCCACGACCGATCTTGGCCTGATGTCCGAGGAGCACGACCCTGAGACTGGCGCGCAGTTGGGGAATTTCCCGCAAGGCCTGTCCCATGCCGGGATGATCGCGGCGATCACCGCCTATCGTTCGGCCGTGAAGGGCTGACCGCCCGCCCGCAAAAAGAGACGCGCGCCACGGGGCGCGCGGCCTTCAACTCTCTCTGCGACCGATCAGGCCCGCTGACGTGAGACGGCGAATATCGCCCCCAGCATCAGCCCGGCGACCAGCGCCGCGCCACCGCCCGCGACGAGCCGCGAGCCGCCATGCTCGGAAATCGCAATAGCCGGCGAGCTATCGCTCGCCTCGTCGGAGAACCGCCCCCGCGCCTCCCAATCGCCATCGACGCTGTCATAGAGGTTGTCCGCCCGGGTGGGATCGGCGGGTTCCTCCGTCTGCTGCCCGGTAATCGCCGTGCGCGCCAGATATAGGTCGCCCAGCTCCGGCGAGATCTTCTCCGACAGGATCGCCTTCACCGCCGAGAAACCCAGCCAATATTCCCGCTTGGGATGGAAGGCCGCGTGATGGATGCCATCCGCGATCAGCTCCGGCTGGAACACAGGGGCGACCGGGCGCGGACGGTTGGGCAGCTTGTTGCGCGCCCAGTCGAATTGCGGCGTGTTCACCGCCGGCAGGTGGCAGACCGTGATCTTCACGTCGGATTTCTCGTGGATCAGCTCGGAGCGCAGGCTGTCGGTGAAACCCACGATTGCCGCCTTCGCCGCGCAATAGGCCGATTGTAGCGGCACCGCGCGATAGGCCAGCGCAGAGCCTGTCTGCACGATCGTGCCCCACCCCTGCTGGCGGAACCGCTTCAGCGCGGAAAGCGTGCCGTTGACGGTCCCGAGATAGGTCACCTCGGTCACCCGGCGATATTCCTCGGGCGTCATCTCGGCCACGGGCGACAGCACCGTGACCATCGCGATATTGATCCAGATGTCGATCGGACCGAAGGCGCGCTCGGCGGCGACAGCCGCGGCCTCGACCGCATCGGCATCGGCAACATCAAGCGGCTGCACAAGGGCCTCGCCGCCCTTCGCGCGAATTTCCTCCGCCGCCTTCTCGAGCCGCGCCTTGTTGCGCGCGATCAGGGTGATGCGGTTGCCTTTGGCGGCGAAGCGGCGCGCGACGGCGCGTCCCACGCCTGCGGATGCGCCGGTAATCACGATATTGGTCATGGGGCGGCTCCTTCGGTCTGAATGGGTTTCGTCAATTCGTCTCTGAAGGAAGAACCACGCGCTCCTGCCGCTGGTTGCAGGCGCGGCTTCAATTTGTGGTGCGCGGCCCGCATGTGAAAAAAGGCAGCCCCGATCCCCGGAGCCGCCTTTTTCATGTGTTTCGCGTGATCCCGCCGTTAGGCCGCGAGCGTCTCCGTGGAGGAGAAGAACATCGCCTGGCTGACCGCCGATTGCACCTGGCTTTCGGTGTAAGGCTTGGTGATCAGGAATGCGGGTTCCGGCCGCTCGCCGGTCAGCAGACGCTCCGGGAAGGCCGTGATGAAGACGACGGGCAATTCGTTGCCGAACTGCGCGAGAATGTCGTTCACCGCGTCGATGCCCGAGGAATTATCCGCGAGCTGAATGTCGGCAAGGATCAGGTCGGGCTTGTCGGTCGAGGCAAGCTCCACCGCTTCGGTCCGGGTCCGGGCGATGCCGGTGATCTGGTGCCCCATATCCTCGACGATGGCACGAATATCCATCGCGATGATCGCCTCGTCCTCGATGATCATCACCTTGCCCGCGACGGAGGTTTCCATCTCGCGGATTGCGATGTCGATCAGTTCCTTCGCCTCGTCGGTGTCGACCTGCATGATCGTGCCGATCTCCTCGACGCGGAACCCTTCGATCGAGTGCAGCAGAAGCGCCTCACGCGTGTTCGGCGTGAGCGTCGACATGTGATCCTGCGCGCGTGCCGACAGCCGGTTGTCCGGCTCGCCCAGCGGTGCGCCCGCGGAGGCCCAGACCAGATGGAAGGCGTGGAACAATGCGAGCTTCGGATCGTTATTCTCGAAAGGCGTCGTGTCTTCGAGTATGGCCTCGAGCGTAGCCGCGGCGTATCTGTCGCCGCTGTCCTGGCTGCCGGTAAGGGCTCGGGCGTAGCGCCGCAGATACGGCAGGTTGGCTCCGATGGTGCCGGCGATGTCTTCGGACATGAAAACCCCCTTTTGCGTTTTTTCGGGAACCAAACTCTCTGGCCCCGCGTTCGGTTCCGTGCAAAATGAGTGGGATCGAAACCGGATGTATAGTGATATGGCAGACGAAAAGCCTAAGTCCAGTATCAGGGACCAGATCAATCAAAACCTGAAGAAGGTTTATGAGGAGGCGCTTCAGGAAGAAGTGCCAGATCGGTTCAAAGACTTGCTGGCGCAACTCAAGGCGAAGGAGGGCGAAAAATGACTTCGTCCTCCAAAGCCAACTCGTCTACCGAAGCCCGCGATCCGCGTGAGGAACTGCCCGATCATCTCGGGGCCCTGCGCGCCTTCGCACTGTCGCTGACCCGGAATTCGGCCTCTGCCGACGACCTCGTGCAGGACACGATCGTCAAGGCGTGGTCGAATATCGAGAAATTTGAGCGCGGCACGAACCTGCGTGCATGGCTGTTCACGATCCTGCGCAATACCTTCTATTCGGACCGCCGAAAGCGTAAGCGCGAGGTTGCAGACCCCGAGGGTATCCACGCGGCTTCGCTCTACGAGAAACCTGCGCATGACGGACGTCTCGCGATGAACGATTTCGTCGTGGCCTTCGATCAGCTCAGCCCCGAACATCGCGAGGTTCTGACCCTTGTTGGCGCCTCGGGCTTCTCCTACGAGGAAGCCGCCGGAATGATGGGCGTCGCAGTCGGGACGGTGAAAAGTCGTGCCAACCGAGCCCGCGCCCGGCTTGCGGAGATGCTCGGGCTGGAAGAAGGTGAAGACATTCTGTCCGGCTCGGATCGAAATTCGCTGGCCGTGATGGGCAAATCCGGAGTTGCCGCCGCATGAATTCGGAAGCCGCGAAAGCGGCAGACGACGAGCACTACAGTGACCACGCCCCGTTTCAAGCTCGGAAACGGGGCGTCATTCCCTTTTTTGACGGGCTTGGCGTGCGGCTGGCCTTCATGCTGGCCGTCGCGCTCTTCCCCCTGCTGATCATCGCCGTGCTGCAATCGACCTCGGTCGTTCGCGAAGCGCAGGCGCGCTCCGAGGCTGCCCTGATGGGCGAGACGATGCGCGCCGTCGCAGGCGAGACGCGGGTGATCCAGCACGCGCAGGATGCAGCCCGCGTCCTTGCCAGCACCGTCCAACCGCTCGTGGGTAGTGACGAGGCCTGCTCGAACTGGATGCGGCAGATCTCGGGCGCTTTCCCCGAGTTCTCGCTGGTCGCCTTCATTCCCGACAGCGGCAAGATGAGCTGCTCGAACTCGGGCAAGAGTTACGATTTCAAAGGTCAGGACATCTTCGAGAGGATGATGACCGCGGATCGCACCAGCTTCTACGTCAATCGCGATGCGCCGGTGTCGGGCACCTCGGTGCTGGGCGTGGCCCATCCCGTCTACAACGCAGCGGGCGATCATATCGGGATCATCGCGATCTCGATGAGCCACTCTTCTCTCTCGCTTGCCAAGGACGGGCCGAAGCTCGCCGATGACCGACCGCTGGTGATCATGACCTTCGACCGCGAGGGCACGATCCTGACCTCCTCGGACGGGCTGGCGAACACGCAGTCGCACCTCCCCGTCGACCGCTCGCTGAAGCTGCTGGCGGGCAATGGCGCGGTGACCTTCTCGGGAGATTCCAATCGCGGCATAGAGCGGGTCTATTCCGTCGTCGAACTCGTCCCCGACCAACTCTACGCACTCGGCAGCTGGCCCGCACAGGCGGCCTCCGCGCTGAGCCCCTTCGCCGATATCTCGCCGGTGCTGTTCCCCGCGCTGATGTGGATGGCGAGCCTGCTCGTCGCCTATTTCGCGATGCAGAAACTGGTCATCGGCCACGTCCGCAAACTGTCGAGCGCGATCACCAGCTTCGCCACCGGCAGCCGGATCGTGGGCAATCTCAACCTCTCGACCGCGCCTTCGGAAATCCGCGATCTTGCCGAAGCCTATGACCGGATGACCGAGACCATCCTGCATGACGAGGCCGAGCTGGAAGACATGGTGCATCACAAGGAAGTGCTGCTCCGCGAGGTCCACCACCGGGTGAAGAACAACCTCCAGCTCATCGCCTCGATCATCAACATGCAGATGCGGCAGGCGCGCACGCCCGAAGCCAAGGGGCTGATGAAATCGCTGCAGGAGCGGGTCATCTCGCTCGCGACGATCCACCGCGGCCTCTACCAGACCTCCGGGCTCACCGATATCCGCGCGCAGGAGCTGCTACCCGATATCGTGCGCCAGATCACCCGCCTTGCAACCGGTCCGGGCCGCCATGTCTCGGTCGACTGCCATATCGACGACATTCACCTGACGCCCGATCAGGCCGTGCCGCTCTCGCTTCTCCTGACCGAAGCTATGACCAACGCGATGAAATACGCCTCCGCCCGCGATGGCGAACCGAAACTCGATATCTCGCTTACCAAGCTCGAAGGGATGCAGGCGCGTCTCAGCGTGCGCAACACCGTCGATAAAGACGCCCCGCCGCTGGAGGCCGTGGACGGCACCGGGCTGGGGTCGCAACTGGTCAACGCCTTCGTGCAACAGCTCTCCGGCACGATCGAGATCGAGACGACAGACGACGAATACCTGCTCAATGCAGACTTCACATTGCGCCCCCTCGTCGAGAGCGAATTGCGTCACGAAGAGCGCTTGAAATCTCGGAAACACGAAACAGTTTCTGAAGAGAGCAATTGAGTGAGATACCTGCCGCGGCGACCTCTGGTCACCTTCGCGGCCGTTCAGAAAAAACGAGCCGCATGGAACGTCTTAAACAAGCCGGAGTTCACGCCGAGAGCCGCGTAAGACTGCTTTTGACAGCAGCCGAGGCTTACCCTGTGCTCGAGGATGCTTTCCTCGACTCGCGTCATTCTATCCACGCCTCCTTCCGCGTCTTCGACCTCAACACGAAGCTGAAATCGGATCGCGGGCGCGCCATCGGCGCGACTTGGTTCGACCTGATCATCCACCTGCTGAAACGTGGCGTGGCGATGCAGATCGACCTGACCGACTTCGACCCCTGCGCCAAGCCCGAGCTGCACCGCATGACGTGGTCCTCGATCCGCATGTTCTGCGCCGCGCGCGAACTGGCCGGGCCGAACGCCAATCTGCGGCTGCGCGCACTGATGCACCCGGCGCAATCGGGCATCCTGCCGCGCACGATCTTCTGGCCCTATGTCTATTACAAGCTCGGCAACCACGCGAGCTGGCTCAACGGGATGGACGAGGCCAAGCGGCTGACGGCGATGCGCGACATGCCGGGGCTGCGGGAATATCTCAAGGCCGGATCGGACAAGAAAATTCACCGCAAGTTCCGCGGCGCGCCGCCGAAACTGTTCCCGGCGACGCATCACCAGAAGCTCGCCGTGTTCGACGACAAGAAGCTCTATATCGGCGGGCTGGATCTCGACAATCGCCGCTTCGACACGCCCGTGCACGAGCGCGACGGCGAGATGACCTGGCACGATGTGCAGCTGATGATGACCGGCCCCGTGGTCGCCGAGGCGAAGGCCCATCTGGAGACGTTCCACGAAAGCTGCGCCGGCGACAAACTCGCAAAGCCGCCGCGTCGCCTGCTCCGCACGATTTCGCAGCGGCGCAAATTCGCGACCTTCCGGATCGGGCCGAAGCTCTATCGGACCGAGATCGAGAACGCGCATGAGATGCTGATCGCGCGCGCCCAGAAGCTGATCTATCTCGAGAGCCAGTTCTTCCGCTCGCGCAACCTCGCAAATCATCTGGCCCGCGCCGCGCGCGAGAACCCCAATCTCAATCTGATCCTAATGCTGCCCGCCGCGCCCGAGACGCTGATGTTGGCCGACCGCCCGACCAGCGACGTGCGCTATGGCGAGTATCTTCAGGTCCGCGCGCTGGACATCATCAAGGAAGCCTTCGGCAGCCGCCTGTTCATCGGCTGCCCGGCCGAGCCGCGCATCGCCGATCCCGATGATGACGGGGCGATGCGCACCGGCGGCGCGCCGCTGATCTACGTCCATGCGAAAGTCTCGATCTTCGACGAGGACGCGGCCCTGATCACCTCCGCCAACCTCAACGGGCGGTCGCTGCATTGGGACAGCGAGGCGGGCGTCTATCTGCGCCGCAACGATGGCATCCCGGCCATGCGCCGCCGCCTGATGCGCTATTGGCTGCCGCCCGCGCCGGAAGAGGCGTTCTTCGACCCGACGCGCGCGGTCTCGGCCTGGACCGAACTCGCACGCGAGAACGGCACCAAAGCCCCCGAGGACCGGGAAGGCTTCGTGATCCCCTACGACATCGAAGCCGCACGCAAAATTGCGCGCAAGCTGCCATTCATTCCCGAAGAGATGGTCTGATCCGCACTGGCGGATCGCGGGCCACGTCGCCTCATCTGGGGCGGGCCGCGCCGGATCAGTTCTGTTTTCAGTTGGTTTCGAGCTTCTGCTCCGCCTCGGATTTCGGGTCCGGCAGACTGTCGGTCAGCACCAACGCCCAGAGCAACAGCGGAATCGCTACGATCCCGCCCAGCGGCCCCCAGAGCCAGATCCCGAAGGTCAGCGACAGGAAGACCAGAAGCGGGTTGAGCCGCATCTGCCGCCCGATCGCGGCCGGGGTGACGAATTGCGCCTCGGTCGCGTTGAGCATGACGTAGATCAGCGGCGGCAGGATCACCCGGATCCCGTCGAACGTCGCCACGCCTGCAAATCCCAGCGCGATGATCAGCGCCGCGGGGCCGAGATACAGGATGTAGTTGATCAGGAAGGCCACCAGCCCCCAGAGCGGCGCATTCGGCAACCCGATCAGCTGCATCGCGACGCCCACCGCCAGCCCGAGCCCGCCATTCACCACCGTGATGGTGAGGAAATAGCGCGAAACTCGGGTCTCCGCCTTGCGCAGCCGGGCAGCGGTGGCGCCGCGGCTCGCCGGCTCCGCGAGGTGCTTTGCGATCCAGTTGTAAATCTCGGTCCGCGAGAGCTGGAAAAAGAACAGCGCCCCGATATAGATCAGCCCCTGCGCAATGATGGCCGGGGCGAGCATGACGAGATCCTTGGCGTCCGGGACAGCGCTCTTGTCGCCATTGCCACCGCCATCCTGCGCGGCATCCTTCGCCGGTGTGATCGCGTCGCTCACTTCCTTCGAGGCGTCCTGAATGCCTTGGAACATGTGGCGCATGTGAATGATGGTGGAGCGCATGTCGTCCATCACCTTCGGCGCCTGACGCATCAGCTCCGCGATCACTGGCTGGATCACGAGAACCAGCAACACGGCGATCATCAGAGAGATGACGAGCGAGGTAAGTGCCCCCCAGACAGGCGACAGACCTCTTTTCTCCCATGCATCGGAAATCGGTGAAAGCACGATCCCAACGACGAGCGCGAGCACGACGGGGGCAAGCAAGCTTTCCACCTGGCTAAGCGCAGCCACGACAGCGATTACAGCGATCGCGATCATGGCGATGCGCGACAGGGTCTCCAGGCGATGCATTTCGAGAATGACTTCCCTCTTGGGTTTCGCGAGCTAACGCCGCTGGGGCCCCCGCAGTTCCCGAGTTTTTGCGCCCTCACCCACAGGAACATCGCCCCCGGCGAAACGTTGATGGACGACGCCGAGACCCGCGTCTTCATCTTGAAAGGAGCGACGCCATGAATTGGGATCAGATTAAAGGCAGCTGGAAAGAAATGAAGGGCAAGGCCCGTGAGAACTGGGGCGAGTTGACCGATGACGAGCTTGAGGAGGCCGCAGGCCATCGCGAGCAGATGGTCGGCCTGATCCAGAAGAAATACGGCAAGACGAAAGAGGACGCCGAGCGCGAAGTCGACACCTGGTCGAGCTCGGTCTGATCTTCGGAATTAGATCCTATTCCAGCGTAAAACAGAATAAACCGGCGTCGCAGAGATTGCGGCGCCGGTTCTCTTTTGCGGGTCGGTCACGCGCAGCGAGCGCCATGAGCCGCCAAGCAAAAAGGCCGGGCACGAGGCCCGGCCTTTTCCAATCAGGTCCACCGATCAGATCAGTGGGTGGTTTTCGGCGCCGACGAGGACGTCGGGTTGGTCGAGGACGCGCTCGACGTGGACGAGGAGGACGACGACGAATGGTTCGCCTTCACCTTCTCGGCCGCCTCATGGGTCTTCGCCTCAGCCTTGGACGCGACCTCTTCGGCCTTGGACTTCGCGGCATCCTTGGCCTCTTCGGCCCCGGCGCGCACTTCCTCTTCGCCTTTCTGCAGCGACTGGCCGACATCGCGCAGCGCGCGGTTGGCTTCCTGAGCAAGCTGGCGCGAGAGGCGGTCGATCAGTTGCTCTCCTGCGGCCATCGCCTGATCGCCGAAGTCACGTGCAGCACTGCGCGCCTCGTCACCGGCCGAGCTCATCACCGAGCGGGCGGTCCGTTTCAGCTCATCCGTGAACTGATCGGCAACCTTGCCCGCACGGCGCTTCTCGTCGCGGTAAAGACGCTCGGCCTCGTCGAACAGACGGTTCGCCCGCGGGCCGAAGCTGCGGCGGCTGACATTGACGTCCGGCTTGGGCACCGCGTTGAAGATCGCGGCACCGATGGCGAAGCCGATAGCGGCGGCGATCAGCGGGTGATCCTTGACCATCTGCTTGCTGGTCGTACCGGCATGGGTCGCACCGTCCTGCAGGCGAATCCGGGCGGAATAGGCTCTTTCACGGGCCCGCACCACGCGGTCGCGCGCATCCTCATTGAGGTCGCTCAGACCCGAGGACAGCGAGTTGCGCAGGTCGCTCGCGAATTTCTGCATCACCTCGGAGCGCTCCTTGACGAAGTCGCGCGCCTTGTCGGTCGAGCTGCGCTGCTCGGCCTCGAGATCTTCGAGACGCACCGAAGCATCGTGGCGCAGCGTATCGATCTCGTCGATCCAGCCATCCGCACCCGCTTCGCTCGGCATCACGAGCGGATCGGCATCGGCGACCAGATTTTCTTCCTCGACGGTGGCGGAGTTGCGCTGGCGCAGCAGGAACCATGCGATACCGGCACCCGCGAGGGCGAAGGCCACGGGGTTCTTGCGCACGGCCTGTTCGGCACTGCGCGCAGCCGGCGCCGCGTAGTCGCGCACGACTTGCGACACTTGATCGGAGAGATAGTCCGGCGCGATGCGGCCGGTCAGATCGCCGAGCGTCGATGCGAGATCGGCACGGTCCTGGCGCAGACGGTTCTCGATTTCCTCAATGGTTTTCTTCTCGGTCATTTGAAGCTCTCCTTAAGCGCCTGCACGTCAGCAGACAGGTTTTCCTTGAGACGGGTGGGTGGGCTCGACACTTTGCGCAGCTTCGACGCGGCAATGAGCGCCGCGATGATGCCGAGGATCAGAAGCACCACGCCGACGATCAACGTCGCGGGGCCCCGGTCGAGGCCGGCCCATTCCAGCCCGTAGATGGCGGATTGCGTCAGGGGGAAGATCGCACCGAGCGCGAAAACCAGGGCGACTGCACCGAGAATGACGGCATTGCGCGCAAGACCCGCCCGATGGGCAGCTTCGGCGCGCACCAATTCCGCCTCGGTCCGTGCGATCTCGCGCGTCTGCTCGATCACCCGGTTCAGCAAATCGGTCACCGTTCCCCGGCCCTCGTGGCCGTCAGGTTCTTCGGTCTCGTGGTAACTCATCGACCTCTCCCAAACATGTCACGGCCTCTTGCCGCGATTTCTGTGGTTCCAACGCGGGTTGGGGAATGCGGTTCCTTGAGGCTCTCCGCAGCCGCCCCCTTGATTTCGTCACTTCGAGGCGCGCGGCCCGGCCACCAGCCAGATCAGGAAACCGATCAGCGGCAGGAAAAAGACGAGAAGCGCCCAGAGCACTTTCTTGCCGGTGCTGGAATTCGACCCGATGATCGAAACCAGCGCCCAGATATCGAGTGCAAGCAATACGATACCCCAAAAGCCGCCGAGGCCCGTCATATTCATTTCCATGTCCCCATCTCCCTTTTTCGTGAGGTTGTGAATCGCCGCCCAAACGCCGGAAAGCGCACGATGTTCCGCGAATTTGCTGACTCAGGGTAATGGAACTTTCGGGAAAACGGCACGTTTGGATGTCATGAAAGCGCAGCACTCAGCGCTAATGTACGCAACATCCGAAGGAGAATACCCATGCTTGGTTGGGCTTTGACCTTTCTCGTTATCGCGCTGATTGCCGCGGCGCTCGGTTTTGGCGGCATCGCAGGCGCATCTGCCGGGATCGCACAGATCCTCTTCGTGGTCTTCCTGATCCTGTTCGTGGTGGCCATGGTCGCCCGGGCGGTAAAAGGCAAACCGCCGGTATAAGTGCGAAGACGCTATGAATTTTCGAGGCCGCTCCCGCCGGGGCGGCCTTTTTCATGCGTCGGGGGCGGTCTTGCCACGCGCCTGCACCAGCATCGCATCCAGATTGTCTGCGACGACCCAGGAAATCTGCGCAACCTCCGCCGAGCCTATCTCCGACCATCCCATCTTGCGACGCACGACCTCCGCGCCGAGCCGGAAATAAAGCACTTGGCCGATCATCGCGAAAACCCGCAGCGCGCTCTCCGGATCGTCCTCCGACGCCCCGCTCGCCCGGGCCCACAGCGCCAGCAGACGCCCATGCACGATCGAAATCAGACGGTCATAGAGAATATCGAGCGTCTCGCCCCCTTCGGTCACTTCGCGCATCACGAAGCCGATCATCGAGGCCGCATCCGGCTGCGTAAGGATGCGCGAGATCATCGCCTCCATCAGCGTCTTGAGCTCCGCTTCCGCCGCCTCGGGCGACAGCGCCTCCGGGGGTCCAAGAGGCCGCATCACCTCTTCCATGCGCCGCACGAATTCCAACGCGCAGGCGCGGCGTAGCCCTTCCTTGCCTTGGAAATGGTAGGAAATCGCGGCGACATTCGCGCCCGCCGCCTCGGCCAGTTCCCGCGTCGAGGTGGCCGCGAAGCCTTTCGTCCCGAACAGGCGCATCCCGGCTTCGATCAGGGCGCGCGCGGTGCGATCACGGGCGGGCGGCTGTGTCTGGGTCATCGGCGCATCACGTCTGGAGAGGAAATCTGCCGCCAACATGCGCGGCCGAGGCCAAAAAAAGCAAGCCGCAGGGGCGACCCATGCGGCTTGGCTTCATGCATATCGTAGGAAGCTTTGGACCGATCAGAACGGGAAGCTCACCCGGCGGGTCAGCATCAGCGAGACCGAGCTTTGCTCTCGCGAGCCTTGCTGCACGATCGGGCTGTCCGCCGCATCGCCCTGCAGGCGATCGTAGTTCAGCTTGCCCTCGACCGCCCAGTCATTCCCGAGCTGGTAGGTCGCCGACAGTTCCAGACCGGTCGAGACGAGCCCGCCATCGGGCGAATAGGCCGCCAGACCGCTCGCCGTGGATTCCGACGGGCTGATGCCGAAATAGGTGCGGTTGTAGAGGCCCGAACCATAGAAGACGCGCGGCCCGATGCTCAGCTTGAAATTGTCGGTCTTGATCGGCTTCCAGTCGGCGCCGATTTCAGCGACCACGGCGTTATGCCCGACCACGCCATAGCGCATATCGGCAAAAGCGCCCCATTGCGGCGCCTGGTAGCCAAGGCCGAGCCCCAGTTCGAGCGACGTGGTGACGTCGTCGAGACCCGCGATCTCGGAATAATCGCTCGAATTACGACCGCCGACGAGACGGAAGGAGCCATGCACGTTCGGGCCGAGCTTTTCGTAATTCGGATCGTCCGAGCCGAACCGCATCCCCTGCAGCGTGAAGCTGTTGAGCTTCACCTTCGCTGTGGGGCTGGTGTCGTAATGATCCGCGCCGAAATAGGACGGGGCATAGCGTGCGCCCGCGCCGATGGTGAAGGTCACGCCACTTTCTGCCTGCGCGCTCGCGGCGGTGCAGACAGCAGCGACCGCGATTGCGGCGCTTGCGGAAAGTTGGCGGATGACTTTTGCCATGATGGCGCTCCCGAAAAAATGTACCGATTTGCGCAAACACTGCCAATTGGCGGCGAAAAACGCAATCGGCTGGCGCAGATTGGTTCAGATTAGCGGCGCTTATACCACGGCTGGGCGATTTCCTCGATCCCTGTGGGCTGATCCTGCTCCACTTCACGCCAGACCGTGCCGTCGACCGGGGCCACCGTCGCGTCTCTGCCTTGGGTGAAACTCTGATCGCGCACGATCATCCGGTAGGCCGCATTCAGTGCATCGGCGCGCTCCGGCGAGGGCAGGATCAGCGGGCCGATATCCTCGGCCAAAGCCGCCTCTTTCTCGGGCGGAAGACTGCCTGCCTCCAGCCAATCCTCGATGAGCTCGGCATTGGCGCGAAACTCGTCCCCGGCCCCGTTGGTGCGCAGGTAATGGGCGTAATCGCCGCTCCCATCGGCGCGGACCCGGTCGGGCGTGCCCGCCAGCCCCTTCTGCGTCCAGTGATACCAGCCGCCGCGATAGGCCTCCTTGCCCAGCTTGCGCGCGAAGGCGAAGGTGGAATCGTCATTGACGCCCAGCGTGCCGTGGCAGCCGACGCAGAACACGGTCTCCTCGAAGCTCTGCGGGCGCAGATCGCCCGTCGCATCCTCGATGAAACCCTGCAGCCGCCAGCCGAACGTATTCGGCACGCCGGTCTCGGAACTGCCGAAGAACTGCTTGGTGCGGTCGGGAAAGGCGCTGTCTTCCTTCAGCTCGGCCAGCGCGGTCTCTTCCAGATCGGCATAGCTCTCCCAATCCGTCTTGACCATGTAGCGCAGCTCTTTCAGCCGCGCGGCCATTTCGATGCCCGCGGGCGTCGGGTCGATATAGCGCACCGAATGCACGAATTCCGTGCCCTTGGGATAGAGCCCGGCGGCAAGCTTCGCGCCTTCGACGCCCGCGCGCCCGGCCCAATGCATCGTGATCCCGTCGAGCGGCGCGAAGGCGAATTTCACCACCTCCGCCTGCCCCATCACCCCGTCGCGGTCCAGATCGACGCCCATCGCGACCTCGTCAGTGGGCTCGATCGCGACATCCGCGCGGGTGATCAGCGCCTGCACGATGGCAAGGTTGATCTTGTAGATGGTGACATCCTCGACCCCCTCGGCCGTCTGACGGAACGCCTCCGGCAGACGGATCATCACGTCATCGGTCGAGCCATTGGTCGGCCAGAACGTGCCGGGCAGCGGTTGATAGGCGAAGGCGCGCCAGCCGGTCAGGCGTCCATCGGGTCTGCGATCGAACCCCTCGTCGTCGAAGGCGAATTGCACGTCGGGGATATAGCCGTCCCATTCGCCATTGCCGTTCGCGTCCCAAGCCGCAGGCGGATCGGCCAGCCTCGTAGCCAAGGCGATCCCCCCCTCGGCGTCGTGATAATTGTCCTGCCGCACATAGGCGCGGATCTCGGCACTGTCGGTCGCGGCCACCGCGGCGCGGCGATCCACGAAGAGGTTGCGCCACGGGTTCTCGAGCGCCGGGCCCGGAAACGCATATTCAGTCTGCAGATCGGCATCGCGCACGTAATTCGGATGGCGCGGATAGGTGTGACAGGTCTGGCAGGGGTTATGCACCTCGCCCGCCGTGTCTTCCGTCTTGGTGTAGCATTGCGGAGGAATATAGGCCGTCGGATTGTCCAGCACCGTGGTCTTCAGATCGACCGCCCCCGCCATCGTGGTCGTGCTCAGCAGCGCCAGTATCGAAATCCGCAGCATCCGTCAGTCCTCAGTCTTGAAAGAAAAGGCGAGGCCCGGGTCTCCGCCGGGCCTCGCCAGAAATGTCTCGCGAGCGCCCGTTATTGGGTCTTCGCGGTGGCATCCATCTGCGGGAACGGGCCGACGTAACCCACATAGGCACGCGCCTGCGCCGGGTCGGTCAGCTTGTCTTCGTCGCTCTCGCCGTAGGGGTGCTGGATGACCGCCATCAGGTAGCCGTGGCCGTTGACGTTCGGATACCAGTAGGTCGAGGTGGTTTCCGAACCGTAGGGCGTCGACAGGATGCGGGTCAGTTCCTTGGTGTCGGTGTTCATCGCCCAGATCGCGTCGTTCTGGTGGCCCGAACCGGTGTCTTCACCGATGATCAGCGTGTTGTAGCCCGGGATGTAGGTGATGTTGTCCGGGTTCGCGATGCCGTTGATATCGCAGCTGTTCAGCTCGGCCGTGTCGCCGCACATGTCATGCGCCGGGTCGCAGCTTGCGTCCTGCGCCTTGACCTTGTGCTCTTCGGTGAGCGGCTTGCCCGAGATCAGACCCATCATCTTCGTCGCGGTGAACTTCTCGTCCAGCGAGAGCGAGTAGACCGTGCCGCACTTGTTCTTCGGCAGCTTGATCGCGTTCATCCCGCCCAGATCCTGCTTGGCACCGTCTTCCATGCCCTTCTCGACAGCCGACATCGACAGATACATCTGATGCTTGTCGGCGTCGTAGGTGATGCCTTCCATCTTGCGGAACTCGGTCGTGGCGCCCTTCATCGAGGCATAGCGACGGGTTTCCAGACGCGAGGCGATCGCATCCATGCCGTCCTTGACCTTCAGACACTCGGGATTGCCTTCGGCGTTCGAAGCCGAGAAGCCGTCGGCGCAGGAACCGTCCTCGCCCATCTCGGCGGTCTCGAAGAGATCCGAGAACTGGGTGCCGGCTTCGATCGCCTTCTGGATCGTCGCGTCGTCGGCATGGCCCAGATCGACCCATTCCAGATCGGCCGCGCCGCCATTTTCTGCCGAGGTCTGGTTCCACTTGGCCGCATAAAGCGTACCGGCGCTCAGGTCGCCTGCGGTGTCGGCTTCAAAGCGGAACAGGCCCACATTGGTGCCATCATCCGAGATATAGGCGGTTTTCTGGTCGGGCATGACATAGGCCAGCTCGACGGCCACGCGGCCCATCGCGAAATGCTTGTCAGCCTTGGCCGAACCGTCTTCCGAGACGGTGATCTCGGTCGGGTAGCCGTAGCGATAGGGTTTGTAAGCGTCGCGGAACTGCTCGAGGCTCATACCCTCGGGGTTCACGCCCGCATAACGCACCATCGGGAAATCGTAGTCGTCGATCTCGTCGAGCGAGGTCGCCGCTTCGATCACGCGCGCATCGGCCGGATATTCTTCCGAACCCAGATGGGTCTCCCACGGCGTCACCGAACCCGCGCAGGGCACCCAGAGACCGTGATATTCGGAGAAGTCGATCGGCTTGGTGGAGACCAGCTTCAGGTTGCCATCCGCATCCTGGCTGACTTCGCTGAGATACATCGCACCGGGGCGCGACTCGAAATGCGTCACCGAATAGAGCTTGTCGCCCTGACGGAGGAGCGAGGTGAAATCGGCGGAGTCCGAGATATGCTCGGAGCCGTCGGCCGACTTGACCGGGTTGCCGTCCTTGTCGGTCAGCAGGGCGAAGGTGTTGTCACCGATCTTGTCGCCCGAGCGCGCCATCACGTGATAGCCGATCTTGTAATCCTTGCCGTCGATGGTGACGGTGTCGGAAGCGATGGCCTGACGTTTGGCGGCGTCGTCCTTGGCGAAAGGAACGGGCGAGAAAGAGATGTCACCGGCATGCGCCGCAAGCGGCAGCACAGCGATAGCGGTGGCTTGGAGGAGGGTCGTACGAAGCGACATGGCTGATCCCTTGGCTAGTTGCGTTCACGACGCTCCTAACGGCGAAGTGATTCCCTTTTGTGACAATCTGGCGCTTTCGTGATCTTGGCCTCGACCACGGGCGGAGGGCCCGCGTGGCTCGGCCCGCACTGACCTGCGCCTCGGGCAAAAATAGACCCTATTCCAGCATGATTTTGTGTTTTCAGCCCGGTCGGGCACAGGCACGATCCTGTTCGCGCGACACCAAGCGCCTGAGACGCAACAGCTTTCATCAAAGCGCGCAGCCCGCGTTGCGATCACGCGGGGCATAAGCAATGGTGAATGAAACGAGGAGTGGCGATTGAGAGAAACGGCGAAATTCGCGGTCAGCCTGTTCGGACGGCTGTTCCAATCGAATATCACCCTCGTGTCGGCGGGGGTCGCCTTCTATTCCATGCTCGCGATCTTCCCCGGCATTTCCGCGACCATCGCGCTCTGGAGCGCGTTTGCCGATCCGACCGTGATCCGCACCTATCTCAACGTGGCCGATGATTTCATCCCGCCCGAAGCCTATGCGCTGATCAACGACCAGATTCAGAACTGGCTGATCGGGCCGCGCGCGACGATCGGGCTCGGCGTGATGTTCTCTGCCGCCGTGACCCTGTTCTCGGCCCGCGCGGGGGTCGCCGCGCTCGTGCTCAGCCTCAACGTGATCCACGGCACCCGGCCTCGGGCGACGATCTGGAGCTTCATCATGGGCTACCTGATGACGATCGCGCTGGTCGGCGTGATGCTGGCCGCGATGGCGACGGTGGTCGTCGTGCCCGTCGTCATCAACTTCCTGCCCTTCCACGAATATTCCAAGATCCTGCTCTCGGGTCTGCCTTGGGCGGCGATGCTTTTGCTGATGCTGACCGCGCTCGGCATCCTCTATCGCTATGGCCCGAACACCGAGGGCAAGCGCGATCCGATCCTGACGCTCGGCGCGGTTCTGGCGACGGCGCTCTGGGGGCTCAGCTCGATCGGGCTGACCTTCTACCTGTCGAATTTCGGCAATTACAACAAGATCTACGGCTCGATCGGGGCGGTGATCGCGCTTCTCGTCTGGCTCTATCTCAGCGCCTTTTCGGTGCTGATGGGGGCGGCGCTGAACGCCGAACTCGCCGCCTTCCGCAAGCGTCGCGCGCAAGAGAAACTCCGCGACGCGATCGAGGGCGACGACGAGGCTAAGGCCAAGGAAGCCTCCTCGTCATAAGTTTCACTTATTTCCGGGAGCGGAAATGAAGTGAAACTTATGGATCAGTAGTTCTTCTCGAAATAGAGGCCGATGCCGCTCTTGCCGTCGGAGCCCACGGTGCCGCGCGCGGTGAGGCTCTTGGTCACATCCAGATTGAGGTTGATCTGCGAGGTGCCGTCGCCGCCCACCGTGACATCGGTATAGATATTGTCCGAGAGGTATTTTCCGACCTTGAGCTGGGTGTTGCCCTGCGCATCGGTCGAGACGTCGAAATCATCCAGCCCGAAATTCTTCCGCAGCTTGCCGATGATCCCTTCGCCGCCCTTGCCCGCGAGCGTCGCGACGGCCGAGGCCAACTGCGCCGCCTGCAAGGGCGAGAGATTGTCGATGGAGCGCCCGAAGATCAGCCGCGCCAGCACCTCGTCCTGCGGCAAGTCCGGCGAGGACGCGAAGGTCACCAGTGGCGCATTCGCCTGCCCCTGAATGTTGATCGAGATCGTGTAATCGTCCTGCGTCGTGGTCGCGGTGAAGTCGATGTAAGGCACCAGTGCGCCTTGCAGCGCGATCCGGCCCTGATCGAGCGTGAAGCGCTGGCCCAGAATGTCGAGCCGCCCGCGCACGAGCTGGAACTGCCCGATCGGGATCACGTTCGCCGTGGTGCCGGTGATCCGCAGCGAGCCGCCAAGCTCTGCATCGAGCCCCCGGCCGCGCACGAAGATGCCGCGCTCGGAGGCGATGGTGACATCGAGCGGATAGGACGGGCCGGACGCCGTGGCGGCGCCATTCGCATCGCTCTGGCCATTGTTCAGCAAGTTGGCGCGCTTCAGCGTCTCGCGCACCGCCGCGCTTTCGCCGACATGCTCGATCCCGTCGGGCACCGACGCTCCGCCACCGACGCCCGAGGAGGGCACCCGCAATTCGGTATCGCTCAGCGTGATGCGCCCGGCGATTTTCGCACCGCCGGTCAGCGGCCCGTCCATCGTGATCGTGCCCGAGGCGCGGGTGTCATAAAGCTCGGGATCCTTCAGCCGCGCGCGGTCGAAGCGGATCGTCAGGTTGCCGTTGTACGGCGCGGAGAGGTTGATCGGGCCGTTGACAGTGATCTGCCCGCCCGTCCCCAGCCGCCCGGTCACGCCAAGCTGTGCACTGCCATTTGACAGCTGCACGCGCGTGTCGACGTTTTCCAGAACCATGCCGAGATTGGGCGCGACAACCTTCGCGCCATTCGACGTCACCGTGCCCGACAGTGCCGCGAGCCCCGGTTTGCCGTTCATCCGCAGATCGAAGCTGAGCGGGCCCTGGACCGAGCGCGGCTCGATGAAGCTGTTGGCGAGCGCGGTCTGCGCCTGCCCGGTGATCGAGAGATCGGCATCGGCGAAATTCGTCGCCATGCGGCCAGACACTTTCGCGTCCATGCCGCCCGGTCCGGTGCCCGAGAGGTTCAGATTATAGCCAGAGCCATCCTCGGTGACCGTGCCCGACACCGTCACCGGTCCCGGGAAGCCCGGCGCGAGCAGCGCGGCATTGGCGAGGCGCGCGTTCAGGTCGACCTTGCGCGAGGTCTCGCCCGCGGTCCCCTTGGCGGAGACGTCGAGCTGCGGGTTCTTCAGGTCGAGGTTCTGCACTTCGACCGCGCCGTTCGCATATTTGGCCTGCAGCGAGAGGTTCGTCGTGCCCGCCAGCAACTTGTCCGCCTCGGGCTGACCGATTGCGAGGGATTTGCCGGTGCCGTCGAGCGTCAGCCCATAGGTCGCGCCATCCATCGTCGCCGTCGCATCAGCCACGAGCGTACCGCCATATTTCGCGCCCAGCACCGACAGATCCTTGGTGTCGAGATGCGCGGTCACCTTGCCCTTGTCGCCGTCGAGATTGCCCTGCGCCTGCAGCTCTCCCGCTGCGGTTTTCACGTCGAGCGAGTCGAGCGTCATGCTGGCATCGCTGCGCGAGCCCGAGACCGAAATCTCCGACCGTCCGGCCAGTGCGCGGTCCACCTCGGGGATACCGATCGCGAGGGAATTGCCGGTGCCTTTGAGCGTCACGCCATAGGTGCCGCCATTCAGCGTCACAGTCGCATCGGCGGCCAACTTGCCGCCATATTGATCGCCCAGCAGCGAAAGGTCATTGGTATCGAGCGTGGCGGTCAGTTTGCCGTTCTCGCTCGCCAGATCGCCCTGCGCCTGAAGCGTGCCGGCGCTTGTCTGCACGTTGAGCGAATCCAGCGTCAGCCCGGTCTCATCCCGCTTGGCCGAGATCGCGATTTCCGACCGGCCCGCCAGCGCACGATCCGCCTGCGGCTGGTCGATCGAGATGTCCTGACCGACGAGGTTGAGATTGGCGTCGAAGGCACCGCTGAGAACGGTGTATTTCCCCGCGACCGTCATCCGTGCCGCGCCGCCGAGATCACGCCCCGCCAGACCCGAGAGCATCGAGAGGTTCGAATGGTCGATCTGCGCCGCGCCCTCGATGGTGACGCCCTCGCTGATATTGTCGATCGTGAGGTTCGAATTCAGGCTGTAGCCGGTGCCCTTCAGCGCCAATTGCGACAAGCGCAGCGGCTTGTCCTGCTGCCACGAGAACACGGTGCGCAGGGTGACGGCGCTGCCCGCGGCGGCGCTCAGCTTCGGATCGGACAGCTCCAGCCCGTTGATACCCAAGAGCACGGTGCCACCCGCAGAGGGCGGCGAAGCCTGCCGGATGCGGCCCGAACCCGAGAGGTTCGCGGTCAGCATCTTGGTGCCATCCTCGCGGCGCAGCTGGTTCAGACGGCCCGTCAGTTTCCAGCCATCGCCTTCGGCCTTGTCATAAGAGAGATCGAGCGTGCCCGATTGCACATAGGTTTTCGGCCCCGAGATCGGCAGCAGCACCTCTTGGCCATCGCCGAGGCCGAGCTTGGCGGTGAGGTCGAATTTCACCGGCATGTTGTTGGCGCCAGTCTGCGCCGAGCCGTTCAGCTGCAGCGCGCGCGATTTCAGATCGAGCGTATTGAGCGTCGTCTGTCCCGAGGCCGTGCGCGTGCCATCCGCGACCAGCGCGACCTCGTTGCCGAAGAATTCATGGTAATCGGGCGGCAGGAGCGGGCGGATATCGCCGCCCAGCGCGACGGAGAAGGTCGTAACCTTGTCGCTCCCTTCGGGTGCGCCGTCGGGCAGTTTGCTGCCCACCGAGACCTGCCCCGCCAGACGCTGCTGACCTTCGGTGCTCAGCACGATATCGGCGGTAAAATCGTCAAGCGGGCCCTTGCCCGAAACGGCGAGCGTCATCGCCGGATTGCCCGGAAGGCCGACTTTCTGGACGATGATCCCGTTCTTGCCCTCGTCCACCAGCAGGTCGAGGCCCAGTTCACGCGTGGCGTTTTCGTAGGATGCGGTAAGGGAGAACTGGCCCTTCTTGTTGTCGATCCGGGTGATGTCGAGCTTGGCATTGCCCTCGCCCCCTGCGAGCGACATCGAGCCAGAGACTTTGACCGTCGCCTCTTGTCCGAGGATTGGCTCGCCGAGGATCACCTTCTTCGCGTCGATCTTGCCGATCTGCACCGAGACGGGCAGGTCGGGAAGCTGGAACGGCTTGGCCTCGGGGCTGGGAGCGGTCGAGCTGCTCTCGGAGGTCGGCAGGCGCGGCAGGTCGATCTCGGCGGCGGAGAGCTCGTCGATCTCGATCTTGCCGGTCAGCAGCGCCGTGCGGTTCCACTGGAGTGCGCCATCCTTGATCGTGATCCACGCGCCGTCCTTGTCGGAGATCGTGAGCTGATCGAAGGTCGCCCGCGAACTGAGCGCCCCCGAGAACCCGTCGAGCCGCACGGTACGCCCGGCGCCCGAGAGGTTATCCTCGATCAACCCGGTCAGATAGGAGCGGTCGCGCTGCGTCTGTTCGTCGGTCGCGGCCCCTGCCCCGTCCGCGGTCTGCGGCGTGCTGTCCTGCGCGGTGGCGACCAGCGGCGTGAGGCAGAAAGCGAGAAGGATAGCGAAACGTTTCATCAGAAGGCCTGCCCGATACCGATATAGAGTTGCGCCCCCGATCCGGTGCCGCCCGAGACTGGGAAGCCGACGTCGAGGCGGATCGGGCCGATGCCCGTCTTGTAGCGCAGGCCGAGACCCGCGCCTGCCTGCGAGCCCGAGTCGCCGCCGCCCGCGATATAGCCGTAGTCGTAGAAGGCGACCGCGCCGATCTTGTCGGAGATGCCGATGCGCGCTTCGCCCTGGAAACCCACGAATTCGGTGCCGCCGGTTTTCAGCGTGCCGCCATCGAGCACTTCGACGCCAAGCGACTGGTAAGGCTGGCCGCGCACGGTGCCGCCACCGCCCGAATAGAACAGGTAGTCGCGCGGGGTTTCCTCGAGATCGGAGCCATAGACCCCGCCAAGCTGCACGCGTCCCGCCAGCACGAAGCGATCTTTCTGCCCGAAGCCCCGATAGGCGCGCAGATCGCCGGTGACCTGCGCCCCGGTGCCGGTATCGCCGCCGATCCCCACGAAGGGCGTCACGCCGGCCTGAATGTAATAGCCCTTGGTCGGATCGAGCTTGTTGTCGCGATCGTCCCAGGTGAGTTTCGTCGGCAGGTAAACTTGCCGGAAATAGGTTTCGCCGGAATCGTCGGTCACCTTGGACCAGCCGTAATTGATCGAGACGTCGCCGGTCAGCTTGTCGTTGAAGATCCGCGTCAGACCGAAGCCGATATCGAAGGCGTTCTCGGTGTAATCCTCTTCGTTCTTCTGGCTGATCTCGGTCGTGATATAGGCGCTGGTTTCCGGGTTGAAGGTCGCCGGGCGGTCGATCCGCGCGCCGATCGAGTAATCCGTGCCACCCGTCGCGCCGCCGATCCCGGAGATGCCCGCATCGACGCGGAAACGCTCGCCGCCGCCGAAGAGGTTGCGGTGCAGCCAGTAGCCGTTGAGGCCGAGCCCATCGCTGGAGCTGAGTTCAGCGCCGAGGCCGAGCTTGCGTTTCTTCTGCTCGACCACGGCGAGGTTCACATCGAGGCTGTCATCGGGGTTGAGCGTCTTCGCCTCGGTGATCGCGACCGAGGAGAAAATCCCGGTGCGCTGCAGCCGCGCCTGAACCTGATCGAGTTTCTTCGGGTCGTAGACCTCGCCTGTGGGGAAGCCCGCGATCTCGCGCAGGCGTTTCGTGCGCAGGCGCTTGTTGCCGGAGGTTTCCAGCCGCCCGAAGGTCACCAGCGGCCCCGGTGCCAGACGCACGTCGGAGGCCAACTGATTGGCGCGGTGATCCGCGACGATGTTCTGATAGGAGACTTCGGCCTTGGCATGGCCCGCATCGCGCCAGCCGGTTGTAGCCGCGCTCGCCGCATCGACGATCACCCCCGATTTCGCGACCGCCCCGACCTTGTAGCCCTCGGGCAGATCGGTCTTCGGCGCGACCGGCGCGATATCGGCGCGCGAGAAGGAAAATTCCGGGCCCGGTGTCACGGTCACGGTGACGTTGTTCACCGTCGAGGGCGCATCGAGCGGCGGAATCGAAGCGGCCTCGCGCCCGTCGAGCTTGATCGACACGGTGCCGGAATACCGCCCTTCGGCAAACAGCGCCGAGACGATGCGGTTATAGTCGGCGCGCGCCTCGGAGAGCACGTCCTGCGCGTCCTTGCTGTCGTCATCTGCGGATTGCACCAGAAGCGACGCGCCCTTGATCGTATTGCGCAGATCGTCCGACGCGCCGGGGGTATTGAACTTCAACGAATATGCGAGTGCCGGGGTCGCGAGGATCGCAAGCGCCGCCACGCTCAAATGAAAAACTCGGATAGTCTTCGGTCCCATTACTCATGCCCCCGCCCAATCGAGAGCAGAGTTACAGGTAAGCGGTACGAAAGCTAGGGCAAGCGCGGAATTCCGCGTAGCAATTTAAGGCAATCGGCAGAAATCCCCGCCGCTCAGCAGATCAGGGCGGGCAGGATGCGGGAGATATGCTCCTGCATGTAAAACCGCAGCCAGCGCGAGAACCGATCGGGATAGCGCCGCACCTCGGCCCCGAGGTCGTAAAGGCCGATCCAGCGGGTCTCCGAGACCAGCTCGGTATCGGGATTCACGGTGAGGCCGCGCTGCGCATAGGCGATGTAGATGTCGGTTACTTCGTGCTCGACGAGCCCGTCGCCGATATCCATCCGGTATTCGATGCGGTCGGCATGGGCAGGATAGAGCCCCTCGATGCCCAGCTCCTCGCGCAGTCGCCGCAGCGCGCAGGTCTCGGGGCGCTCCCCCCAATCGGGATGACTGCAGCAGGTATTCGACCAGAGACCGGGAGATTGCAGGCAGTTTTCCGAACGCTTCTGCAGAAGGAGCTTTTCGCCATCCATGACGAAAATGGAAACCGCCCGGTGGCGGATCCCTTCGCGATGCGCATCCATCACGTCGACAGGGGCGAGCGTGCCCTCGATCCATGCCTGTATCTGGCCCATGATACCTCTTCTGAATCCGATGATCCTGCCCGGGTCGCGGACGGGATCACCGTTACAAAATGGGTCCGTGACAGGCCAGAGTCACGGTGTCAGCTTGTCCCTGAGGCACGATGCCGCGCCTCAGGCCAGCTTGACGAATCAGACCGTCGTGGGCGCCTCGGTCTGCTGACGACGCGCCAGCTCGTTGCGATACAGCGCGACAAAATCGACGATCTCGAGGTTGAAGGGCGGGAAGCCACCGTCGCGGGTCACATCCGAAACGATGCGACGCACGAAGGGGAACAGCTGACGCGGGCATTCGATCAGCAGGAACGGATGAAGCTGATCTTCCGGCACGCCTTCGACGTGGAAGATTCCGCCGTAATCGAGCTCGAGCAGATAAAGCGTCGCGCCGTCCGACTTGTTGTTCGCGGTGATCTTGAACTTGGTGATCACCTCGTACTGGTGCTCGGCGTTGCGCTTCTTGGCATCGAGTGACACCTGGACCTGCATCTCGGGCTGGATGTCGCTGGTCTGCACGCCTTTCGTGGCGACATTGTTCTCGAAGGACATGTCGCGCGTGAATTGCGCGAGGATGTTCATGCGCAGCCCTTGTTGCTCTTGCTGCGGATCCGCGGCGCCGTTGGTCTCGCCATTTGCTTCGTCAGTCATCGACCTCTCCCAAAATTAATTGTGCGAGGTTTAGCACCGGCAGAAAGAAGCCTCAATTCTCAATGACGCGTCCAGCCGGACGGCCCGCCGGGAGGCTTGCCGTTGGGATCGTCGCGATGGGTCATCTCCTCGACCTCTTCGGCGTCGAGGATCTCCGGATCGCGCGGACGGTGCGGAGGTTCGCGGCGCGGATCGTATTGGGTCGTCGTCCGATACGCGCCGCCCATCTCGAATCGCTGCACCTTCACCCGGCTCGCTGCGGCTTTCATCACCCAGTCGCGAATCCCGGGGATCAGCAGCAGGATCCCGACCGTGTCGGTAAAGAAGCCCGGCGTCAGCAGCAGCACGCCGGCCACGAGGATCATCGCGCCATGCGCCAGCGGCCGCGACGGGTCGCTCAATTCATTGAGAGAGCTGCGCAGATCGTTGAGCGCACGCGCCCCTTCCCGGCGGACCAGCGACGTGCCGACGATCGCGGTCAGCAACACGATCCCCAGCGTCGGCCACAGGCCGATGAGCCCGCCCACTTGAATGAACAGACCGATCTCGATCAGCGGCACGGCCAGAAAGGCCAGAAAGATCCACATGGCATCCTCTTTTATCGCGTCTCCGGGCAAGCTGCGCCGGTGGACTTGAACTAGTTGACGCCTTACATAAGTAGCCATTGACCTAGAAACAAACATGAAGCCAAACACAGGGGTCTCGATGTCCGGTGCCGTCATTCAGCTTATCGTCCTCGCGGCGATTGCGATCTTCCTGATTTTCAAGCTGAAAAGCGTGCTCGGGACCCGTGAGGGCTATGAAAAGCCGATCGCGCCCGAAACGCCGGACACGCCGACGCCGAAGCGCGATTTCGACGTGATCGAAGGCGGTCCCGATCACGATATCATCGACAATGTGCCCGAAGGCTCGACCGCCGCCGTGGCGCTGGCCGCGATGAAACGCGTCGAGCCGAGCTTCTCGGTCTCGGAATTCCTGCAAGGCGCGCGCGGCGCCTATGAGATGATTCTGATGGCTTTCGAGACCGGCGATCTGGAAAAGGTCCGCCCCTTCCTGTCCGCCGAGGTCTACGAAGCCTTCGAGGGCGCCGTGGAAGCGCGCAAGGAGAAGGGTCTCGACGTTCAGGCGGAATTCCTCGGCCTGCGAGAACTGGTGCTGAGCAATGCCGATTTCGACCACTCCACGAAAGAGGCCGAAGTGACCGTGCGCTTCGGGGCCGAGATCATTTCGGTCGCGCGCGACGCCGCCGGAGAGGTGGTCGAGGGCGATCCCAAATCGCCGCGCAAGCAGCGTGACATCTGGACCTTCGCCCGCACGATGGGTGCGAATGACCCGAACTGGCAGCTCGTCGCCACGGGCGGCTGAAGCCGGTGGCGCTGTCCTTCGCCGATATTCCCGGCTGGGCCCGGGACGATCACGCCGCCGCTTGGGCGGCGTTTTGCGTTACGGCCGATCTCTATGGGATGGACACGGCCGGGCTGGACGATGCCAGAGCCGCCTTCGAGACCTATTTCGCCCCCTATGAAATCGCCCCCGAGGGCGCTGCGCATTTCACCGGATATTACGAACCCGAACTGCCCGGCGCGCGGGAGAAATCCGACCGCTTCGCCTCGCCGCTTTATGCGAAACCGGCTGAAATAGGGTCTAATTCGCCGTGGTATACCCGCGCCGAGATCGCGGCGGGCGATCTACTGGCGGGGCACGAACTGATTTGGCTGGAGAGCCCGATCGAGGCCTATCTAGCGCAGGTGCAAGGCTCGCTGCGGGTGCGGTTTGAAGATGGCGGCAGCCTGCGGCTGGGGTTCGACGGCAAGAACGGGCATCCCTACCGCTCGATCGGCAAGGAGCTGATCGCGCGCGGCGCAGCCCCGCCCGAGGAGATGACGCCCGAGTTCATCCGACGCTGGGCCGCCGAGAACCCCGATCAGCTGCAAGGACTGCTCGATCACAACCCCTCTTTCGTATTCTTCCGGGTGCTGGATATCCCGGGCGACACCGGCCCCCTGGGCGCGATGGGGCGTCCGGTGAGCGCAGGACGCAGTCTCGCCGTAGACCCCGAGGTCGTGCCGCTGGGCAGCCCGGTCTGGATCGACTGCCCCGGCTTTGGGCAGCGGTTGATGGTGGCGCAGGACGTGGGCTCTGCGATCAAGGGCGCGGGGCGCGGTGATCTCTTCATCGGCACCGGCATGGACGCCGGACGCATTGCAGGCGCGATCAACGCCAAGGGCCGGATGATCGGCTTGCGGAGGCGCGCATGAGCCGCAAACGCAAACTCAGCCCCGAGGAACGCGCGCTGTGGGATCGCGTGGCGTCGACCACGGAGAATTACCGCCCGAAAAAGGCCGATCCCGCCGAATTAGAGTCTTTTCTGGCACCCAAACCGAAGCCGAAACCGAAAGCCGAAGGGCTGCGCAGTTTCGAGATGGGTCAGCACGCCAAGCCCTCGTCCAGCCGTCACGATCTGGCCCCGGAGCCGGGCGAGCATCTCGCGCGTCAGCCCGTCACAATGGACCGCAAGGCGCATAAGGCGATGACGCGCGGCAAGCTGAAGCCCGAAGGCGTGCTCGATCTGCACGGGCTGACGTTGGCCGAGGCGCATCCCGAACTGATCCGCTTCATCCTGAATTCGCAAAGCCACGGCAAGCGGCTGGTGCTTGTGATCACAGGGAAGGGCAAGCGCGGCGACGATGACGGCCCGATCCCGCGGCGGGTCGGCGTGCTGCGCCATCAGGTGCCGCAATGGCTGCGGATGATGCCGCTCGCGCCCGCCGTCATGCAGATCAACGAAGCGCATCTGAAACATGGCGGCGCGGGCGCCTATTACGTCTATCTGCGCCGAATCCGCTAACCGCCCGAGATCGGCGCGAGGATGATCTGCGTCGTATTCTCGACCGTCAGCACCACCGCATCGCCCAGCCCCGTGCGCCCGAACTGTTCGACCTCGAGCACCTCGGCCACTTTCTGCGCGCTGTCGAGCAGCCGGATCAGCGCAGGCGATGTGACGACGTTGAAATGCCCGTCGCCGGTGTTGAAGGCCGAGACGTTGATGAGCGTCACCTTGTAATGCGCGATGCTGGAGACGTCTTCCAGATTGCCCAGCCGGTCGCGCTTGCCCGACAGCCGCGCCGAGAGTTGCAGCGCGCGATCCTTCGCGGAGGTGAAGATGATGAACGGCTGCGGCAGCGCGCCGATCGCGTCGGCCTGCGTCTTGAACACATCCACCGCGATGTCCGGCGAGATCAGGACCACCCCGGAAATCGTCGAAAATCGACCCTGTTTCCGCGCAATCGCCTCCTGACGCAGAACCTCCATCACGAGTTCCGCGCCCAGCGAATGCCCCACGATCAGGATGCGTTTCGCCCCCGCCGCGTTCAGATCGTCGATCAATTTCTCCAGCCCGTCGCGCGCGAACAGCACCGAATCCCGGTCGTAGGCATAGCCCAGAACGTTCGCCCGCGATGGCCAAGAATAATGCACCAGCACGCCGGGCAGATCGAAATCCGCGCCCATCTGCGCCATCCGGTACAGCCCCTCGGCGAAAGAGTTGTTGAAGCCGTGGACGAACAGCACCGCCTGCCCGTCATGTTTGCGCAGCGCCGTGCGCAGCTCCGATTGGAACGCAGGGCGCTTCATGTCGATCTCGGATTGCGAGACGAGGAACTGCTTGTCCGGATCGACCGGCGCGGTGTCGGTCATCGGATAGGCGATCTCGGCCACCTCGCGATCCGGCGGCGTGGCGACGTCGAAGCGCGCGAGCCGCAGCTGCTGACTGCGTGCGGTGCCGAAGGGCTGGCCGGTCTGCGGGTCGGGCGCCCGGGTCGAGCCCACGAAAATCGAGCGCGCATCGGCGACCGGGTGATCGAGATAGGCAAGCCGCCCACGCGGTGCGCAGGCGGCCAAGCTCAGCATCAAGATTACGATCAGAAACCGCACCATCGCCCGCGCCTCGCATCCCTCCCGCAGGAGGATAACAGAGCGCGCGCGAGGTGCCAGTGCCCTAGAGGACGTAGCGGCTCAAATCGGTGTCGCGGGTCAGATCGCCCAGCTCGTTCTCGACGAATTCCGCATCCACCGTCACCTGCTGACCCGAGCGGTCGGGCGCGGTGAAGGACAGCTCCTCGAACACCCGTTCCATGACGGTATAGAGCCGTCGTGCGCCGATATTCTCGACCGATTGATTGACCTCCGCCGCGATCCGGGCGAGCGCCGCGATGCCGTCTTCGGTGAAGGCGACCTCGACCTCTTCGGTCTTCATCAGCGCCTGATACTGACGGGTCAGCGCGTTGTCGGTCTCCGACAGGATGCGGGTGAAGTCCTGCTCGGTCAGCGCCTGCAACTCCACGCGGATCGGCAGACGGCCCTGCAGTTCGGGCAGCAGGTCCGAGGGTTTCGCGATGTGGAACGCGCCCGAGGCGATGAAGAGGATATGATCGGTCTTCACCGGGCCGAGCTTGGTCGAGACGGTCGTGCCCTCGATCAGTGGCAGCAGGTCGCGCTGCACGCCTTCGCGCGAGACATCGGCCCCGCGCGCATCCGAGCGCGCCGTGACCTTGTCGATCTCGTCGATGAAGACCATGCCGGAATGCTGCACGGCTTCGAGGGCTGCGGTCTTCACCGTCTCGTCGTCGAGAAGCTTGTCAGCCTCTTCCGAGATCAGCGTCTCGTAGCTCTCCGAGACGGTCATCTTGCGCCGCGTGGTGCGGTTGCCGCCGAAGGCTTTGAACAGGTCCTGAAGACCCTGCATCTGCTGCTCCATGCCCGGCTGACCGCCCATCATCCCGATCGGCATGCCGCCGGACTGATCGGCCACGTCCAGCTCGATGATCTTGTCGTCGAGCTCGCCGTCGCGCAGCTTCTTGCGGAACATCTCGCGGGTGCTTTCGCGCGCATCGGTGCCGGCGAGCGCGGCGATCACGCGATCCTCAGCCGCCTGATGCGCCTTCGCCTTCACCTCTTCGCGCATATAGTCGCGGGTCTGCACCATCGCGACATCGGCCAGATCGCGGATGATCTGCTCCACGTCACGGCCGACATAGCCCACTTCGGTGAACTTCGTGGCCTCGACCTTCAGGAAGGGCGCGCGGGCCAGTTTCGCCAGACGGCGCGAGATCTCGGTCTTGCCGACACCGGTCGGGCCGATCATCAGGATGTTCTTCGGATAGACCTCTTCGCGCAGATCGTCAGGCAGTTGCTGACGGCGCCAGCGATTGCGCAGCGCAACGGCGACGGCGCGCTTGGCGTCCTTCTGGCCGATGATGAAACGGTCGAGTTCCGAGACGATTTCGCGGGGGGTCAGATCGGTCATGGATTACTCCGTGGCATAGGGCGGCAGGCGGTGCTTGCCGGGGAAATTGGGAAGCGCGCGCATCAGGCGCGTGCGCAGCTCGGTCCAGAAGGAGCCGAGCGCGGTGAGAAACAGGCCGATCAGGATCAGCGTGATCCACCAGCTGCGCGGATCGGCGGCGTCGCCGAAAGCGTAGAAGCTTAGAAAGATCATGTAACCGATCCCGGCCGTGAAGAAGGAGCGCCGGTCGATGATCAGCGCCAGTGCGGCAAAGACGGCCAACGTGGCGAGCAGCAGCACATAGCCCGTCCCTGGCCCCATCTTGTAGAAGGTCAGCGCTAGCGTGTTCACCAGCGCAGGCGCCGCCAGAACATGCAGCCAGAAGCCCGAGGCCGATTGTCGGCCCAGACGATGCGGGTCGCGCATGTCGAACCAGATGCCGCCTGCGAGTGCCAAGAGCCCGAAGACCAGCATCGCGAGCGACAGCGCCGAGCCGTTCGACAGATCGAACAGATCGACCGTCTGCGAAATCGGCGCTTCGGGGTCGAAGCCCTTCGCGAAGGACAAAAGCAGGCCCAGCCCGCACAGCCCCACGAGGAACATCGAGAACGGCACCCGGTAGCGCAGGAACCACGCGATCAGCGCAACGGCGGTCGCGACCAGCGCGAGATCGAAGTTCGGGTCTTCGGTGACAAAGCGCATCCCGAGGATCGGAATGCCAAGGAAGCTCGCCAGCACCGCCCCGCCCAGCGTGAGCGTCAGCAGGATCGAAGGCAGCACCATCCGGCGCTTGCGGGTGAAATATTCCCCCAGCAGCGCAATCAGCGGGATCAGCATCGCGTAACCCAGCTTGCCGCCCGCAAAGAGGAGGAAGCCGAACGACCCGGTGATCAGGATGCCGAGGCCGACGGTCACGAAGATCTCGGCGAAGCCTTTGAACAGCTCGAAGGGTTCGTCCTCGGCGGGCAAAGCCGCGCGACCGGCGAGACGGTTGCTCGCCAGCGCCATCACGGACGCGGCCTGCGCCTCGTTGATATGGCCAGCCGCGACCGCCGCGCGCAGATCGTCGCGCGTCAGCTCAGCCACCGATGCTCTCCACCGTCAGGTTGCCGTTGGTGTAGACGCAGATGTCCGACGCGATCGCCATCGCCTTGCGCGCGACCGCCTCGGCGTCGAGATCGGTTTCCATCAGCCCGCGCGCCGCGGCGAGGGCGAAATTGCCGCCCGAGCCGATCGCGGCGATGCCGTGTTCCGGCTCCAGCACGTCACCCGCGCCGGTCAGGACATAGAGATCCTTGCCATCTGTCACGATCAGCATCGCTTCGAGATTGCGCAGGTATTTGTCCATGCGCCAATCCTTCGCCAGCTCCACGCAGCCGCGCATCAGCTGACCGGGCGAGGCTTCGAGCTTCTTCTCGAGCCGCTCCAGCAGGGTGAACGCATCCGCGGTCGAGCCTGCAAAGCCCGCCACGATGTCGTGACCGCCGGGACTCAGTCGGCGCACCTTGCGCGCCGAACCCTTGATGACGGTCTGGCCAAGGCTGACCTGCCCGTCGCCCGCGACCACCACTTTACCACCCTTGCGGATGCCGATGATCGTCGTGCCGTGCCAGCCCGGGAATTTCTCTTCGGCCATGTTAGTCCTCCGTTTGCGCCAAAGATATGTAACCCGCAGGCCGAGGCTGCAACCCCGCTTGCCGGTGCGTGAGCCTGCGGCTAGCGTCACCGCATGAGCGCGCAGCACCTTTCGATCTATCTCGACGACTGGATTCTGGAGCAGGTCCGGGCCGGTGAACACAATTTCTTCAAGCGGCTGATCGGGGCGGTGAAAGCGGCGGATTGGACCGTCAGCCTGCATCGGACAGGTGCGGAGGCGCGCGCGGCGGCCCCTGCGCGCGAGGGCTATGCGCTTTACCGGATGGAACCGCCGACCCATGCGCGGGCGCTGACCTGCCGACGGACCTATGTCGGCGCGTTCTGGCATGTGGAGGCGGAGGCGGAGCGGTGGGATTGGCCAGTCGCTCAGGCGGCCTTCAATGCCGATGAGGTGGACGGGGACGCCGCCGCGCAGTTCTTCTTTTCCACGCGAAACAGGCTCTATCCCGGCGTAAAACCGTCCGATCAGGAGGATCTGGCCTTCATTCCGCTGCAAGGGCGGCTGCTGGATCACCGCTCGTTTCAGGCGGTGAGCCCGGTGCAGATGATCGAGGAGGTTCTGGCGCGTCATTCCGGCCCGGTCGTGGCCACGCTGCATCCGCGCGAGGACTACACAGCGCGCGAAATCGAGGCGCTGGAGGCGATCGCGGCCCGTCACCCGCGCTTTCGTTTCCAGTCCGGGGGCTCGCCCGAGCTGCTCCGCCGCTGCCGCTTCATTGCCACGCAAAACAGCGCGCTCGCCCTCGAAGGGTTCTTCCTGCGCAAACCGGCGATCCTGTTCGGCCTGTCGGATTTCCACCACATCGCGGGATCGGTGCCGCGCGACGGGGTCGAGGACGCCTTCGCCAAACTGCGCGAGACCCCGCCAGTCGCCCGCTACCTCTATTGGTTCCTGCAGCTGCAATCGCTGAACGCGGGCCGCCCGGAGTTCGAAGACCGGTTGCGCGCAAGGCTGCGCCATTTCGGCTGGCCGATATGAAAAAAGGCGCCCGAGGGCGCCCTTTTCCGTCAAACCTGATCCGCAGATCAGATCGATTCGTTGATCCAGCTTTGCAGCGCCGCTTTAGGGGCCGCGCCGATCTTGTTCGAGACGACCTCGCCATCCTTGAACAGGAACAGGGCGGGGATGCCGCGCACGCCCAGCGTCGCCGGGCTGTCGGGGTTCTCGTCGACGTTCACTTTCACGACCTTGATCTTGCCCGACATTTCCTGGGCAATCTCTTCGAGCGACGGGCCGATCATGCGGCAGGGGCCGCACCATTCAGCCCAGAAATCCACCACGACGGGAACGTCGGACTTGCGCACTTCTTCGTCGAAAGTGGCGTCGGTAACAGCAACGGTAGCCATGTCAGCCTCCTGAATATTGGGTCGGCAAGGAAGGTAAGTTCCGCCCCCGTCGGCGTCAAGATACAGTGGGCGTGCGCAAGCTCCCGTCTAGCTGTGCATCTGCGAGCGGCATGATCGTTCCGTCCTGTGTCCACAGGATCGCGCAGGTGATGCTGCGTCCGGGGTGAATTTGCCGCAGTGCCGCGCGATAGGCGGCCATCTGTCGCACGATCCCTTCGGGCACCTGATCGGGCGACGCGGGGACAATGCGGTTGGATTTGTAGTCGAGCACGTGAACACCCTCGGCATCGATCCGCAGACGGTCGATGAAGCCGTGAATCCGCTGGCCGCCGAATTCCTCCAGCGCGGCAGTGAGTTCGACCTCCGCCAGACAATCCGGGCCCAGCCACGCCGCCATGCCCGGCGCTTCGAGAACGCGGATCGCTTCGGCCAAAACAGGCTCTATTTCACCCGGAAGCAGGGCATCTTCGCCCTCGGACAACAAGAGTTCGGCAAGGTCTTCCCACTGGTCGCGCGGCCGTTCCGGCAGATGTTCGAGAAGCCGGTGCAGGTTGCGCCCGTGACGCAGCGCCTCGTCTTCGTCCATCGTCTCGCCATCGCCGAACAGAGCCTTCGCCCCGCCCAGATCCGAGGGCGAAAGCGGGCGCGGCGGCGGCTCGACGGCAGCGGCGGGCGTGAGGCTCCACGCGGGCAGATCCAGTCGCGTGACTTCCAGCGCAGCCGCTGGCGCAACTGCGTTCACCGGCCATGCGCCGGTCGCGTGGCGGGGGAACGCACCCAGCTCCTGCAACGGCTTGGAAAGCCCTGTGACGTCCTCGGTTCCCGCGGCTTCGAGGCCCGATTTCATCCGGCTATACCAGGTCTCGTCGCCTTCGCCGACCTCGCCCGCTGCCGCCACGATCAGCCATTTCTCCGCCCGCGTCATCGCGACGTAGAGAAGCCGTTGCGCCTCTTCCGTGCGGGCAGTCGTCTCTTTTCCTGCGGCGGAAATCTGGGCCTCGGGCGCGTCCGGCGCGGGTTGCCGCAGCCCAGCGACACCATCGTCCAAACGCAGGATTTTAGGCGGATTAGGCTCTTTTTTCTTCGCCGTATCGGGCAATATCACGATCGGCGCTTCCAGCCCTTTCGAGCCGTGGACCGTCATCACCCGGATCGCGCGCCCTGCCCCGTCCAGCTGCCGTTTCACCTGCACGTCATCCGCATCGAGCCAGCCGAGGAACCCGGTCAGGCTCGGCACTTCATTGCGCTCGAACGCCAGCGCCTGCGAGATCAGCTCGTCGATCCCGTCCTCCGCCTCGGGCCCAAGCCGCGCCAGAAGCCGCTCGCGCCCGCCATGCCGGGTCAGCAGGCGTTCGATCAGCTCGAAGGGCCGCAGGAAATCGGAATTGTCGCGCAGATCTTTCAGCATCTCCTGCGTGTCGGGGCGCATCTCGCCACGGCGGAGCGCCTCCCAGAGATAGCCCTTCCGGGGTTGCGCGAGTTGGTAAAGCTCCTGCTCGGACCAGTTCAGAAGCGGCGAGCGCAATGCCTCCGCCAGCGACAGATCGTCCTCGGGCGTCGCGAGGAAGCTCAGCAGCGAGCGGATATCGCGCACGGCAAGCTCCGCCCCGAGCTTCAGGCGATCCGCCCCCGCCACCGCAAGGCCGATAGACTTGCAGGCGCGGATGATCTCGGAAAACAGCTCCGAGCGACGCCGCACCAGGATCAGGAAATCGCCCTCATGCACCGGGCGCGCGCCGCCGGGCGCCTCGTGATCGGGGATTTGCACCCCCTGCGCGATCATCGCGGAAATCTCGGCGGCGATCATACGCGACAGCTGGGAAATCGCCGATTCCGCGCTCGTCAGATCGACCGGGCTCTCCCAATCGTCCTCGTCCTCCGTCTTCACCGACTCGATCGCGGGCCACAGATCGACGCGGCCCGGAAGCGCCTCGTGGAAGGCGATATGCGAGGGTGCGCCGCCCAAGCCCTGCTCGGCCCCGCGTGCAAAAGCGAGGTCCACGGAACGCAGCACGGCGGCGGACGATCGGAAGGAATGCTCCAGCTCCAGCGGAGAAAGCGCGCGACCGATATCCGCAAATTTTCGGGCGAAATGGGCCCGCATTTCCTCGAATTGCTGAAGATCGGCCCCCTGGAAGGAATAGATCGACTGCTTGCGATCGCCGACCACAAACAGCGTGCGTTCGCCCTTATGCGCGCCTTCGCCGGAGGTGAATTCCTCGGCGATCCGCTCGATCACCCGCCATTGCCGGGGGCTGGTATCCTGCGCCTCGTCGACAAGGATATGGTCGATCCCGCCATCGAGGCGGAACAGCACCCATTGCGCCACAGACGGCTCATCCAGGAGCGCCGCAGCGCGGTCGATCAAGTCGTCGAAATCGAGCCAGCCGCGCGCGGCCTTATAGGCGTCGAGCCGCGGCAGGAAGACCTGCGCGAACCGGTGCAACGCATGGGCGCGCTTGGCCGCGACGAAAGCGAGGCGGCGGGGACGGTTCTCGGAGACGCGCTCGGACAGATCGGACAGCGCCGCCATCGTGCCGTCGCCCAACGCCTTGGCGAGCGCCTTGGTGGCAACCTTGTCGAGCTTGGGCTGATAGGGCGGGCCGTCCTTCGGTTTCTTGACGCAAAGCACGTCTTCCAGAGCCTGCACAGCGTCCAGATCGCGGGTGCGCGCCGCCGTCAACCCTGCGCCGACGCGCTGATCGTTCTTGGAGCTTGCAAGGAACGCAGGCGCGACCTCGCGGATCATCTTCAGATCGTCATCGTCGAAGACCTCAGACAGCAGCGCCTCTTCGGTCATGTCCCGCGGCAGATCATAGGCTTCCAGCAGATCGGGCAAGCCCAGATCGCCTGCAAAACCGACCCTATTCCGGCTTATATCGGCTGCGAGTGATGTCAGATCTTCACCGGAATAGACGCCGAGCAACGCATCGAGCCGGTCGCAATCCGGGCCAGTCGCGATCTCCTCGAGGATATCCTCGCGCATCAATTCGCCGGCGCGGTCGTCCATCTCGGAAAAGCCCGGCGAGACTTTCGCCTCAAGCGGGAAGCGGCGCAGCAGCCCCGCGCAGAAGGCGTGAATGGTCTGGATCTTCAGCCCGCCCGGCGTCTCGATCGCCTTGGCGAACAGCCGCCGCGCTTTCGCCAGATCCTCGGCAGAGAGCGCCTCATCGGCACCCAGCGCCCTTAGCTTCTCGCGCAGCTTTGCCTCGTCCATCATCGCCCAGCCGCCCAAAAGCCCGAGCAGTCGGTTCTGCATCTCCGCCGCGGCGGCCTTCGTGTAGGTCAGGCACAGAATGCGTTGAGGCTCTGTTCCGGCCAAAAGCATGCGCGCGACGCGGTCGGTGAGCACCTTGGTCTTGCCCGAGCCCGCATTCGCGGCGAGCCAGACCGAGCTGTCCGGTTGCGAGGCCTGATGCTGTCTGAGGCTGGCTGGATGGGTCATGACACGTCCTCCCCCTCGGCTTCATCGGTGACATCCCATTCCCCGAAGCGCGAGACCTGATCGTAATCCGTCCGCGCGCGGGCCTTCTGCGGGGCGCGCCGCGCGGTGAAGCCCTGCGTCGGCTCGAAATAGCGCGCGATCAGTTTGCGGAATTTCTCCCAGCTCTCTTCGGGCGTCTCGCTGCGATCCCCGGATTTGCCCTTGATCTGCGTGGTGGCGCCGTCGCCGCCGAGCCGCACATAGGACATGCCCGCGACCTCGCGCGGCCCGATCGCCTCGAAGGCCCCGCGCCCGACCATCGCAGCCTCCAGAAGCATCTGCTTGTTGAAGGCCATCACCTCCCGCTCGGAAGGCGGCGTGCCGGTCTTGTAGTCGTAGATCCATGCGCGCCCGTCTTCGAGAATGTCGATCCGGTCGGGCTTTGCGGTGAGCGTGAAAATCGGGTTTTCCAGTGAAACAGAGCCTTTTTTCTCCACCACCATGGGTGCGCCCTGCGCGCGACGCTCGGCCTCGGCCCGGCAGAATGTCTCGGCGATCCCTCGGACCCGCGCGAGCCAGATGCGCTGCGCACTTGGCCACGGAATTTCACGGAGCATCACCTCCTCGGCGATCTCCATCAGACGTGCCTGCGCCGCCTCGATTGTGGCGGTCTCGTCATAGGTCTTCACGAAGGTTTCGACGATCTGGTGCAGCACCTGCCCACGCAGCAAAGCGTCGGGTTCGGGGCGCAGCGGATCGAGGGCGCGCAGCTTCAGAATGCGCTTCGCGTAGATATCATAGGGGTCGCGGATCAGGGTCTCGATCGCGGTGACCGGCAATTCGCGCGGGCGCACATCGACCGGCGGGCGGGGCGACGGGCGTTTGGCGGGCTCGAGCGTGATCCGCGGCGTCTCGAGCGCATCCGCCAGATCGAGCCAGCGCTTGCCGCGCCCGCGCATTTCTTCCAGCGCCTCGGTGCCGCCTTGATCGGGCAGGCCGTCCACTAGATTCAAGAGACGATTGAGCCAGCGCGACGGGATCGTCTGCGCCTCCGCATCGCGCGCACAGCGCGACAGTATCACCTGCGGCCCGGCAACCGCCTGCTGGAAGTCATGCGCCGAGAGGCCGACCTGCCGTTCGGGCAGTAATAGACCCGATTCCAGCCGCATTTGACGGCTGAACCACGGATCGGGCGCGGGCGCTTCGGGCCAGCTTCCCTCGTTCAGCCCGCCACAGATCACCAGCTCGGCTCCCTGCGCGCGCGCTTCCAGCGTCCCCCAGATCGCGATCAGCGGATGCGCAGCGAGCGTCTGCCGCACGAGCCCGCTCTGAAGGTGTCGATTAACCAGATCGGCGTAATCGAGCGCGCCGAGATGCCCGCCGAAGCCGGACTGACTGCGCAGGTCTTCCATCAGGCGACGCGCTTCACGGCCCGCCGCCTCGCGCCACAGCTCGCTGGTGTCCTGCGCGGCACTGGGTCCGGCGGCGACCCGTTCGGCGAGCCGGAAGTGCTGTTCCACGTGATCTGTCAGCGCGGCCGCGGGAGGTGCCGCGAAATCCTCTAGAATATCGCAGAGCCACTGCGCCCAGGATTCCCGCGAGTCAGGGTCTTTCTCTGCCCATTTCGTAAGACTCTCGCGATCCGGGAACGCGGGCCCATAGCGGCGCAGGCGCAGCTCCAGCTCCCGCGTATTGCGCAGATGCGGCCCCCGCTCTTCCTCGCCGGTCGCGGTCAGCGGATGCTTCAGCAGCGCGATCAGATCGGCGATCCCGACCGGACGCGCCCGCATCGCCGCGATCTGCCGCAGGAACCGGCCCGGCGCAGTCTGCTGCAGCGGCTGCCCCGCACTGTCGTCCGGCACGATCCCCCACCGGTCGAGCGCCGCCGACACGCGGCGCGCCAGAAGGCGATCGGGCGTGATCAGAGCCGAACTGACGCCCCGCTCGACCGCGTCGCGCAGCGCAAGCGCAATCGACAGCGCCTCATGGCGCGGATCGCGCGCTTCGATCAGCGACAGCCCCTGACAGGCCGGAACGAGCGGCCCCAGCCCAGCGCCTTCGCGCCGCCATTGATCGGTGACCGGCGCCGGCCGCAGCGCGAGCGAAAGGAGGCGGTTGCGGCCCGGGTCCGGCGCGGTGATTTGGTCCCAATCTACGAGGTCCTCCGCCGAAAGCCCGAGCTTGTCGAGCAAGCTGCGATAGCGGAACTGCGGGTGGTCTTCGAGCGGAAACGGGCCGGAATAGAGACTATCCCACGCCGCTTGGGTCATGTCGCGGTCGAACCCGGGGAGCACGATCGACCCGTTTTCCAACCGCGCGACCGCCTGCATGAAGAGCGAGGTCGCCCCATGCGAACCGGTCGAGCCTGCGACGATCACCGGATCCGCGGGCGGGCTTTCGCGCCAACGCTCGATCACCGCCTCCACGACCATCCGCTGGCGGCTCTCGCGGTCCAGCTCGGCATCGTTGTCGAAATAGCGCGAGATGATCCGGATGAAACGCAGGCTCTCCTGCCAGTGGCGGGCGTGGGTCTCGGTCAGTTCCAACTGGTCGAGATCGTCGATATGGACACCCTCGCTCTGCATCTCGGCGAGGAGGGAATACAGGCTCTCGGCGAGCGCGAATTGGCTCGCGCCCGCCTCGAATTCGGGCATGGCGCGGGTGAGTTGTTCGACGAACTGGGCCAGTTCGAGCTTGCGGCGCAGCGGGGGCACCGGCAGCGGCAGACCCGCAAGCGGATCGGCCCCGAGATCGCTCACCAGCAGGAGCCGCGGCAGATAGAGCGCGCCGCTTTCGAGAAAGACCTCCCGCACGCGGCGACGCATACGCCCGGAGTTGAGATAGAGCGTGACCCGGGCCAGCGCCTCGGGCGGCTGGTCGGCAAAGCGCGCGCGCAGGCCAGAAACCAGGGCGCGGGGGAAATCGACGCCGGGCGGGAGGGCATAGACGGAGGCGGTGTCCTCACTCATCGAGCATCGCCTCGGCCAGCGGAATGGACTCGGGTCGCCCGACATCGCACCACCCCCCGTCATGCACGAGACCGAAGACGCGCCCCGCCGCAATCACCTCATCCCACAGGATGTTCAGCGAGAAGCTCCGCTCGGAAATAGACCCTATTCCAGCGGGATTCAGCATCTGCGCACCGGTATAGATATAGCCCGGCCCGCGCGTCAGGCGGCCGGTCTCGTCCATCGTGAAATCGCCCGCGCCCGCATGTCCGCGTGCATTTTCGGGCCTCACCAGCATCAGAAGCGCCGACATCTCGTCGGGCCGCCACGCCTCGCGCAGCCGGGCCACGGGGTTCTCGCCACTCCAGACCGCATCGGTGTTGAGCGTCATCACCGGGCCGTCGCCAAGCAGCGGCAGCGCCTTACGCAGCCCGCCGCCGGTTTCCAGAATCTCGTCGCGCTCGTCCGAGATCGCGACGTCCTGCCCGGCCAGATGCGCGACCACCTGATCGGCGAGGTAATGCACATTGGCCACGAGCCGCCGCGCCCCGCCCGCCCGGGCAAGATCGAGCGCGTGATCGATCAGCGGACGCCCGGCGACCTCGATCATCGGCTTGGGCCGGGTTTGCGTCAGCGCGCCCATGCGCGTGCCGAAACCGGCGGCGAAGAGCATCAAGGCGTCGGGCTGGTCGGGCATTTTCGTCTCAAATCAGCAATCAAATTCGGGTCGGGCGCAGGATAGGCGGCGTGGAACAGCTCCGCCAGATCGGCAAGCGCGGGATCGGCGAGGTTACGCGAGATATAACCGTAAACGCGGGGCATATACTCAAGATATTGGGGCTTCCCGTCTCGAATGGTCAGCCGTGCGAAGATCCCGAGGATCCGCAGCGCGCGTTGCAGGCCAAGCAGACCGTAGGCGAGGCGGAACGTGGTCGGATCGGTCTTGGTCAGCGCACAGTAATGGGCGATCTCGGCTGTCTCGACCTGCGGGCTCACATCGCGGCGGGCATCCTGCAGCGCGGAGACCAGATCATATACGGGATGGGCGCGCAGCGCGTCCTGGTAGTCGAGAAGCCCGAGGCGGCGCAGCCCCGGGCGATCCAGCAAAATAATGTTCTCCGCATGAAAATCGCGCAGGCAAAGGACCGGCTTCCACGCCGGAAAAGTGTCGAATTTTTTGGCGATCGCCTTCTGGAGCGCATCCGCGGCAGCCCGGTCAGTGCAGGGGTAGAACTCGGGCACCAAATCCAGCAGGTCGGCGAGCGCGGGACCATCCAGCAGCGGCAGATCCTCCGGCGGCGCATGGCGGGGCAGATCGGCGAGAAACTCGGTGATCAGTGCATAGAGCGCAGGCTCGTCATCGGGCGTCGCGTCGAGGTGGCGAGCCGCGAGGGCATCGCCGAAATCTTCGAGCAGCAGCAGGCCAGATTTATCGTCGCGCGCGAGCACGTTCGGCGTGGAAAAACCGGCCTCGGCGAGCCAATCGCCAATGCGGGTGAAGCGGGCGATCTCGGCCCCGTCGGGCGCTTTCATCAAGACGGCGCGATCTGCGCCGCGGGTCAGGTGTTCGTAACTGCGGGCCGAGGCATCTCCGGCGAGCGGGCGGCGGCTGGCGTCGTGCCACCCGGCGGCGGTGAGGAAGCTTTGGATCTCGGCTTCGTTAACCATCCCACGCCTCCAGAACCTGCCGCGAAAGAGGCGTATTCGTCTCGAAACAGACCCTTCGCGCCGCGCCCTCTTCGGTTTGCTCGAAACGCAGCCGAAGTGCCCCTTTCGGCGCGGCCGAGCCGAGCCGGTCGGGCCATTCGATCAGGCAGATCGCAGAGTCGAAGGCCGCATCCAGCCCGAGCTCGAGAACCTCGTCGGGATCGGTGAGCCGATAGAGATCGGCATGCCAGATTTCGCAATCGGCCTCGTAGGTCTGGACCAGCGTGAAGGTCGGCGAGGGCACATGCTCGGCCACGCCGAGCCGCGTCTGGATCAGGGCGCGCGCGAAATGGGTCTTTCCGGCGCCGATCTGACCGTCGAGCAGCAGCACATCGCCCGGCCCGGCGAATTCGGCGAAGAGCGCGCCAAGCCGCTCGGTCGCCTCGGGATCGGGGAGATCGAGGCAGGGCATTTCGCTGGAAACGGGGGCGTGCGTCGGCGCGGGCATGGCTCGGTTCTAGCGCGCCGATCGCCCCTTTGCCAAGCGGCTAGCCTTGCTGCGCGACGGCGCTGCCCGTCTGACGTGGCGGCGGCTTGCCGGCGGTGTCCCGAGCGCTGAATCGCAGGAGGAACGCCCCGCCCGAAAGCGTCTCGAGTTTGCAGGTCACGTGCCGCCCGTCGAGCAGGGTGATCTCTTCGGTCAGGTTCTCGCGCGCGCCGATTTCCCGGGCGAGATTTTGCAGCCACGACCAGAAAGCGCTGGGTTCGGCACGCGCCTGCCATTGCTTCACCGCGTCGAGCAGGGTCACCCGGCCCAGCGTCGCCTCCGGCTCGACCCCCCAGAGCGCGCCATAGGCGGCATTCGCCATCGCCAATTCGCCCGAGGGGCGGAACACCGCGATCGCGTCGCCGACCCGGTCGAACACCTCCTGAGCCATCTCGATTTCGCCGCGAAACTGCCGGGTTAGAGACGTTTCCGACGAAATATCCTCGAACAGGAACGCCACCGCGCCATCGGGATGCGGGCGTCCGGTGACGCGATAGGTCTGCCCGCCGGGCAGGTTCCAGGTTTCGGCGTGAAACCCGGAGGCGGCGGCCTGCTCCAGCTCGGTCATTTCCTGCCGCCAGCTTCGGTAATCCTTCGGCTCGGGCATCATCTTGGTTTCGCGCAGCCTGTCGAGAAAGGCGTAGAGCGTCGGACGCGTGGCGAGGAATTCCGGCCCGAGCTGCAGAAGGTCGCTCAGCGCGGGATTGAACAGCCGCAGCTGTCGATCCCGGTCGAAAATCGCGAGCCCGATCGGCAGGTCGGCGAAGGTCTTGGTCAGGGTCTGCACGAAATCGCGCAGCGCCTTCTCGGCCCGCACGGCGGCGTCGGCGGGGAGGGCGAAATGCAGCGTACCGCGTTCGAGAACGACGGAGTGACAGCCGAACCATGCCGCGGTGTCCGAGGCGTTTTGTGAGGCTCGGCCGATTTCCAGACGATGCGGCCCGCCCCCGTCGAATGCGTCGGGCGGCAGCGTGAACAGGCTCGGCAGCGGCCATCCAAACCCTTCTTCGCCTGCATCGAAGGCCCCTGCGCGCACAAGATAGGCTCTGTTTGCCCAGCTCAACTCACCCCCCTTCTCGGTCCGCCAGATCAGAACCGGCGAGCGGTCGAGTGTCGTGCGCATCATCTCCAATTCGTCTTCCATCGCCCGGAAAGAGAGACTGTCGATGCGCTGGCCCTGCCCCTCCCCTTCGGGATCGACGAGGGTGATCCGCGCCAGACCGTTGAAATTCTCGACGGTGAGGCGGAGCCGGGGCTTGTCGGTGGCACTCGCAACCTCGGTCATCTCAAGCCGCCCGAGATCGGCGAGCTGGCCGATGCGGGACTGAAATTCGGGAAAGCGCGGCGCGGCGAACGCGGTGAAGCGCGTCCAATCGCTCGCCCCGATGGGCATCGATTCCAGCAGGCGCCGCGCGGGGGGCGTTGCATCCACAAGCGCCTCGTCATCGAACAGGAAGGCCACCTCTTCGATGTCCTCTCGCGCAGCGGGGGGCAGCCTGCGCCCGGGCGCGCGGCCCACGGCGAGCCATGTCAGCAGCAACGCGACCAAGGCCGCGCCCACCGAGGTAAGCGCGATCATCGTCGCCTCGAGCCATGCAGTCGTCATGTCTTTCGGCCTTTCAAACCTGTCCCCAGGCCGAGGGTGCGAAAGATTCGTTAACTCAGCGTTAACTTCGCTGGAGATGCGATAAGAGAGGTGAAGGCGATCAGACCGCGATCGGCTGATTCAGCCCAAGACCTGCATCGTCCCGCGCCAGAAGGCGCGACGCAGGCCAGACGACTTCCACAACCGCACCGGAGCGCGCGGGCGTCGCGGCGCCGGGCGCGAAGGGCGCGTCACCATTCGAGAAGGTGAGCCGCCCGCCGGTCCGCTCGATCAGGGTCTTCGCGATGAAAACGCCAAGCCCCATCCCCTCATAGCCCTTGCGCTCCGCCGCATTCGCACGCGGTTGCAGGAAGGGATCGCCGATCCGGTTGAGCACGCTCGTCGGATAGCCTTTGCCGTCGTCGCTGATCCGCACAGTGATCTCTTCATCGTCCCATTCCGCTTCGACCCAAACCGTGGAGTGCGCGAAATCGACGGCGTTCTGGATGAAATTGCGAAGCGCGTGGATCAGTTCGGGATAGCGGTAGATCGTCGGCTGCCGCTCCAGCCCCTCGACGATGGGATGGGCATCGAAGTGAATTTCGATCCCGCGCTCCAGATGCGGGTCCGCCGCTTCGCGCAGAACGGCGACGATGGGCGCGGTCCGCATATGCAGGTCGTCTTTCCCGACCCGGCCCATCGAATGGAGAATGTCGCGGCACCGATTGGCCTGCTCGCGGATCAAGAGCGCATCGTCGCGCAGGTCGGGGCTGTCTTCGAGCTCGTCGGCCAGCTCCGAACTCACCAGTTTGATCGTCGCCAACGGCGTGCCCAGCTCATGCGCCGCCGCGGCGACGACCCCGCCCAGATCGGTCAGCTTTTGCTCGCGCGTCAGGGCGAGCTGCGTCGCGCGCAACGCGTCGCCCATGGAGCGCACCTCGCTCGCCACCTTATGTGCATAAGCGCCAAGGAAGGCCACGCCGATGATGATCGACAGCCAGTAGCCGAATTCGAAGACGTCGGGCACGGCGATCACCTCGCCGGTCTTGCTGACCAGCGGCAGATAGACCACGGCGACGATCGAGATCATCACCATCGTCGCAAGCCCCAGCAGGATCGTCGCAGAGCGCTCCAGCGCGGTGGCCGCTATCGTGACCGGCACAAGAATGAGCAGCGCGAAGGGATTGTTCATCCCACCCGTGATCGACAGCAGTAGCGCAAGCTGCGCCATGTCGAACATCAGCGTCGCCGCCGCCTCGGGCTGGGTCAGGCGCTTGGTGTCGGGAAACAGGAAAATCGCCACAAGGTTGGCTGCAATCGCCGCCGCGACCGTGGCAAGGCACAGCGCCAGATCCAGCGCGATATCATAGACGAAATAGGCGACGAAGATTGCGCCGAGCTGACCCACAATTGCCGTCCAGCGCAGGAAGATCAGCGTCCGGAGGCGCACCCAGTCGTGGTGAATCTCGGCCGGGCCGGGTTGGGCCTCGAGGCGTTGAGCCATGTCGTCTCCCGCGTCCAAAGCGCACATCGCCGGAATTGGCGGCATGAAAGCATTGATAATCGGCGCCCGCCGCGCGATCAATGCAGCCGTGAGAGGAGTGACAATATGAACCGTATTGCGAAAATTTCCGCTGCCGCCGCGACCGCGATCGTGGTCATCGGCCTGGGCGTTACCTGGTTCGCCGCGACCCGCAGCAATGACGACGATATTTTCGCGCAGTGCCGGCAAAGCGTCGTCGCAGGCGGCGCAGGCGAAATCGGCGGTCCTTTCACCCTCACCGACGAGAACGGCAAGGAAGTGACGAATACGGATGTCATCACCGAGCCGAGCATTCTCTATTTCGGCTATACCTATTGCCCGGACGTCTGCCCGCTCGACAGTGCGCGCAATGCCGAAGCCGTAAGCCTTCTCGAAAAGCGCGGCTATTCGGTGACGCCGGTCTTCATTTCGGTCGATTCCGCACGCGACACCCCCGAGCTGCTGAAGGAATTCACCGATCTCATGCATCCGAAAATGATCGGGCTGACCGGCACGCCGGAGCAGATCAAGAAGGTCTCGCAGGAATACCGCACCTATTTCAAAGTGCAGGACCCGGGCGACCCCTACACGCTGATCGATCACTCGACCCAAAGCTATCTGGTCTTCCCGGACACAGGCTTCGCGGAATACTACAACCGCGACACCACGCCCGAGCAGATGGCCGACAGCGTCTCCTGTTTCGTCGATGCGTGGAAAAAGGCCAATCCCGACGGCGCAGCCGGAAATTGACCGAACAAGCGCAACAGCTTAAAACAAATCCAAGCGTCAAACTCGGCGAGAGGGAGTTACGATAATGGCTGAAGACATCAGCGCCGATATCGGGTCGGACAAATCGCTTCTGATCGTCGATGATGATCTGCCGTTTCTCACGCGGCTGGCCCGCGCGATGGAGAAACGCGGCTTCGAGACCCAGACCGCCGAAACCGTCGCCGCAGGCCGCGCGATCGTGCAATCGAACCCGCCCGCTTATGCGGTGATCGATCTGCGGCTCGAGGATGGCAACGGGCTCGACGTGGTCGAGGCGCTGCGCGAAAAGCGTGCGGACGCGCGGATCGTCGTGCTGACCGGATATGGGGCCATCGCGACCGCCGTGGCCGCCGTAAAAATGGGCGCGACCGATTATATCGCGAAACCCGCCGATGCCACCGACGTCACAAATGCGCTATTGGCGAAAGGCGAGGTTGCCCCGCCGCCGCCGGAAAACCCGATGAGCGCTGATCGCGTGCGCTGGGAACATATTCAACGGGTGTACGAACTTTGCGACCGGAATGTTTCGGAAACCGCGCGCCGCCTAAATATGCATCGCCGGACCCTTCAGCGGATTTTGGCTAAACGAAGCCCCCGCTGACGTTTTGGTCAGGTTGTTATTTATTTAAGGTTTCTATTTAATGCTCCGGATATCCAATTCGGAGCTTTAAAATGAATCTCGATGATATGTCCCTCGACGAGCTGAAAGCTCTTCGTAAGCAAGTCGACAAGGCGATCTCCGGCTACGAGGATCGCAAGAAGAAAGAAGCGATCGATCAGCTTGAGCGCGCTGCCCGCGATATGGGCTATTCGCTGGCGGAGTTGACCGGATCGGGTTCGGCCAAACCGCGCCGCACCGTGCCGCCGAAATATGCCAATCCCGACAATGCCAGCGAAACCTGGACCGGTCGTGGCCGCAAGCCGCGTTGGGTTCAAGCGGCGCTTGATAATGGCAAATCTCTCGACGATCTAAAGATCTGAGAAACAAATAAGTATATTTGAATACGAGTGCCTGCCGAAATGGCAGGCGCTCGTATTACAGCTCTGACAAAAGCGCCTCGTGGCGTGCGGTATAATCCGCGCGCACTTCCGAGGGCGGGCGCAGATGGATTTTAAAGGTTTCGGCATATTCGGGCGCGAGCTTACCGAAAACCTTGTCGGCCTCCGCCTTGGAAAACCCGGCGATCTGTTCGGCTTCCAACCGTGCCGAGATGATATCTGCCTTTTTGATCGCACGTTTGATTCGCACCGGAAGCGCTGCGGGTAGACCAAAGCGTATATGAACCGCCGCGATCAGCCGATCATCGAGCGTGCCATAGCCTTCACCAATCGCCGCCTTTACCGGGCTGATCATGTCGCCCAGCACATATTCCGGCGCATCGTGCAAAAGCGCCGCCAATTTCCATTTCGCAGCGATCTTCGGATTCTGATGGCAGAAAATCTGCTCTACCAGCAGCGAATGCTCGGCCACGGAATAGGGCCAATCGCCGAAAGTCTGCCCGTTCCAACGCGCCACGAAAGCCAGACCATGCGCGATATCCTCGATTTCGATATCGACGGGCGTCGGGTCCAGCAAGTCGAGCCTGCGCCCCGAAAGCATCCTTTGCCAAGCGCGTTTCATGTGATCACCGTATAGTCGTCGGGAAAGCGCGCGAGATAGCGCGCCATTTTGTTTCGATTGATGAGATGTCGAACCAGCATTTTCGTCATCAGTTTGCTGCCCGGTCCGGGGCCGTCGGGAATATCGAAGCGACGATCCGGGAAATGCGCGGCGCAGAAATGGCGCAAACCCCGCCCAAAGCGCGGCGGCAGAGTTTCCGGTCGCGCTTTCCATGGTTTCGACGGGCCGATGAAATGCACGATATGCGCGCTGACCATCGCCTCATGCAGCCGCGAGGCAGGGGTATATTGCCAGTTCCACATCGGGCTGAGCTCCGCCCAGTTGCGATAGAGAACGCAATTGAGAAGCGTCTGATCATTCCGGCGCAGGCGGGCGCTGTTCTTTTCCCCGAAACTCAGCGCCGCGTCGAGAATGCCTTGGGCATTCCAGTTCGCCACGTCGATCAGCAGCACGCCGGAATTGAAATAGGCGGCATTCTCTAGATCGAAATCCTTGAAATCTTCCGGCATCCGCGACGGCGTCCGCCATTGCGGATTGTCTCGCACTGCTCCGACCGGTTTCCCTCCGAGTTCAACCGTCAGCAGCCGCGAAAGATCGCCGCCATCCACGTGAATATCGGCATCGAGATAGAGAATGCGATCATAATCATCCGCGAAAATCTTCGGCAGCATGAGGCGCATATACATGGCCGAACTGCGTCCCCGATCGGTCGAGAAACCCGAAAATATCAGCTCGGGATCGAAACTGCACAGCCGCAGATTCAATCCTTCGAGCGACGCCGGAAGCGTCACCGGCTCAGCGCTGACGATGCAGATATCGAAATCCCGATCCGGGTGAAGCTGCGCGATCTGTCCCGCCGCATGCGCGGCATAAGGCAGGTAAGCGTCATCGCAGCAAAACGCGATCGCAGAGCGGTGCTGCGCAGGTTTCGAACAGGCCAGATTGATCTCCATTCGCCCCTCTCATGCAGCGCGTATCTGTGACTAGCCAAAGCCAATGCAGCTGTAAACGCCACATATTGAGGAACATTTTTGCGCGCAGTGTGTTCTTGGCTTGACACGGAGAGAAAAAGGGGACGCCAAAATGCAGACCTCGAAAACTACGTTCTTTGCCGCCGGGATCGCGATTATCTCGATCCCCGCCACCATCGCCCTCGCCGCCGTACGCAGCGACGAGGCTGTGCAACCGGCCCCGCAAGCTGAATCGGCGCGGCAGGTCATGCTGGATGGCTATGAGGGCGACGGTCGCCCGATGGAGAATATTCCGTCCGAGATTCCCTATGGCGATCTGTCGGCCTTCGACGACGTCACCGCGATCGGCGAGGCGCAAAGCCCCGATCAACCCTATTGCGACAAGCGCGCGAAGCTCGTGGATTCGCTCAATCACGACTTTGCCGAAAAGCCCGCGATGACGAAACAGCTTGGCGATCACCGGAAAGTCGAGCTTTACGCCTCGAGCATCATGGGCACCTGGACCGCGGTCTATACCCGTGCCGACAACGTCTCCTGCATCGTGTCCTCGGGCACTGACTGGAAACGCGGAAACAACCCGGTGGCGCTCCTGCATCGTGAAGGGATTCTTCCCGCAACCTGATCGTGATCGGCGTTCATTGCCGCTTTACGGTCCCGGTGCTACATAGCTTCCAAATTCAGATTGGGAGCCGCACATGGCCGATTACGTCATCAAGGATATCGCTCTGGCCGACTATGGCCGCAAAGAGCTCGACATCGCCGAAACCGAAATGCCGGGCCTGATGGCCTGCCGCACGGAATTCGGCGAAAGCAAGCCGCTGAAAGGCGCGCGCATCGCGGGGTCGCTACACATGACCGTGCAGACCGCCGTGTTGATCGAGACGCTCAAGGCGCTTGGCGCCGATGTGCGCTGGGCCTCGTGCAACATCTTCTCGACGCAGGATCACGCGGCCGCGGCGATCGCCGCTGGCGGCACGCCCGTCTTCGCGATCAAGGGCGAGACGCTTGCGGAATACTGGTCCTATACCGACCAGATCTTCCAGTTCGAGGAAGGCACCTGCAACATGATCCTCGACGATGGCGGGGATGCGACGCTCTACATCCTGCTCGGCGCGCGCGCCGAAAATGGCGAGCCCGACCTGATCGAAGTGCCCACCTCGGAAGAGGAAGAGGCGCTGTTCGCCCAGATCAAGAAGCGGCTCGCCGCGAGCCCCGGCTGGTTCACCAAGCAGCGCGACGCGATCAAGGGCGTCTCGGAAGAGACCACCACCGGCGTGCATCGCCTTTACGATCTTCACAAGAAGGGCCTGCTGCCCTTCCCGGCGATCAACGTGAACGACTCCGTCACCAAGTCGAAATTCGACAACAAATACGGCTGTAAAGAGAGCCTCGTGGACGGCATCCGCCGCGCCACCGACACGATGATGGCCGGCAAGGTCGCCGTCGTCTGCGGCTATGGCGATGTGGGCAAAGGCTCCGCCGCGTCGCTGCGCGGTGCAGGCGCTCGCGTGAAGGTCACCGAGGTCGATCCGATCTGCGCGCTGCAAGCCGCGATGGACGGGTTCGAGGTCGTCGTGCTGGAAGACGTCGTCGACAGCGCCGACATCTTCATCACCACCACCGGCAACAAGGACGTCATCCGGATCGAGCATATGCGCGAGATGAAGGACATGGCGATCGTCGGCAATATCGGCCATTTCGACAATGAAATTCAGGTCGCGAACCTGAAGAACCACAAATGGACCAACATCAAGGATCAGGTGGACATGATCGAGATGCCCTCGGGCTCGCGCATCATCCTGCTGTCGGAAGGCCGCCTGCTGAACCTCGGCAACGCGACCGGCCACCCGAGCTTCGTGATGTCGGCGTCGTTCACCAATCAGGTGCTGGCGCAGATCGAGCTGTGGACCAAGGGCGAAGACTATGCGCCGGGCGTCTACATCCTGCCCAAGCATCTCGACGAAAAGGTCGCCCGTCTGCATCTGGAGCGGATCGGCGTGAAGCTGACCCAGCTCAAGCCCGATCAGGCCGACTATATCGGCGTCACGGTCGAAGGGCCCTTCAAGCCCGAGCATTACCGCTACTGACCCGATCGCATCGCGATTTCAAAGGCCGCACCGCAGGGTGCGGCCTTTTTACGTGCAACGCAGGCCATCATCGGTTTTCCTCGGGACAGGAGGAGAGCGATGACACCCGAAGACCTTGCCGCGCGGTTCAAACCGCAATTGGAGGCGGAGCTGACCGAGCTGCGCAGCGCGTCGCAGGATACCGCGCAGACCCGCAAACCCGTGGAGCTGGACCAGCAAAGCGTCGGGCGGCTGTCGCGCATGGATGCGCTGCAGAACCAGGCGATGGCCAATGCGGTGGATGGCCGCCGTCAGCACCGGATCACCGCGATCGAGGCCGCACTCCAGCGCATCGCGGAAGACGAATTCGGCTATTGCGACAGCTGCGGCGAGCCGATCCCCGAGAAGCGCCTCGAACTCGACCCGACCTTCACGCAATGCGTCTCCTGTCGCGGCGGAGGCTGAGCCACTCGCGTCCCGGGATTTACGCTTTGTAATTTCACTATCTCGGCTTACCCTGCGGCTGCCTTCATTTCTGGGCAGAGCAACCTGATAGGTGGGACACATGGGTAAAAGAGACGAGCTGATTGAGAAATACGCCGAGGATCTGAAATCCAAATGCGGCATGACCCCGGACATGGATCTTCTGACCAAGGTAACGATCGGCTGCGGGCCCTCGATCTACAATGCGGATTCTTCGACTGTGGCGGCGACGGACAAGGCAGAGCTTGAGACCGTGAAGGATAACTTCCTCGTCAAGAAGCTTGGCCTCTCGGACAGCCCGGCGCTGATGGATGCGATCGACAGCGTGATCGAGACCTATGGCCGGTCCGAGCGCAACAAGTATCGCGCCGTGATTTATTACATGCTCACCAAGCATTTCGGCAAAGAAAGCGTCTACGCCTGATCGCGAGCACCTCGCGCAGCTTATGACGACGACGACCCACGGCCCGGCCTGTCCGGGCCGTTCGCTTTAGCGGATCAGCGCCTTGATCCCGGCGACATGCGCCGCCTGCGCGCCCAGCGCGTCGGCCGCCAGCGTCTCGACCGTCTCGTCCAGCGCTTCGCGCGGCACGATCCGGTCGATCAGCCCCCAGCTCAGCGCCTCTTCGGCCTCGATCTTCTGCCCCGCCATCAGGATCATCTTCGCCCGCGCAGGTCCCACCAGCGCGACCATCCGCGCCGGGTCCGAGGGCTGTGGCAGGAAACCGAGCTTCATGACTGGATAGAAGAACTTCGCGCCTGGCACGGCGATCCGCAGATCGCAGGCCAGCGCCATGCCCATCGCGCCCCCGGCCAGCGTGCCGTTGAGCGCCGCGATGGTCAGGCAGGGCAGCGACGCGATCGCGCCCGAAAGCCGCTCCCAGACCGGGTCGGTCGCCAGTGTACCGGATTTCGCCTCGTCCAGATCGGCCCCGGCGGAGAAGACCTTACCATTCCCGCTCAGCACGAAAGCCCGCGCCTCTTCCCGTCCCGCGCGCTCGGCCAGATCGGCGATCTCTCCCAGCATCGCGCCGGTCAGCGAATTGGCTTTTTCAGGCCGGTCTATGGTCACGCGCCACAGCCCGTTCTCGATCTCGTGGCGGATCATTCCCAGCCTCCTCACAACTCCCGTGAAACCCGTCTAGCAGCCCCGGGAAGGCTTGACCATCGGCCTGACCCAAAGGAGGATGGCGCGACTTGGTTCTCAGTGGAAAGGTACCCCTCTCATGGCATGGCTCAAAACCGTCGGTTCCGGCGCCGTTGTGGTTTCGCTGCTGTCCACCACGGCCTCTTTTGCGGATGTCACCGCAGAGCAGGTCTGGCAGGCGTGGCAATCCGAATACCAGACCTACGGCTATGAGGTGATGGTCGGGAGCCAGAACCGAGAGGGCGACACGCTCACCGTCTCCGACGTGAAGATGGTCCGCAATGTCGACAATATGAGCCTCACGCTCGACGTTCCGGAACTGAAACTGCGCGATCTTGGCGACGGCACGGTGGAGACCGTCTTCCCCGAGACTATGACCGGCGACATGACCGGCAAGCCGGGCACCGACACCTCGGACATCGCCATGAAGATGACGATGACCCAGACGGACAGCAAAGTTATTGTCTCCGGATCGCCGGGCGATCTGACCTACGATATCGACGCGCCGAAGATGACGATGGATCTTGACCAGACCGTCACCGCCGAGGGGCAGGACGTGCCGGTCAAAATGTACTTCTCGCTGGAGAACACCAAGGGCAATTACCACGTTGTCGATGGCGACATGCATTCGGTCGACTCCAAGATGTCCATCGGAACGCTCGACCTGACCGCGTCGGGCGCCGATCCCGAGGGCAGCGGCACGTTCAACATGAACGGCCAGATGAACGATCTCGCCTATGAAGGAAGTTTCGCGATGCCCAAAGGCATCGACTCCGAGAAGCTCGACGAGGCGCTCAATGCCGGGGCGAACCTCGATCTTGCGATGACCTATGCCGGCTCGAACTGGACGGTGAGTGCCGACGGTCCCGACGGCAAGGTCGATCAGAAGTCTACCGATCAGGGCGGCAAGCTCGATATCGCGATGTCGAAGGACGGCCTGTCCTTCGGTGGCCAGAGCAATTCCAGCCATATCGAGATGACGACACCCGAACTGCCCTTCCCGATCACCGCGGATATCCAGTCGGCGGACATGAATTTCGCGATGCCGGTCGCGAAATCGGATGAGGCGCAGGATTACAAGGCGATGATCGGTCTCAACGGCGTCACGGTCTCCGACAATATCTGGGCCATGTTCGACCCGAACGGCGATCTGCCGCATGACCCGGCAACGCTGCAGGTCGATCTCTCGGGCAAGATGAAGCTTTCCGAAGACCTGTTCAGCCCGGCCGCCGCCGCGATGGACGCGCCGCCGATGCAGGTCGACACCGTCGACATCAACAACATCAAGCTGTCGATGGTCGGCGCCGATCTGAACGGCAAAGGCGCGCTCGAGCTGAAGAATGGCGGGCCGATGCCGATGCCCACGGGCAAGATCGACCTGACGCTGACCGGGGCAAATGCGCTGATGGACAAGCTGGTCGCGATGGGGCTCGTGCCGCAGGATCAGATCATGTTCGGGCGGATGATGCTCGGCCTCTACGCCAAGCCCACGGGCGACGATGCCTACGAGTCGCAGGTCGAGTTCAAGGATGGCGGGGAAATCCTCGTCAACGGCCAACGCGTCCAGTAAAGACTGAAACCCACGGCGAGAAGCCGTCCGGGTCTCCGGGCGGCTTTCGTTTTTCTCACGAGGTGGAAATGACCAAGCCCTCTCTCTCCGATCTGACCCAGTCGCTGCTCGAGGCTGCGAAGCGCGCAGGTGCCCCTGCCGCCGATGCCATTGCGGTCGATGGGCGCTCGGTTGCGATCGATGTCCGCGAAGGCCGTCTCGAACAGGCCGAGCGGTCGGAGGGCGTCGAGATCGGGCTGCGTGTCCTTCTCGGCGGCAAACAGGCCTGCGTGTCCGCCTCCGATATTTCCACCCGCACCTTCGAGGAAATGGCGCAGCGCGCGATTGCGATGGCCCGCGAAGCGCCGGAAGATCCGTTCATCGGCCTCGCCGATCCGTCGCAGCTGACCGACCGCCGCGATGCGGACGGCATGGAATTGGCCGATCCGAGCGCCGAGCCCTCCGCCGAGGCGCTGCAAAGTGACGCGCTCGAGGCCGAGGCCGCAGCGCTTGGCGTCGAAGGCGTCACCCAAGTGCAATCCGCCTCCGCCGCCTATTCCTATCGGCGCGTCCATGTCGCGGCCTCCAACGGGTTCGCGGGCGGTTACGATCGCAGTTCGCGCGTCGTCTCCGCCGTCGCAATTTCCGGCGAGGGGCTGGGGATGGAGCGGGACTGGGCCGCCGAGAGCCGTATCTTCCAAGCCGATCTGCCGAGCGCGCAAGAAATCGGGCGTCTGGCGGGCGAACGCGCCGCCGCCCGCGCCAATCCGCGCCGCCCGAAAACCGGTGCCTATCCGGTGCTGATCGACGAGCGCGTCTCGGGCAGCCTGATCGGGCATCTACTTTCCGCGGTGAACGGGCAGGCGATCTGCCGCGGCGCCTCGTGGCTGCGCGACGCGTTGGACGAACAGGTTCTGCCCGAAGGCCTGTCGCTGATCGAGGAGCCGCATCGCAAGCGCGTCTCCGGCTCGCGCCCCTTCGACGCCGAGGGGCTGGCCACCGCGCGCCGCGCCATCGTCGAGAATGGTGTGCTGAAAAGCTGGACGCTCGACCTCGCCTGCGCGCGCAAGCTGGGGCTGCAATCGACGGCGAATGCCAGCCGCGGCACCTCGTCCCCGCCCTCGCCTGGCATCGGCAACGTGACCCTGACCCAAGGCGACAAGACGCGCGAGGAACTGATGGCCGAGATGGGCACCGGGCTTCTCGTGACCTCTTTCATCGGGGCCACGATCAACCCCAACACGGGCGATTATTCGCGCGGGGCCTCGGGTTATTGGGTCGAAAACGGCGAGCCGGTCTATCCGGTCAATGAATGCACCATCGCGGGCAACCTGCGCGAAATGCTCCGCAGCATCCGGCCCGCGAATGACGCGCGGATGCATCTGAGCCATATCGTGCCCTCACTTCTCCTCGAAGGAATGACGCTTGCCGGAGACTGATCTTCCCCTTCTGATCGAGACCGCGAAAGAGGCCGGTGCGCTTGCCCTGAAATATTGGAAAAAGGCGCCCGAAGCCTGGGACAAAGGCGACGGGGCCGGTCCGGTCTCGGAGGCCGATCTGGCGGTGAACGCGCTGCTGGAAGAGCGTCTGCGCGGCGCCCGGCCCGATTACGGCTGGCTGTCGGAGGAAAGCACCGACGATCCGGCGCGTCTCGAGGCGCGCTCGACCTTCATCGTCGATCCGATCGACGGCACGCGCGCCTTCCTCGCCCATGATGGCGGCTTCGCCCATGCGCTGGCAGTGGTGCGCGATGGCGCGGTCGTTGCGGGCGTGGTGCATCTGCCGGTCCACGATCTCACCTATTCCGCGACGATCGACGGTCCGGCCTGCCTGAACGGGGAGCTGCTCCGGCCCGGCACCCAAGAAGCGCTGACGGGCGCGACGGTCCTGACGTCGAAACTCTCCGACAATCCGAGCTTCTGGCGGCACGCCCAGCCGGATTACAAACGCCATTTCCGCTCGTCGCTGGCTTGGCGGCTGTGTCTGGTGGCGGAAGGCCGGTTCGATGCGACGATTTCGCTGCGTCCGGCATGGGAGTGGGATATCGCCGCGGCGAGCCTGATCGCGCAACGCGCGGGGCTTCTGGCAACGGATCGCAACGGCCGCGCACTGCGGTTCAACCGGTCGCCGCCGCAATCGAGCGGACTGGTCGTCGCCAACCCGACCCTGCATGAGAAATTCATCGAAAATCTGGCGTTCTGGCCCGATTAGGGTCTACCAGCGCAGCACGCGCTTCCCGAGCAAAGCGCCCGCAAGCATCACGACGACGATCCCCGCGCCGTACCACGTGACGTAGAACAGCGGGCTGTCCTCGGTGCAGTGCAGGGCGTAGATCGCGGTGCCCATACCCCCGGCAGCGAGCCCCGCCAGCGCCCCGGCCTGAGCCGGGCGCGTCACCGCCCCTTTGCGCAAGCTGATAAGGAGCGCGCCCAGCGCCGGGAGGGACAGCATCGGCACGGAAATCAGGCAGGGCAGGATCGTTTCGCCCTCGAAATCCGACATGCGCTGGCCCTCGGGCGTGGTCAGGAAGGCATAGGCCAAAAGCGCCGCCCCGATCGCCGGGAAGATCCAGAGCCACCCGGTCGAAACCTTCGCCGTGGGCCGCCCCAGGCGCACCGCCATCGGGGTCACGAGCACGGCCAAGACCAGCGGCAGGTAGAATTTCGGGGCGATTTCCGGCGTCATAAGGGTCTGTTGCAGCGGAAAACGCAGCCCATAGACCGAAATCACGAACAGCGCCGACAGCAGAAGCGCCGGCACAAGCCAGCGGCCAAGCACCTGCTTCGGGCGCGGATCGGGCAACGTGTCTTGTTGCAATACGGATATCAGGTCTTCGGTTTTCATATCTCGATCAGCCTCTCGCGAAGCGCGGCCAGTTTTTTCAACGAACGATGCAGCATCACGCGCACCGCTCCCTCACTCATATCCAACGCATCGCCGGTTTCCGCGATGCTCTTCCCTTCGAGCCCGATAGCGCGCACCAGCTGCGCGGCGCGGGGCTCGAGATGGGTCAAAAACGTCTCTATATCGGCCTTTTCCGTGGGATCGGCCTCTGGAGCGGCGGGCAGCATCTCGGCGAAATCCTCCACCGGAAGATGGATACGTCGCCCGCGCTTGCGAAAGGCGTCGACCACCTTGTGCCGGGCGATCGCGTAGCACCACGGCGCCGCCGGCTCATCCTCGCGCCACGTGTGACGCTTCAGATGGATGGCGAGCAACACCTCCTGCACGACATCCTCGCAATCGGCCTCGGACAGCCCGGCACCGCGTGCCCGCACAACCGACCGCAACACAGGGGTCACGGCCTGCAGGAACAGACCGTAGGCGCGCTTGTCGCCTGCATTCGCAGCCCGCAGGAGCTGCGACCAATCTGCCCGCCGATCATGCATCATCGCCATCCCTTCGTTCGCGATCATGCCTTCGTTACAGCCCGATAGAAAAACTTTTTTCGTTCACGCTGGCGTGATGTGCGTAACGCCAGCGTGACCTCTCGCGAAAGGTGATCAGGACCGCAACGGTCCCAACCAATCAGGGAGACTACCATGAAGACCGAAACCACCCTTGGCTTTGCAACTGCTCTGACCTGCGCGATGGGGCTGGCCAGCGCCGCCCATGCCGAAGATCAGGCGATGGAGAAATGCTACGGCGTCGCGATGGCCGGGCAGAACGATTGCGCCGCCGGGCCCGGCACCACCTGCGCCGGCACCGCGACGATGGATTATCAGGGCAACGCCTGGAAACTCGTCCCGGCGGGCACCTGCACCGAGATCGAGACGCCGCACGGCATGGGCTCGCTCGAACCCAAGGAGATGTGATCCCAAGCGGGGCGTGCGAGAGGCGCGCGCCCCGTTTTCTCACCGATGGAGGCTGCCATGACACTGCCACGCAAAGCGGGCCTCGGCTTCAAGCCAGAGCATTTTCCCGCCATAACAGAGACGAAACCGTATCTCGGTTTCTTCGAAATCCACGCGGAAAACTATATGGGCGCGGGCGGGATGCCGCATGCGATGCTGGAACGGCTGCGCGCGGATTTTGCGCTTTCGGTGCATGGCGTGGGCCTCTCGATCGGCGGGCCCGATCCGCTGGATCGCGACCACCTCGCGCGGCTCAAGCTGCTGTGCGACCGATACGACCCCGAGAGCTTCTCGGAGCACCTTGCCTGGGCGAGCCATGGCGGCGTCTGGATGCACGATCTGCTGCCCCTGCCCTACACGTCGGAAACGCTGTCGCTGATCTGCAATCACGTCGATGAGGTGCAGGAGCATCTCGGCCGCCGGATGCTGCTGGAAAATCCGGCGACCTATGTGCTCTTCGACAATTCCGACATTCCCGAGACCGAGTTTTTGACCGAGATCAGCACGCGGACCGGCTGTGGATTGCTGCTCGATGTGAACAATGTCTTCGTGTCCTGCGTGAACCACCGACAGGACCCGCGCGCTTACCTGGAGGCGTTCCCGCTGAACCGTGTCGGCGAGATCCATCTGGCTGGTCATGAAGAGGAAGAGCTGCCCTCCGGCCCCCTGCTGATCGATAGTCACGGGCGCGAAGTCGCGGAGCCGGTTTGGGCGCTTTATGCGGAAACAGTCTCTAAAACCGGGCCGCTGCCGAGCCTTATCGAATGGGACAATGACGTGCCGGACTTCGCCAGTTTGATTGCCGAGGCCGAGCGCGCGTCGATGATCTTGTCGGGTGACCACCATGCCCTCGCATCGTGACTTCGCCCGCGGTTTCCGCGAGGGTCTCGCCGGAGGGCCCGCGCCGCAAAACGCAACCGCCCAAGATCCGGCCGAGATCGAGCGCCGCTTCGATGTTTATCGCAACAACGTGGCGCATGGGCTGGCGCAAGCCCTCGCGCGGCATTTCCCGGCGATCGAGCGGCTTCTTGGCGCGGATTGCTTCAGGGGTCTAGCCCGGGCCTATATCGCCGAGCACCCGCCGCGCACGCCCGTCCTGACCGAATGGGGCGGCGCGTTTCCGGCCTATCTGGCGGATGAACCTTCGCTGCAATCGCTGAGCTATCTGCCCGACGTCGCCCGCATCGAATGGGCGCGCAGCCGGGCATATCACGCCGCGGATTCAGAGCCTATTGCGCCGGAACGCCTGCAAGAAACCGCGACTCGCGCGGGTACCCACCTGTGTCTCGATCTGCATCCGTCGGTGCAGGTTTTGCAGCTGCTGACGCCCGCCGGTTCGATCTGGGCCTCGCAACAACCGGGCGGCCCCGCTCCACCGCGGGCGAAGGAGTGGAGACCGGAGACGCTGCTGATTGCGCGGCGCGGGGTTTCTCATGTGATCACGTCCGTCGTTCGCAGCTCGACCGGCCGCTTCGTCTCCGCCCTCTGTGCGGGCGAAACCGTCGCCCGCGCACAAGACCGGGCGGGAGCGGATTTTGACCTCAACGCAGCGCTTCTGCTGCTGGTGGAAAATGCGCTGATCGTCGGCGCAGGCATCGAAACAGGAGACGAGTCATGACCGATACGATCGAGATGAAAACGCCAAAACAGGGTCTATTCCGGCTGTATCATCGGTTTTCCGATGTAGCCCAGCGCTTCCCGGAGGAGATTGTTCTGATCGGAGCGCGGCTCTTTCCGGCGATGGTGTTCTGGATGTCCGGGCGGACCAAGGTGGAGGGGTTCATGATCAAGGATTCCACCTTCACCCTCTTTCAATACGAATACGACCTGCCCGCCATTCCGCATGAATGGGCGGCGGTACTCGCAACCTTCGCGGAGCATTTCTTCCCATTGCTGCTGATCTTCGGCCTTGGCAGCCGCCTCGCGGCGCTCGCGCTTCTGGCGATAACGCTGGTGATCCAGATCTTCGTCTATCCCGGCGCGTGGGTCACGCATGGGCTTTGGGCCATCGCGCTTCTGACGGTTCTGATGAAGGGCCCCGGGCGGCTTTCTCTCGATAAGCTGATCGGATTGGAACGCTGAGCCTTGCTCTCCCCGCCTGCACGATTATGTGTGAGCGCAAAGGAGAGCCGATGCGCGAAAGCGATGATATCGAAGCCGCAATGGGCCGCGCCGAGAGCGAGGGCCACGGCCACCAGCCTGACCCGGCGAATACGCGGCTTTTGCGCGATGCGCTCGCGCAATTCGCGACCGGCGTGACCGTGGTGACCGCCTGTGCGCATGAAGACGCGGCAGAGCCTGTCGGGATGACGGTGAACAGCTTCGCCTCGGTCTCGCTCGATCCGGCGCTGATCCTGTGGTCGGCGGCGCGTTCTTCGTTCCGACATGCGCATTTCACGGCGACACCCACTTTTGCCGTGCATGTGCTGCGCTACGATCAGGAGGCGCTGGCCAAGCGGTTCACCAAGCGCGGCGAAGGATTCGACGGTCTGTCCTACCGGCTGAACGCGTCGGGCGTCCCGCTGATCGACGACACGCTCGCCCGGTTCGAATGCGTGACCGAGGCGCGCCACGATGGCGGCGATCACACGATCATCATCGGTCGCGTCACCCGCTTCGTGAAAGGCGCCGGGACCGACCCCCTGCTCTTCGCGGGTGGCCAGTTCGGGCGCTTCCTTCCCGATCAGCGCAGCTGATTAAAGCTTCAACCGATCAGCGTAGCTGAGCGATCTGCCGCGCCAGCACCGTCACCGCCGCGCTGTTCGCTTTTGCGATGGCCTGCGGCTCCTGAGAGCCGATCGGCACCGTGAAGTCGAACCGCCGCACCGTGTCTCCGCTGCGCTCGTAGCCATTCGCCGAGACGAAATAGACGCCCGCAACATGCAGCAGCCCGTCGGCCCCCGGGAGCATCTGTTCGATCCGGACCTCGATCTTGCGCGAGGGCGGATCGGCGAGCGGCCACGGCTCGGAGATCACCGTCGCGCCGGAAAGGGACGAGATTTGCCGCGCCAGCGCCAGCGTCACTGACCGCGCCGGATCATCCGCCCAGAGATTGTCGGGGTTCGACCGCAGCGCCCCGTCCGCAGTTTGGAACGCGATCTCCTGTCCGCCCGCATAGTCAGGCAGCGACACCTCGCGCAGCTCGGCCCGGCCCAGCCGGTTCGGCAGCGCCTTCTCGGCGGTGGGCGGGTCAATTGGATAGCGCGCGATCTTCTCGGGATCGGAACACGCCGCGAGGCCCAGGAGGCATAGCGGGATCAGGTTTAGAGCTTTCATCGTCATCTCCTGTCAGCGGCCCAGAATGAAGGACTGCGGATTGCGTTCGATCATACGCGCGAGCGAGCCGATATTCGAGATCGCCCGACGCAACTCGCGCAAGGTGCTAAGGGTTTCGTTCGAGAAGTTGGAGCCACGCCCATAGGTCGCGACCAGAGCCCCCGCCTGATCGACGAGCGATTGCAGTTTTTGCGTCAGTTCCGGCAGCTGATCCGAGGCTTTCGACACCGAATCCGCCGCGTTCTGCGCCGCATCGAGCGTCTGGTTCAGCTTGTCGGCAGCATTCGCCTCCTTCAGCTGGGTCAGGATCGCGGCGGTCTGCTCGAGCGTGTCGTTGAGCGATTGCGGCAGATCCTGCGTGCCGGGCTTGTTCAGAAGCTGGTCGATACTGGCGAGGATCGTGTCGAGTTTATCGCCCACATCCTTGAGCGGCATATCTGCGATGGCCGTCGCGGCGCGATCTGCGGAAGAAAGCGTCTCGTCGAGCCCCGAGATTTCCTCGAGAACGGAGGACGCAGCCTCCGTCACACGGTCGAGCGCAGCCACCGTCTTATCCGCGGCATCCTTGTTGTTCAGCTCGGTCGTGAAGGTCTTGAGCTGCTCCAGCAGGCCGGACAACTCGCCCGGCACTTTTCGAGTGTCCTCGCTCTCGGCCACGGCCGAAATCGAATCCAATGTGCGGATCGCGGAGCTCATCACCTCCTCGATCGGCAGCCCTTCGATCCGCTTGAAGACGCCCTGCGCCGATTTCGAGAGATCGTTCTCGGCCGCAGGTGCGGTCGGGAGCGTAGGATAGGGTTTGGCGTCGAGATTCATCTCGGCGTCTGGCAGATCGGGCACATCGGTCAGTTCAATCACCGTCGTTCCGCCCAGAAGCCCGATATTCGCGATCCGCGCTCGCAGCCCACTTTGAATCTCGCCCTGCAGGAACTGGGTCACGGCCTCTTCCCCGGCATCGCGGGACAGGCCGAGCCGGTCCGGCGACAGCGCGATCGTGAGCTGTTGCTGCGCATAGCTCTGGCCGGTGCTGTCCTTGCGGATCTTGATCGCAAGCCCGGTAACTTCGCCCGCCTCGACGCCCCGGAACTGCACTTTCGAGCCAACTTCGAGCCCTTGCACGGGGTCGTCGAAGAGCAGCGTGTATTTCGGCGGATCGACCACGTCGGATTGGAAGACCGAGTTTTCCGCCGTGTCCTTGCCGTCGTAGAGACGGAAGGCGTGTTCATTCTCGACGATCCCGCCGCCGCTGGTGAACGTGTCGAATTCCACCCCGCCCTGCACCAGCGTCGCAAGCGAGCGCACGTCGAGGCTAAGACCGGAGGTGTCGAATTTCACGGAGAAGCCCGACGTGTCCCAGAACCGGGTCTGGGTCGTCAGCTGTTTATTATACGGGGCTTCGATGAACGCATCCACGATCACGCCGGACCCGTCATCGTCGAGCCGCAGGTTCTGCAGATGGCCTACCGTCAGCCCGTGATAGAGCACCGGCGCCCCATCGACGATCCCGCCCGCATCCTTCGCGCGCAGCTCGATGATGGTGCCCTTGGTCGGATCGGGGGAAATCGGCGGCTTGTCGAGACCCTGGAACATGCTCTGCTGGCCGTTGGGCTTATTGTTCCAGAAGCCCTCGATATAGGTGCCCGACAGCACCGTCCCAAGGTTCTGAATGCCCCGCGCCGACACTTCGGGGCGGACCAGCCAGAATTTCGCATCCTGATCGACGAACGGCGCAACCTCGTTGTCGATGCGCACGCCGAGCTGCACCTGCTCCAGATCGGGGGTGAACGAGACGCTCTCCACCTTGCCGACATCGACATCGCGGAACTTGAGCGGCGTGCCGATCTCGACCCCGGTCGCATCCTTGAAGTTGATATGGATGAGCATTCCGCGATCCGAGACCGTCTTCCATGCGACGCCGAGCGTGATCAGCAAGGCGATCAACGGCACGATCCAGACGACGGATAGCCGCGTCCAGATCGGACGCGGAGCGTTGGAGGTTTCCAGCTCGGCCGGGCCGGTCTCGGGGGTGTCGTTCATGAACTCACTCTGTCAGGGCCGCGCCAGATCAGGCGCGGGTCGAAGCTTTGGGCGGATAGCATGGTGAATGCAACCGAGAGGGCGAAAGACGCGGCGGCAGGGCCGGGATGGATCGAGGCCACGAAGCCAAGCTGCACCAGTGCGGAGAGGATCGCCACGACGAAGACGTCGATCATCGACCAGCGCCCGATGAATTCCACCACCTCGTAGAGATGCAGATGCGGAGGGCCGCCTTTGCGGCGCTCGTTTCCGACCGCGAGCGCGAGATAGGCAATCGCGATGAATTTCCCGATCGGGATCATCACCGAGGCGCCGAAGATGATCAGCGCCACGCCGTAATTGTGATGCCGCCACAGCTCCATCGCGCCGCCGACGATGGTGTTTTTCTGCTCATTGCCAAGCGTCGCCGTGACCAGCATCGGGTAGAGATTGGCGGGAATGTAGAAGATCAGCCCCGCGATCCACCACGCCCAGACGCGCTGCAGCCCGCTCTTGTCGACCTTGTGCAACGTCGCGCCGCAACGCTCGCAATGCGCATGATCCGGTGTCCAGACCCGACCGCAGCGGGTGCAGCCGATCAATCCGGCATCGGTGGCGGTCAGCACGTTCATTTTCGTTCGATCGCGTCCCATATCGTCCATTTGCTGACAAAGGAGTTCTTGAGCGCGATCACGATGATGAGAACGCAGAAAGCCCAGAAGGCGGGGCCGAGCGAAACCTTGGCGAGACCGCCGAGTTTCACCAGCGCCACCGCCGTGCCGATGATGAAGATCTCCGCCATCGCCCAGGGCTGGCTTTCCTCGGCAAGGCGAAACATCGTCGCGGCGTGTTTCCAGGCGGGTTTGCCATTGGCGAGCGGCCAGAGCGTGTAGATCAGCGCAGCAAAGCGGAAGATCGGCAGCGCCACGATCATCGACAGCACGAAGAAAGCCAGAGGCGCAATCCAGCCGTCGGAAAACGCCATCGCGACACCGAAGATAGAGCTCTCATGGCTCAGCCCGCGGGTCGAAATCTCGAGGAAGGGAAAGAAGATCGCACCGATCATCAGGATCATTCCGGTGAAGGAGAAGGCGATGACATGCAGAAACGATCTCTCGCGCGGCGAGATCAGCACCGTTCCACAGCGAACACAGGTCGCCCGCTTGCCATCGGGCAGATGCGTCGCGCGATAAAGCGCGTCGCATTGCGGACAGGCAATCAGGTCGGCCGGGTCAACTGTCATTGTGTTCGGGTGCCCATTCATCTGCCAAATCTAGCGATTGCCCGCGCCACGACAAGGGAAGAGGCCGATGGCTCGCATTTTATCCGTCAATCGCCTGTTAACACGCACCTACTATACCGAATGCGGGTGAAAAGAGGTGGTGGAATGAGCAACCGCGACAACGCGGCGCCAATCATCATCAAGCGTAAGAAGGTCGTCGCGGGCGACGGGCACCACGGTGGGGCGTGGAAAGTGGCCTATGCCGATTTCGTCACTGCGATGATGGCTTTCTTCATGCTGATGTGGTTGCTGAACGCGACAACCGAGAAACAACGCAAGGGCATCGCGGATTACTTCAATCCGACGATCCCGATCAACCGCATCTCCGGTGGTGGCGAAGGCGCCTTCGGCGGCGATTCCGTCTTCTCCGAAGATCAGATCGCACAGACCGGGACCGGTGCCGTCTCGCAACGTCCGACCGAAGAGCGTCAGGCCCGCGGCGAAAACTCCGCCGACGACACGCAGGACAGCGACACGGCCAGTTTGAAAGAGATGGCGCGCGCGATCGAGCAAGCTCTGATGGGCGTGGGTGGCGAGTCGATGATCAGCGAGCAGCTCGCACGCCACATCGTGACCCGCGTGACCGACGAGGGTCTGATCATCGAGATCTCCGACCTGCCCGACGCGCCGCTTTTCGTCGGCGACACGGCCAAGCCGCAGCCGGTTCTCCCCGATCTGGCGAACATCCTGACGCGGGTCTTCTCGCTCGTCTCGAACAATGTCGCGATCAACGGCTACACGAGATCCTACCCGAAAATGCTGGCCCATGACCCGGTCTGGGAGCTTTCCGCCGCGCGCGCTCAGGCGATGCGGACATTGCTGGACGGCGCCGGTTTTCCAGCCGATCGGATGCAGCGCGTAAGCGGCTTCGCCGATCGCAAACCGAAGGTCGAGCGTGCGATGGACCTGCGCAATAACCGTCTGGAAGTGATCGTGCTGCGCAATGGCCGGTGAGGCGCGTTTTAGCGAAGCGGTAACCACGGCTCGAAAAAGGCAGACCTGTTAGGCCGATCTTAAACACCCGGGCGCAAAGGTAGGAAGAACTTCGGACGCAGCAGCAGAAAGGCGCATCCATGTCCATTTCTTCCTCGCTCAATGCGGGCGTGGCCGGCTTGGCCGCGAATGCCACACGTCTTGCCACGATCTCGGACAATATCGCGAATTCGAGTACATACGGCTACAAGCGCGCCGTCACCGAATTCGAAAGCATGGTGATCAATCAGGCGGCGAAGACTGGCTCCTATTCGGCTGGCGGTGTCCGTGCCTCCACGAGTCGCCTCATCGAAGAGAGAGGCTCGCTGGTCTCTACCTCGAACGCACTCGACATCGCGGTTTCCGGACGCGGTATGCTGCCCGTCATGACGGCCGTGGCGCTCGATAATTCGACTGGCGACGAACCTTTGAAGATGACCACGACCGGCGCGTTTCGCACTGATGTCGACGGGACATTAATGACCGAATCCGGGCTTGTTCTGCTCGGTTGGCCCGCCAGTGCCGATGGCACCATTCCGACCTTCGCGCGCGACACCATGTCCGGAATGGAACCGGTGGTGATCAACGCCAACCAGACGGCCGGCGACCCCACGACCACGCTTAATCTCGGGGTCAATCTGCCCGCAACAGATACCGAAGCCGGATCTGCGGGTGATACGCTACCACTTTCCGTCGAATATTTCGGAAATCTCGGAACATCCGAAACCCTGGACATCACGTTCCATCCCACGGTCCCGGCCACCGGCGCATCGAACGAATGGGCCATGGTCATTCGCGACAGCGCCACGGCGGATGACCCGGGCACCCCCGCGACCGATGAAAGCGTCATCGGTCGCTATGTCCTGACCTTCGACGACAGCCGCAGCAGCGGCGGCACGCTCGCCTCGGTCAATGTTATCGCAGGTGGTACCTACGATGCCTCGACCGGCACGCTCGATCTCTCCGTCGCAGGCGGTCCGCTGAGCGTCACCATCGGCAAGATCGGCGACACCAACGGATTGACGCAGCTTTCCGACAGTTTCTCGCCGACATCGATCACGAAGGACGGCTCGCCCGTCGGCAACCTCACGGCCGTCGAAATCGATGAGGATGGCTACATCAAAGCGACCTACGACACCGGCTTCATCCGCACGGTCTATCAAATCCCCCTCGTGGATGTTCCCAATCAGAACGGCCTGATCGCGCTCGACAATCAGATCTTCGAAGTTTCCTCAAACTCCGGCTCTTTCTTCCTCTGGAATGCCGGTGACGGTCCGACCGGGTCGATCGAAGGCTACGCTCGCGAAGGCTCGACGGTCGATGTTGCAGAGGAACTGACCAATCTCATCCAGACGCAGCGCGCCTACTCGTCCAACGCCAAGGTAATCCAGACGGTCGACGAGATGCTGCAGGAAACCACCAATATCAAACGCTGATCGTGATCGTATCGGCCACGGGAGGTCGCAATGGGAATCTCGCAAACGCTATCCAATGCCTTGTCGGGCCTCACTGCGGCCTCTCGCATGTCCGAGGTCGTTGCCTCCAATACCGCCAACGCGCTCACCGACGGCTACGCCCGGCGCGAGATTTCACTCGGCGCGCAGGTCGTCGGCCAGCAAGGTGCCGGCGTTCGCGTGCTCAGCGTCGACCGCATCGTCAACGAAACCCTCCGCAGCGATCTCCGCCTCTCCGATGCTGCGGCCCAAAACGCTTCGCTGCGCGGCGACTTTTTTTCAACCTTCGAAGCGCGCATCGGCACGCCGGAGGATGCGAACTCCCTATCCTCCAAATTCGCAGAGTTCGAAGCCTCGCTCGTCGAAGCTGGCAGCCGCCCCGAAAGCGAAGCCCGCCTGTCCACAGTGCTGAGCGCCGCCCGCGAGGTTGCCGGGCACCTGAATACGCTCTCCGCACAATTGCAGGACAGCCGGATGGACGCAGACCGGAAAATCGCGACGCAGGTCGACGCATTGAACAGCGCGCTCGCGCAGGTCGATGAACTCAACGCAACGATCCTGGCCGGAAAGGCTGCAGGCCATGATACGAATGCGCTCAAGGACCAACGTCAAACGCTGGTCGACCGGATTTCCAGCATCGTCCCCACCCGCCAAGTCCCGCGCGAAAACGATCAAATTTCACTCTTCACCACAGGCGGTGCCGTCCTTCTCGAAGGCAACCCAGTGGAGATCGGGTTCACGGCGCGCGGAATCATTACACCAGACATGACCCACGACGGAGGAGTTCTCTCAGGCCTGAAGCTCAACGGAAACGCCGTCTCAAGTGACGATGACGGGTTCTTCGGCGGCGGCACGCTAGGCGCCCTTTTCGCCATCCGTGATACGCTCGCTCCAAACTTGCAGGTTCAGATCGACGCACTCTCCCGCAACCTGATCGAGAGGGTCAGCGACCCGGCGGTCGACCCAACACTCAGCGGCGGCGCAGCCGGTCTCTTTACAGATGGCGGGGGCCCGCTCGACCCGCTCAACGAAACAGGCCTCGCCGGTCGGATCGTCATCAACCCGCTCGCGGACCCTGCACAAGGAGGCTCGCTCTCGCTGCTGCGTGACGGGTTCGGCGCATCTACCCCTGGCCCCGTGAGCAACGCAGAAAATCTTTTCTCACTCGCCTCAGCGTTAACAACCGCGTCCGCACCCGCGTCCGGAAATTTTGGCCCGTCGCTTCATTCAAGCGCAGCGCTTTTCGCAAACTTCTTGTCCCAAGTTACGAGCGATCGCCAAAGCAACGAGGCGACTCAAATCTATGCAACGACCCGCTACGACACATTGAAAGAGCAGGCCCTCGCTGAGGGCGTCGATACTGATCATGAAATGCAGAAACTTCTGCAAATTGAAGAACTCTACAGCGCCAATGCACGCGTCATTCAAACCGTCGATGCACTGATCAAACATCTTCTGGAGATCTAAGATGAACTATCTCTCTGTTGGAGACATGGCGCTGAATTTCCAGATGCGACGCCACAATGCAGTGCTGGATACAAAATTGGCGACCCTTACCCAAGAAGTGACGTCTGGTATCAAATCCGATCTCGGCGCCGCCCTATCCGGCGACTTCGGCGCGCTCTCCGCAATCGATCGGAGCCTGAGATTGTTCGACGCATTCGACCTCGCCACTACCGAGGCGAGCCAATATGCAGACGCGATGCAACGCAGCCTCGCGTGGATCGGCAACCTCGACGACGGCATCAGTACGGCCCTCATGTCTGCCGCAACCACCTCCAGCAAGATCATGATCGACGCGACCGTCGCGTCGACAGCCGAAAAGTTCGACGCGCTGATCGCAACGCTCAACACGAACTCTGTCGGACGCTATATTTTTGCGGGCGATCAAGGAGATACGACCCCGCTGCCCGATGCCGAAACGATTATCACGTCCCTGTCTGCGGAGATTTCAGGGGCGACGAATGCGACGGATGTACTCGCGACCCTCGATACGTGGTTCGCCGACCCAAGCGGTTTCAGCGCAACCTCCTATCAAGGTGGCGAAGCAAGGGGCAAATTCTACGTCGCAGAGGGCGAAACCGCCGCGATCAATGTCACCGCAAATGACCCACGCGTCAAAGATGCGATCAAGGGCTACGCCATAGGCACGCTTTTGGACCGAGGTTTGTTTGACGGTGACCTGGTCGAGCGAAGCGCGCTTGCGAAGGAAGCGGGTGAGAGGATTCACTCGGGATCTCTCGCAACTGTCGAACTCGCCGCGGAAGTCGGTTCGTTCGAAGGCAAAGTCGCCTCGGCAGCCACGCGAAACGATACTGAACGCGCCAGCCTTGAAATTGCACGGACGAAACTCATCGGCGCCGACCCGTACGCCTCGGCAACCGCGCTCGAAGCGGTACGCTCCCAGATCGAGACGCTCTATCTTCTGACAAGTCGGCTCTCCAACCTCTCGATGACGGATTACATGTGATGTGGCGCTGGTTGCTAGTTGCCCTCGTTTTCCTTCCGCCGATCGCTCTTTGCGCCCCGATCCGCATTAAGGATCTGGTCGAATTCGACGGAGTGCGCGGGAACGATCTCGTCGGCTATGGTCTGGTGGTTGGATTGAACGGCACGGGCGACGGGTTACGTAACGCTCCCTTTACCGAAGAGATCATGTCGAACATGCTCGAACGGCTCGGCGTTAACGTTACCGGGGAACAATTTCGACCGAAGAACGTCGCCGCCGTGATGATCACGGCGAGCCTGCCACCCTTCGCGCGCGCCGGAAGCCAAATCGACATCACCGTCTCCGCGATTGGTGACGCCAAGAGCCTTCTTGGCGGCACCCTCGTGATGACCCCTTTGAAAGCGGCAGATGGCGAAATCTATGCGGTCGCGCAAGGAGCGATCATTGCCGGCGGCGCTGTGGCACAAGGTAACGCCGCTTCGGTGACTCAAGGCGTACCAACCTCAGGAAACATTCCATCCGGCGCGCGCGTCGAGCGCGAAATCGCCTTCGAGATTAACGACCTCAATACGGTGCGCCTCGCGCTGCGCACGCCCGACTTCACCACTGCAAGCCGAATTGAAACCGCCATTAACCGCGAATACGGTCGGCGCGTCGCGGAAATGCTCGACGGCGGTACAGTTGCTTTGAACATTCGTGAGACCCGCGCGCGCTCGGTCGCGCATGCGATCGGCCGGGTAGAGAATCTCAGTGTCGAACCAGAACAGCGCGCCCGGGTCGTGGTCGACCAGCGTTCGGGTACGATCGTCATGGGGGAAGACGTGCGGATTTCACGCGTTGCCGTCAGTCAGGGAAATCTGACCCTCAAAGTGGAGGAAAGTCCCCTTGTGGTGCAACCTAACCCGTTTTCGCAAGGAGATACGGTCGTCGTCCCCAGATCGCAGGCGACTCTCACAGAAGAGCCAGGCATTCGCATGGCCGAAGTCCCACAGGGCAGCTCGCTATCGGAATTGGTCGCGGGGCTCAACGCGCTCGGCGTTAGCCCGCGCGATATGATCGACATCCTCAAGAGCATCAATGCCGCGGGCGCATTGCATGCCGAATTTGTCGTGAATTGACCTGAAGCCTCGAGAACGACTGCCCTGAAACAAGCGAAGCGGAACCTTGCGGTTCCGCCTCTGCGCCTGAACTTTCAGGAAGTGGTGCCGGTGATAGGACTCGAACCTACGACCCCATCATTACGAATGACGTGCTCTACCAGCTGAGCTACACCGGCACTGTGGCGGGCGATTACCATGCTCTTTCGGGGATGTGTAGCCCCAAAATGATCAAGCTGTCGCAGTTCCGCTTTGCGTCTCCTTCGATGCGCTTGCAGCCTCGCCTTCGTCCTTCGGTGGATCGACGATTTCCGCGTCCTGAATGGGGGCGTCTTCGGCTTCATCCTCTTTCTTGGGCGAGGGTTCGGCACTCGGCTTGCCCACAATCAAGGGCAGCATCTCAGCGCCATGCGGCAGCGGCGACTGCGCCTGTTGCGGCTCGCGCCAGCTGAGCGTGTCGAAGCCACCGCAATTGTCGCAGATCGGCGTCCATTCGGACTGAATGTTTTGACATTTGTCGCAGCACCATTGCGGACCGCGGGGCGCAGTCAGGGCTCGGGCCAACCACCCGCGCACGACGACATCCTCCGCCCCTTCGCCACGCTCGACCGCCGCCATGATCGTCAGCGACCGGGCCGTCGGATGGGTTTCGACGAGATCGCCCAGCGCCCGGCGCGCCGCCGGGAAGTCTTCGGCCGCGATGTTCAGTTCCGCTTTCAGAAGGCGGGTTTCCTCATGATCGGGACGGCTCGAAAGCAGCTTCGAGAATCGCTTCAGCCGTGCTTCCGGCGTCTCATCCGGGGTAATCTCCGCGAAAGCGGTCGCAAGATCCGGATGCGGCCGCACTTCCCAAGCCTTGCGCAGGATGCGTTCCGCCGCGCCTTTCTTGCCCTTGTCGATATAGGCGCGCGCCGCCATCACGACGGCAGGCACCAGATCGGGCGACGCTTTGGCAGCCGAAATCGCGGCTTCGCGCGCCTCGACGCTCGCGCCTTCCTGCCAGACGCCCTTGGCCTCTTGCAGCGCGAGGACCGCATCGCGGCGCTTATGGACGTCGCGCGGCAATTCGCCCTGCCGCATCTTCGCCTGCAAAATCTCCCGCGCGCCTTTCCAGTCGCCCGTTTCGGTCTGCAGACCCAGAAGGGTATCCTGAACTTCGCGGTGACGCGGCTTGATCGCGTAGGCTTTCTGCGCGAGCTTCAGCGCCGTTTCGGTATCGCCCTCTTCGAGCTTCTGGCGCAGCAGCCCGCGAATCCCCACGAACCGCGTGCGGTCATCGGCGAGGAGCCGTTTGTATACTTCGGTCGCTTTCTTCGAGTCGCCCGAGGCTTCCGCCGCCTGCGCGGTGAGAAGGTTGGTCAGCTCCGGACGTTGCAGATAGCGCTCGGCCTTCGCCGCTTTCGACATGGCGAGCTTGCCCTCGCCGGACGCCGCCGCGAGCAGCCCTTCGGACAGAGCCTGATAGCCTTTGCGTTCGCGATGCCGGTCGAAATAGCGGGTTATCGCGGTTTCGTCGCCGGCGAGGAAGCGCAGGAAGGCGACCACCAGACCGACGACCCGGATCACGATCCAGATCGCGATAAAGAGGATGATCGCCGCGATCACCGCCTGCAGCGGGCCCAAGGTGAATTCCATGCCGAGCGTCGTGATCCGCAGACCGCCCGTCATCTCGGCGAGATGCGCGAGGCCCAGGGTCGCCGCGGCGACGACAATCAGAAACAGCGCGATTTTGATGAATGACCAGATCATGTCTGTCTCCTTATTGCGTCGCGCCAAGCTGGTTGGCCGCGTCGAGCGCAGCCACCCGTGCTTTCGCCTGGTTCACCCAGTCGGACATCGCCTCCTGCGCGGGGTCGGGCAGTTTCGCGATCTCGTCGAGCGCCTCGGACAAGGCCCCCCGGTCGACATCGGCCTGCGCCCGCGACAGGACCGCATCTGCACTATCGCCCTCTTTCGGCGCGACCGAGCGCGCCCCGGTCTGGGCCAGAAGGAAAGCGCCAACGCGATCGCCGATCGAGCTGCCCGTCTCGGTACGGCGCGCCGCCTGAAGCGCGGCCCGCGCGGCATCCGGGAAGCTCGATTGCAGCGACTGAAGGCTCGGAATGTCGCCACTGAGCGCCGCCGGGATTTCGACACCCGCGTCACGCAGATCGGCCAGCGGTGCATCGAGCGAGGTGCCCGCATCCAGCGCCGCTTTCACGCGCGCCGCCGCAGCCTGCGTCATCGCCGCCTTGGCGGCCGCTTCGCTTTGCGACTTCAGGCTCTGCGCCTGCGCTTCGGCTTCTTTGATCCGGGCTTCGGCGGCTTTCGCGGCCGCTTCGATCTCGGCTTGCGCCGCGCTGCCGCCAGTGTCGGTTTGCAGTGACGCGACCTGAGATTTCAGATCCTCCAGCGCGGATTTGTTCGCCCGGATATCCGCGTTAACCTGATCGAGCGCGCCTTGAACGCCCGACAGATCCGGCGCGGGCGGCTGCGACGATTTCAGGGTCGCAATCTCTTCGGAGAGTTGGCCGATTTGCTTCGATTGGTCATCGAGCTTGGCTTGAATGGCCGCCTCGTCCACCGGGGCCGGTGCGGTCGGCAGCCATCCGGAAAGTTGCGGCGGCAGATTGGGGATCGCCCAGATCGCGACGCCCGCCCCGATCACAGCCGCAATCACACCGCCCAGGAAAGCGGACCCGAACCCGCCGCGCTTCTCGATCACCGGCTGGGGCGAGGTGCTCGCCTTTGCCGTATCGCTTTTCGGCGGGGTCTTGTCGGTGGTCGTGGTGCTGCTGGTCGTCGCCGCGCTCGCAGGCTTCGCGGCATGCGCTTTATCTTCCGAGGCGCCGCTAGCGGCCGTTTTCTTCGGCTCAGCCTCCGGTTTGGCACTGGTCGTGGCCGGGGTCGAGGTCGTCTCAGCCTTCGCAGTCGCAGAACCGGACTTCGTCTCCACCGCCGATTTCGCAGGCGTCTCCGCTTTGGTTGCCGGCGTGGAGGTCGGCTTGGAGGTTCCGCTCGTGCTCTTGGACGTATCCGCCTTGGTCGCAGGCGTAGACGTAGAGGACGATTTCGCAGGCGTGCTCGATTTCGATGCCGTAGCGGGCTTGCTGGTCGCAGCCGCGCTCGACTTATCCGTCGCCTCGGGAGTCGTGGCGGCCTTGCTATCCTTCGGGGTTTGCGAAGAGGTTGCGTCAGATTTGGTCTCGGACTCGGTCGTCGATTTCGCGTCTTCCGGCTTGCTCGTATCGGAAGATTTCCCGGTTGTCCGTTTCGCCATCGTCTAAGCCCTCCACTGCCGCACCAAATTGCGCGTTCACATCAACTTAGAAGTCAGTCCGCGACTGCTCAACCCGCCTTTTGCCTTTGCAGCAAGACGGCAAGCGCATCGAGCATCCCTTGCGCATCGGGATGCGGGGCAACTTCCAGATGGCACAAGCTAGCGCTTTTGAGGCGAGACGCCACTGCCTCGCTCATGGCTGCGACAAAGAGCGGCGGCTTAGGCGCGTCGGGCATAGATTTTAGGAAGCGATCCACCGCGTTTGGCGAGAAAATCGGCACCAATACAGGGCGCGATGCGCGCAGTGCCGCCTGCGCCTCACCGCTCAACGGGCGGGAGACCTGGCGGTAAATGATCGCAGATTCAGTCTCTATTCCGGCGGAATTCAGCCGATTTTCGAGATCGAAGGCGACCTGCTCTCCCCGAAGGAAGAGCAGTTTTCCGCCGAGCTCACGCTGCGCGATCATTTCGCTCAACGCCTCCGCATCGCCCGGCCCGGCGATCGCATCGAACCCGGCCTCGCGTGCCGCCTGCGCCGTACGCTGCCCCACGCAATAGGCCCGGCGGCCCTGTCCCTGAGCCAGTCGCCGGAACGCGGCCACGGCATTTTGCGAGGTGAAGATTGCGGTCTGAAACTCGGGTATCGGCGTGTCTAAAGGCTCGATCTCCGTGAGCGGAGAGACGATGACAGGCCAATCATGCCCAAACCTGTTGCGGAATGCCTCTTCGAATCCCCCTGCCGCGACGGCGGGTCGCGTGACGAGGAGAATCGGTCTCTCAGGCTGGCTGTCCATCCACCGCCCCGGGATTGTGCGAACGCTTCCCCGGTGTTACCTGCGTTGGATAACCCACGCAACAGGCGCCCCGATGACCGATACGCTGACCTTTCTCGGGCTGGAATCGAGCTGCGACGATACGGCAGCGGCGATCGTGCGCCTGACGGATGGCCAGCCGGAGATCCTCTCGAGCGTCGTCGCCGGGCAGACCGATCTGCATGCGGCCTTCGGCGGCGTGGTCCCCGAAATCGCCGCGCGCGCTCATGCCGAGAAGCTCGATCTCTGCGTCGAAGAGGCGCTGGAAGAGGCCGGGCTTGGGCTCGACGCGCTGGATGGCATCGCGGTGACGGCGGGTCCGGGGCTGATCGGCGGGGTGATGTCGGGCGTGATGTGCGCCAAGGGTCTCGCCGCCGGGGCGGGTCTGCCGCTGGTTGGCGTGAACCACTTGGCGGGCCATGCGCTGACCCCGCGCCTGACCGATGGGCTCGCTTTTCCCTATCTAATGCTGCTGGTCTCCGGCGGGCATTGTCAGTTCCTGATCGCGAAAGGGCCGGAAGAGTTCTCGCGGCTCGGCGGCACGATCGACGACGCGCCGGGCGAGGCCTTCGACAAGGCGGCGAAGCTGATGGCTCTGCCCCAACCCGGCGGACCCTCCGTCGAGGCCGAGGCGCGCAAGGGCAATCCCAAGGCATTCGCCTTTCCGCGGCCGCTTCTGGATCGGCCGGGCTGCGATATGTCCTTTTCTGGGCTGAAGACCGCGCTGCTGCGCGCCCGCGATCAGGTGGTGGCGGAGCATGGCGGCCTGCCGCGCCAGATCCGTGCCGATCTTTGCGCGGGTTTCCAGCAGGCGATTGCCGATGTGCTTGTCGAGAAATCACGGCGCGCCTTGGCGGAATACCTCAAACTCGCCCCCGCCAACCCCGGCTTCGCGGTCGCAGGCGGTGTCGCGGCAAATCAGGCCATTCGAGCTGGATTAGAGACTGTTTCACGTGAAATGGGCGCCGAATTCGTAGCCCCGCCCTTGAAGCTTTGCACCGATAACGCCGCGATGATCGCATGGGCCGGGATCGAGCGGTTCCGCAGCGGCGCGCAAGACGGGATGGACCTGACCGCCCGCCCCCGCTGGCCACTGGATCGTAGCGCCGCACCGCTTCTTGGGTCGGGAAAGAAGGGGGCCAAGGCATGAGTATTTCGGTCCTGGGCGCGGGCGCTTTCGGCACGGCGATGGCGGTGACGCTGTCGCAAAACGGGCCGGTGACCCTTTGGGCGCGCGATACCGAGCATGTGCAGGCCATGCGCGAGAGCGGTGAAAACGCGCGCCGCCTTCCGGGTGTCAAACTACCCGAAAACGTCACTGTTTCAGCGGAAATCGCGGATGCGCTGCAAGCCGAGACGCTGCTTCTCGCTATGCCGATGCAAAAGATGGCCGGGTTTCTCGACACCCATTCCGACACGCTTGCGGGCAAGACCCTCGTCTCCTGCTCCAAGGGGATCGACCTGTCCACCGGCCAGGGGCCGACGGCCCTGATCCGCGCGAAAGTGCCGGGCGCGCGGGCTGCCGTGCTGACCGGGCCGAGCTTTGCCGGAGATATCGCGCGCGGCCTTCCCACCGCGCTAACGCTTGCCTGCACCGATCATTCCGAGGAGCTGCAGGCCGAGCTGTCGACGCCGACGCTGCGGCTGTATCGCACGACCGACACGACCGGGGCGGAACTCGGCGGCGCGCTGAAGAATGTCTACGCAATCGCTGCGGGCACCGTGATTGGCGCGGGGCTTGGCGATTCCGCGCGCGCCGCGCTGATGACCCGCGGTTTCGCCGAAATGTTGCGGATTGCAACGGAGCTGGGAGCCCGGCCCGAGACGCTGTCGGGCCTGTCGGGCTTCGGCGATCTGGTTCTCACCTGCACCTCGACGCAATCGCGCAATTTCCGGTTCGGCTGCGCGATCGGCTCGGGCGAAGTCTTCGATCCTTCGATTACCGTCGAGGGGGCCGCGACCGCGCAGGCCCTGAACAAGCTGGCCCATGCGCGCGGTCTGGAAATTCCGGTGGCCGCGATGGTTATGGCGCTTACCGAACAGTCAATCAGCGTGGATGAGGCGATGCAGGCTCTGCTCGCCCGCCCCTTGAAGGAGGAATGAGATGTATTTTGCCGTGATCTGCCGCGACAAACCCGGCGCTCTGCAAACCCGGATGGACAACCGCGAGAAGCACCTCGCCTATATCGAAGAGACTGGCGTGGTCTTCATGGCGGGCCCGTTTATCGAGAATGACCAGATGGTCGGCTCGCTCGTGATCTTGGAGGTCGACAGCCTCGAGGCGGCACAGGACTGGGCGGCGAACGATCCCTATGCCAAGGCGGGGCTGTTCGAGGATGTGCAGGTCAAGGCGTGGAAAAAGGTGATCGGCTGATGCGGTACTGGCTGTTCAAATCGGAACCCAACAAGTTTTCCTGGGACGATCTGGTCGCCAAGGGCGACGCGGGCGAGGAATGGGACGGCATTCGCAACTATCTCGCGCGAAACAACATGCGCGAGATGAAGATCGGCGATCGCGGCCTGTTCTACCATTCGAATATCGGCAAGGAGGTCGTCGGGATCTGCGAAGTCGTGGCCGAGAGCCATCCGGATTCCACGACCGACGATCCGCGCTGGGATTGCGTGGACCTCAAGGCGGTGCGGCCCTTCACCAAGCCGGTCACACTGGCCGATGTGAAAGGCGAGCCGCGTCTGTCGGAGATGTCGCTTGTGACCTCGATGCGGCTGTCGGTTCAGCCTGTCACCGAAGAGGAATGGAAGATCGTCTGCGAGATGGGCGAGACCGATCCGACCTGAACCGGATAAAACAGGAGGGTTCCGGCACCCCAGCCAGAACCCTCCTTCACCCACGTGCACCCCTACGCACCACACGTGAAACTAAATCTCGGGTCTGGCCATCCTGGCCTCTGCATTATGCGTATATGCAAAGATGCGGTCGCGCAAATGGCTTCTACGGACAATATTATTAAAATTCAGAGCGTTAACCGAAAACTTACGCCGAAAACGCGTGATTGCCATAGGGCGCTGCCGCGCTAATCTAGGGGCATGCAGCCGGTCATTCTCGTCGCCCATGGATCCCCGTCAGAGCCTGAAATTCAGGAGAAAGCTCTGTTTTCCTTGGCCAATAAGGTCTCGGAGGAGATGCCGGGCCGCAAGATAGACGCCGCGACCCTTGCGAAACCGGGGTCGTTGGAGGCTGCCTTGGCGCGGCACGAAGATCCGTTGATCTATCCCTATTTCATGGCGCAGGGCTGGTTCACCAAGACCGAACTTCCGCGGCGGCTGGAGGCGGCGGGCTCGCACGCGCGCCAGTTGGAGCCGTTTGGCGTCGACCCTGCGCTGCCCGATCTGCTGACCAGAGTGATCTTCGAGGCGCGCGCCTCGGAGGACATCCCAGCCGACTCGCCCCTGATTCTCGTGGCGCACGGGTCGAAAATATCGCGAAAATCGCGCAATTCGGTTTACGACATGGCCGAGACCTTGGGCCGCAATCCCGCGATGCCGGAGATTCATGTGGCCCTGATCGAAGAGCCCCCGTTCCTCGAAGACGTGGCCCGCGCGCACCCGGATGGCGTGTGTCTGCCCTTCTTCGCGCTGCGGGCAGGACATGTGACAGGCGATATTCCTGAGGCCTTGCAAGCAGCTAGCTATCGAGGGCGCCTTTTGCCCGAGATTGGGGCCCATCGTGAGGTTCCCGTCCTGATTGCACAGGCGATTTCGCGGGCCTGATCACGAACCTTCACGGACTCGTAGATTGTCACATAGCTGTTACATAATGTTTGCATAAGCGTCATCGAAGACCCCTAGGACCGCGCTGAGGCCACTCGACGGCCCAAATTTGAGAACACTGGGAGTGATCTATGAAATCGTTCAATCTCGCCGCTTCCGCGATCGCGATCGTCGCCGCTTCGGGCACCGCCGCTTTCGCGCGTGACAACATCCAGGACGCCGGTTCCTCGACCGTGCTGCCCTACGCCTCCATCGTCGCCGAAGCTTTCGGTGAAAACTTCGATTACCCGACCCCGGTCGTGGAATCGGGCGGCTCCTCGGCTGGCCTGAAGCGCTTCTGCGAAGGCGTTGGCGAAAACACGATCGACGTCGCGAACGCTTCGCGCAAGATCAAGGACAAAGAAGTCGCGACCTGCGCCGACAACGGCGTCACCGACATCATGGAAGTCCGCATCGGCTATGACGGCATCGTCTTCGCGTCGCAAAAAGACGGCCCGGCCTTCAACGCTTTCACCCCCTCAGACATCTTCAACGCGCTCGGCGCGAAGGTCCTGAAGGACGGCGAAATCGTCGACAACGGCTACGCCAAGTGGAACGAGTTCAACTCCGACCTGCCGGATGCCGACATCATCGCCTTCATCCCGGGCACCAAGCACGGCACCCGTGAAGTCTTCGAAGAGAAGGTTCTGGAAGCTGGCTGTGAAGCGACCGGCGCGAAAGAAGCCTTCATCGCTTCGGGCATGGACGAAAAAGCAGCCGGCAAGGCCTGCATGGAAGTCCGCACCGACGGCAAGGCTGTCGACATCGACGGCGACTACACCGAAACCCTCGCCCGCATCGGCTCGAACCCGAACGGCATCGGCGTCTTCGGTCTGGCGTTCTACGAGAACAACACTGACAAGCTGAAAGTCGCGACCATGTCGGGTGTTGAGCCCTCGACCGAGACCATCGCTTCGGGCGAGTACCCGGTGTCGCGTCCGCTCTACTTCTACGTCAAGAAAGCGCATATCGGCGTGATCCCCGGCCTGAAGGAATACGCTGAGTTCTTCGTCTCCGACGAGATCGCTGGCCCCGACGGCCCGCTCGCTCAGTACGGCCTCGTTGCTGACCCGGAACTGGCCAAGACCCAGGATGCCGTGGCGAACGAAGTGACCATGGGTTCGGGCTCGTAATCGAGACCGCTATCTTCAGGGGGCGGCTTATTTCGCTGCCCCCTTTTTCCTTTTTGGTTATTTTCAACTGGTGGGGCTGAAATGCCTGTTTTGTGGATCGTTGTGATCGTGGTCGTGCTGGCAGTCGTCGGCTTCGTGATGGGCCGAATGCGTGCGCTGCATTCGGCAGGCGAAGACCGACGGTCTCTGCACAGCCTGCCGAATTACTACGGCTTCAACGTCGCGATGTTCACCGCTGTGCCGGCGCTCCTGCTGCTGCTGGTCTGGATGGTGGCGCAGCCGCTGATCGTGAATGCCCGCGTCTCCGCCGAGATTCCCGATGCGCTGCTGGACGGCTCGAACATGAGCCTCGTGATGTCGGATGTCCGGCGCGTCGCGGATGGTCTCGAAACCGCAATTGCCCAAGGCGCACTGAGCGCACGGCAAGCCGCGAATATCGATCTGCAAACCACGGACCTGCGCGAAATTCTCGGCTCGGTCGGGGTCGCGCTCGGCTCCAGTGTCGATCCGGCGACGCTGAACGCGGCGCAAACCTATCGTGACATGACCTCGGTGGGCGATCTGGCGATGACGGTACTGGTTCTGCTGGCAGCCATCGCGGGCTTTGCCTTCGCCTACCTGCGCACGAACAAGGATTTCCGCGCGCGCAACACGGTCGAAAAGGGCGTGCGCGTTCTGCTGATCGCCGCGGCCTCCATCGCGATCCTGACGACGATCGGCATCGTTTTGTCGCTGGTTTTCAACACGATCGAGTTCTTCCGCCTCTATCCGATCACCGACTTCTTCTTCGGCACGACCTGGTCGCCGAGCTTCGGCGGCGGATCGGAGCTGGGCATCCTGCCGCTTCTCTGGGGCACGCTCTACATCTCGCTGGTGGCGCTTCTGGTCGCGGTGCCGATCGGGCTGTTCGCCGCCGTCTACCTGTCGGAATACGCGACAAAATCGGTGCGCGGCGTCGTGAAACCGCTGCTCGAAGTGCTCGCCGGTATCCCGACCATCGTTTACGGCCTTTTCGCCCTGCTGACCGTCGGCCCCTTCCTGCTGTCGATCTTCGGCGCGAATGGCCCGACCGCTGCGATGGCCGATGGCGGCTGGATGCATGCGGGCACGGCGGTGATGACCGCGGGTCTGGTGATGGGCATCATGCTGATCCCCTTCGTCTCCTCGCTGTCCGACGACATCATCAACGCGGTGCCGCAAAGCTTGCGCGACGGCTCCTACGGCCTCGGCGCGACGAAATCCGAAACGATCAAGCAGGTGATCCTGCCCGCAGCTCTGCCCGGCATCGTCGGCGCCGTGCTTCTGGCGACCTCGCGCGCCATTGGCGAGACGATGATTGTGGTGCTGGGCGCAGGCGCCGCCGCGCGGCTCAGCATGAACCCGTTCGACGCGATGACCACCGTCACCGCCAAGATCGTCTCGCAGCTGACCGGTGATGCCGATTTCGCCTCGCCTGAGGCGCTGGTCGCCTTCGCGCTCGGCATGACGCTGTTCGTCCTGACGCTCGGGCTCAACATCTTCGCGCTCTACATCGTGCGCAAATACCGGGAGCAATACGAATGAGTGATGCGACCCAACACGGCGCAGGCCAACCCGCGACGCGTTCGCTGCATCATGTCGATGCCCGCACGAAACGCCGCAACGCCTCCGAGAAACGCTTCAAGGCGCTCGGCATTGGGGCGATCGGGATCGGCCTCGCTTTCCTCGTGATCCTGCTGGTGACGATCGTCTCCAACGGCGCGACCGCGTTTCAGCAGACCTTTGTCGAGGTGCCGGTCTATCTGGACGCCGCGAAGCTCGACAAGAAGGGCAACCGCGATCCGGAGGATCTGAAGAAGGCGACGACCTTCACCTACAAGCCGCTGATCGAGAAAGGCTTGCTCGACGCGGTGGAGAAATCCGGCGCGACGACCGATCTCGCCAAGGCGAAGGACATGAAGAACCTGATCTCGGCCTCGGCTGCGAGCCAGGTGCGCGACGCGGTCCTCGCCGACCCGTCGATCATCGGCACGACGGTGGATTTCAAGATTCTCGCCTCGTCGCGGGTGGACAGCTACCTCAAGGGCCGGGTGCATCGCGACGAGATCGCCAAGGACAAGAACATCACCGTGGCGCAGCTTGACCTTGTCGATCAGCTGCGCGACGCGGGCATCATCCACAAAGGTTTCAATTGGGCCTTCATCTTCGGCGCCGACGCGTCCGACAGCCGCGCCGAACAGGCCGGGATCGGGATCTCGATGCTGGGTTCGTTCTACATGATGCTGGTGGTGCTGGTGCTGGCCCTGCCGATCGGGGTCGCTGCCTCGATCTATCTGGAAGAATTCGCGCCGAAGAACCGCATCACCGACCTGATCGAAGTGAACATCTCGAACCTCGCCGCGGTGCCGTCGATCGTCTTCGGTATCCTCGGCCTCGCGGTCTTCATCCAGTTCGCGCATCTGCCGCAATCGGCCCCGCTGGTCGGTGGGCTCGTGCTGACGCTGATGACCCTGCCGACGATCATCATCTCGACCCGCGCCGCGCTGAAAGCCGTGCCGCCCTCGATCCGCGACGCCGCCCTCGGTGTTGGCGCATCGAAAATGCAATCGGTCTTCCACCACGTTCTGCCGCTGGCGATGCCCGGCATCCTGACCGGGACGATCATTGGTCTGGCGCAGGCTCTGGGCGAGACCGCACCGCTCCTGCTGATCGGGATGGTGGGCTATATCGCGACCAACTCGCCGGACGGGTTCCTCGACGGCTTCGTCTCGCCCAACTCGGCCATGCCCGCGCAGATCTACGAATGGGCCAAGCGCGCCGACCCGGCATTTTACGAACGCGCCTGGGGAGGTATCATCATTCTGCTGATCTTCCTTCTGGGCATGAACATCATCGCCATCATCCTGCGCCGCAAATTCGAGCGTCGCTGGTAAGGGAGCGCGAGACAAATGGAAGACATGAGCCTGACGGAGAGAGCCGTGACCACTGACGACATCAAGATCACCGCACGCAACGTGCAGGTCCATTACGGCGACACCCACGCGATCAAGGACGTCGATGTCGACATTCTCGACAAGACCGTCACCGCGTTCATCGGCCCGTCGGGCTGCGGGAAGTCGACCTTCCTGCGCTGCCTGAACCGGATGAACGACACGATCGATATCTGCCGCGTCGAGGGCGATATCAAACTCGACGGCGAAGACATCTACGACAAGCGCGTCGACCCGGTGCAGCTGCGCGCCAAGGTCGGCATGGTGTTCCAGAAACCGAACCCGTTCCCGAAGTCGATCTACGACAACGTGGCCTACGGCCCGAAAATCCACGGCCTCACGAAGAACAAGGCCGAGCTGGATCAGGTGGTCGAGGACTCGCTGCGCAAGGCCGCGCTGTGGAACGAGGTGAAAGATCGCCTGCACGCACCCGGCACCGGGCTTTCGGGCGGTCAGCAACAGCGCCTGTGCATCGCGCGCGCCGTGGCGACCTCGCCGGAAGTGCTGCTGATGGACGAGCCCTGCTCGGCGCTCGACCCGATCGCGACCGCGCAGGTCGAGGAACTGATCGACGAGCTTCGCGCGAATTTCTCGGTGGTGATCGTGACGCACTCGATGCAGCAGGCCGCGCGCGTCAGTCAGAAGACCGCGTTCTTCCACCTCGGGAACCTCGTCGAATACGACGACACGGACAAGATTTTCACCAACCCGTCCGACAGCCGGACGGAAAGCTACATTACCGGCCGTATCGGCTGAGGAGGCAAATAATCATGAGCGAGCACATTCTTTCCGCCTTCGACCGCGATCTCGAAGCGGTGCAGGCATTGGTCGTCAAAATGGGCGGCCTCGTCGAGGAGCAGATCCTTGAAAGCGCCCGCGCGCTCGAAGTGCGCGATCTCGAACTGGCCGAGGAAATCCGCGGCCGCGACCGCGCCGTCGACGAGCTGGAAGAGAAGATCAACGAAGAGGCCGCGCGCCTGATCGCCCTGCGCGCCCCCGCCGCGCGCGACCTGCGCATGGCGCTCTCGGTCATCAAGATCTCGGCGAGCCTCGAGCGGGTCGGCGATTACGCGAAGAACATCGCCAAGCGCACGCAGGTCCTGTCCGACGGGCCGCAGATCAGCGGCACCGCAACCGCGATCCGCCGCATGGCGGGCACGACGGAAGCGATGCTGAAAGACGCGCTCGACGCCTATATCCAGCGCGACCCGAAATTGGCCGCCGATGTGCGCGAGCGCGATCTTGAAGTTGACCAGATGTATAACGCGCTGTTCCGCGAATTCCTGACCTACATGATGGAAGACCCGCGCAACATCACGCCCTGCATGCACCTGCATTTCATCGCCAAGAATATCGAACGGATGGGCGACCATGCGACGACGATCGCCGAGCAGGTGATCTACCTCGTGACCGGCGAAATGCCGGAAGACGCGCGCCCGAAAAGCTCGAGCGTAATGTGACGGAGACCTGAGAAATGTCGCCAGCCCAACAACCCTGTGTCCTTGTGGTTGAAGACGAAAACGCCCAGCGCGAAGTTCTCAGCTACAACCTCGAAGCCGAAGGGTTTCGCGTCGTGATGGCGGAGAACGGAGACGAGGGCCTCTTGTTCCTGAAGGAAGAGAAGCCCGATCTGATCGTGCTGGATTGGATGCTGCCCAATGTCTCCGGCATCGAGATTTGTCGCCGCGTGAAGGCGAATTCTGAGACCCGCAACATTCCTGTCATCATGCTCTCGGCACGCTCCGAAGAGGTGGACCGGGTGCGGGGCCTCGAGACCGGCGCGGACGACTACGTCGTGAAACCGTACTCAGTCGTCGAGCTGATGGCGCGCGTGCGCACCCAGCTGCGCCGCACGCGGCCCGCGACGATGGGCGAGCGGCTGAGCTTCGAGGACATCATCCTCGATGCCGAGGAACACCGCGTTTTCCGCAACGGCCAACCGCTGAAACTCGGCCCGACCGAGTTCCGGCTGCTCTCGACGATGATGGAAAAACCGGGCCGCGTCTGGACCCGCGATCAACTGCTCGACCGGGTCTGGGGGCGCGACATCTATGTCGACACCCGCACCATCGACGTCCATGTCGGGCGGCTGCGCAAGGCGCTGATGGCCAATGGCGGGGATGATCCGGTGCGCACGGTGCGCGGCACGGGCTACGCGCTGGGATAAAGCGAAACAGGCGCGCGGATCACCGCGCGCCTTTTCAATTCAGTCCTTCAGGCACAGCTTGCACGAGGCAAGCGCCGCCATGTTCAGGATGTCGTTCACCGTCGACGTGGTCGAACACAGCTGCACCGCATGGCTCGTCCCGGTCAGGATCGGGCCGATCACAGTGGCGCCCGCCATCTCCTGCATCAGCTTCACAGAGATCGACGCCGAATGGCGTGCCGGCACGACGAGGATATTGGCGGGGCCGGTCAGACGACAGAACGGGTAGTTCTTCATCTGATCCATGTTGAGCGCCACATCGACGGTCATCTCGCCATCATACTCGAAATCCGCCCCGCGTGCGTCGAGCACCTTCGGCGCGACATGCATCTTCGTGGCCCGTTCCGAGACCGGATAGCCGAAAGTCGAGAAGGAACAGAAAGCCACGCGCGGCTCAAGGCCCAGACCGCGGGCGACATGCGCGCCCGCCGTCGCGATATCGGCCAGATCGTTCTCGTCGGGCCATTCATGCACCAGCGTATCGCCGATCAGCACCACGCGACCCTTGTTCAACAGGGCAGTGATCCCGACCGCCCCATCCGAGGGCTTCGCGTCGATGACCTTGTTGATCAGTTCCAGAACATGCGCCGATTTTCGGGTCGCGCCCGTGACCAACGCATCGCCATGCCCATGCACCAGCATCAGCGCCGCGAAGACATGCCGGTCGCGCGTCGCCAGCTTATGCGCATCCTCGCGATCCACACCCTGTCGCTGCAGACGCTCATACAGGAAGTCCTTGTAGGTCTCGGTATTCTTGGAATTGGCCGCATTCACCACGCGCAGCTCGCGATAGGCATCGCCCAAGCCAGCCGCTTCAAGCTTTTCCTTCACATCCTGCTCGCGGCCCACGACCAGCGCCTCGCCCATGCCGGAGCGCTGATAGGCCACGGCGGCGCGCAGCACGCGCTCGTCATCGCCCTCTGCAAAGATCATCTTCGCCTGCGCCTGACGCGCACGGCTCTGGATGCCCTGCAGGATCGACGCGGTCGGGTCCATCCGGGCTTTCAGACTTTGCGCATAGCCCTCCATGTCGATGATCGGACGGCGCGCAACGCCGGTATCCATCCCGGCTTTTGCGACCGCCGGCGGGATCACGTGGATCAGCCGCGGATCGAAGGGCGTCGGAATGATGTAATCGCGCCCGAAGCTGAGCTTGCGCCCATAGGCCATCGCGACCTCGTCGGGCACATCCTCGCGCGCCAGTTCCGCCAAGGCGTTGGCGCAGGCGATCTTCATCTCGTCATTGATCGCGCGGGCGTGGATGTCGAGCGCACCGCGGAACAGGTAGGGGAAGCCGAGAACGTTGTTCACCTGGTTCGGATAGTCCGACCGCCCCGTCGCCACGATCGCATCGGGGCGCACCGATTGCGCCTCTTCCGGCGTGATCTCCGGATCTGGGTTCGCCATCGCGAAGATCACCGGATTGTCGGCCATTGACTGCACCATCTCGGGCGTCACCGCACCCTTGGCCGAGACGCCAAGGAACACATCCGCGCCTTCCATCGCCTCTTCGAGCGAGCGCGCCTCGGTCACCGCGGCATGGGCCGATTTCCACTGGTTCATGCCCTCGGTACGACCTTGATAGATCACACCCTTGGTGTCGCACATGATGCAATTGTCGTGCTTCGCGCCCATCGCCTTCACGAGCTCCAGACAGGCGATGCCCGCAGCGCCCGCGCCGTTCAGCACGATCTTGCAGTCCTCGATCTTCTTGCCCGACAGCTCCAGCGCGTTGATCAGCCCCGCCGCACAGATCACCGCCGTGCCGTGCTGATCGTCGTGGAACACCGGGATGTCCATCAGCTCCTTGAGCCGCTGCTCGATGATGAAACATTCCGGCGCCTTGATATCCTCGAGGTTGATCCCCCCGAAAGTCGGCCCCATCAGCTTCACCGCGTTGATGATCTCGTCGGCATCCTCGGTATCGAGCTCGATATCGATCGCGTTCACATCGGCGAACCGCTTGAAGAGGACCGCCTTTCCCTCCATCACCGGTTTCGAGGCCAGCGCCCCGAGATTGCCGAGCCCTAGAATGGCCGAGCCGTTCGAGATCACGGCGACCATGTTCCCCTTCACGGTGTAATCGTAGGCCAGCTCCGGGTTCTCGGCGATCGCCTCCACCGGAACCGCGACGCCGGGGCTGTAGGCCAGCGAAAGGTCGCGCTGCGATGTCATCGGCTTCGACGCCGTGATGTCGTATTTCCCCGGATGCGGGTCGAGGTGATAGGCCAACGCCTCTTCGGGCGTGATACGGTTCTTGCTGGGCATTGGGACGGTGCTCCTCCTGCAGGTCCGAACCCGTTTAACGTCCCGTGATCCGTCACTCAACGGAATTGCGCCCGAATCCGGGGTTTTGTAGGGTCGCGCGACCAGCAAATGGGGGGCACATGGCCAAGCCGACCGTCACACCGATGATGGAACAGTATCTGGGGATCAAGGAGGCCAATCCGGGCGCGCTCCTGTTCTATCGGATGGGTGATTTCTACGAGATGTTCTTTCAGGACGCGGTGGATGCCGCATCCGCGCTCGATATCGCGCTGACCAAGCGCGGTCAGCACATGGGCGAGGACATCGCGATGTGCGGCGTTCCCGTGCACGCGGCCGAGGGCTATTTGCTCACGCTGATCCGAAAAGGCTTCCGTGTGGCGATTGCCGAGCAGATGGAGGACCCGGCCGAGGCGAAGAAGCGCGGCTCGAAATCCGTCGTGAAACGCGATGTGGTGCGGTTGGTCACGCCCGGCACGCTGACCGAGGAAAGCCTGCTGGAGGCGCGTCGCCACAACTTCCTCGCCGCTTGGGCGGAAGTTCGCGACGAGGCCGCGATTGCCTGGGTCGATATCTCCACCGGCGAGTTCCGCGTGACGCCCTGCCCGTTGTCGCGGCTGGGCCCCGAGCTTGCCCGGCTTGCGCCTCGTGAAGTGCTGGTCAGCGAGGCCAAAGAAGCCGATTGCGCCGAAATAGTCTCTGATATGCGAGCCGCGATGACGCCGCTTTCTCGCGCAAGCTTCGACAGTCAGGCCGCCGAGACGCGGCTTCTGTCGCTCTATTCGATCGGCTCTCTCGATGCGTTCGGCAGCTTCACCCGCGCCGAGATGGCCGCGATGGGCGCCATCGTCGACTACCTCGAGATCACGCAGAAAGGGAAACTGCCCCTGCTGCGACGTCCCGTGCATGAAGACAGCGGCGCAGCGATGCAGATCGACGCCGCCACGCGGCGTAATCTGGAATTGACGCAAGCTCTGTCGGGCGGACGCGAGGGCTCGCTCCTCAACGCCATCGACCGCACGGTGACGGCAGGTGGCGCGCGGCTTCTGGAGCGCCGGATCTCCGCCCCGTCCCGGAACCTGACCGAGATCCACGCGCGGCACGATTCTGTCCGTTTTCTGCTGGAACAGGGTCGATTTGCCGAAGATATCCGCGCCGATCTGAAGCGTTGCCCCGATATGGATCGCGCGCTGTCTCGCCTCGCCCTCGACCGCGGTGGCCCGCGCGACATGGCCGCGATCCGCAACGGGTTGGAGCAGGCCGAGCGGATCGCCGAAGCCGTGGCCGCCGTCGAGGCCCCGCCGCTTCTCGCCGAGGCTGCGAAAGCCCTCACGGGCCACGACGATCTCACCGCCCTTCTGGATGCGGCGCTCATCGCGGAGCCGCCGCTTCTCGCGCGCGATGGCGGCTTCATCGCGACGGGCTACGACGAAGATCTCGACCAGACGCGCCAACTGCGCGACGAAGGCCGCGGCGTGATCGCCAAGATGCAGGCGGAATATATCGAGGCCACCGGAATAAATTCGCTGAAGATCAAGCACAACAACGTGCTGGGCTATTTCATCGAAACCACGGCCACCCATGCCGAGAGGATGCTCGCCCCGCCGCTGTCGGAACGCTTCATCCACCGTCAGACCACCGCGAACCAGGTGCGTTTCACGACCGTCGAGCTCAGCGAGATCGAAACCCGGATTCTCAATGCCGGAAACCATGCGCTTGAGATCGAAAAAAGGCTCTATTCCAGCCTAAGACAGGCCATTCTCGACCGCGCGGGCCCGATCAACGAGGCCTCGCGCGCGCTTGCCGAAATCGACCTCGCCAGCGCTTTCGCGACGCTGGCCCGCAACGAAGACTGGGCAGAACCCACCGTCGACGACAGCCACGCGTTCGAGATCGAAGGCGGGCGGCATCCGGTGGTCGAAGCTTCGCTGAAGAAATCCGGCGAGCCTTTCATCGCGAATGACTGCGAACTGACCGAGGGCGCGACCCCCGCGATCTGGCTGCTCACCGGTCCGAACATGGCCGGTAAATCGACCTTCCTGCGCCAGAACGCCCTGATCGCGCTTCTGGCCCAGGCGGGCAGCTTCGTTCCGGCGAAATCCGCCCATATCGGCCTTGTGTCTCAGCTCTTCAGCCGTGTCGGTGCGGCGGACGATCTGGCGCGGGGCCGGTCGACCTTCATGGTCGAGATGGTCGAAACTGCCGCGATCCTCAATCAGGCCGACGACCGCGCTCTGGTGATCCTCGACGAGATCGGCCGCGGCACCGCGACCTATGACGGGCTCTCGATCGCTTGGGCGGTCATGGAACATCTTCACGCGTCAAACCGCTGCCGGGCCCTCTTCGCGACCCATTACCACGAGATGACCGCGCTGTCGGCCAAGCTGGACGGCGTCGAGAATGCGACCGTCGCGGTGAAGGAGTGGGAAGGCGAGGTGATCTTCCTGCACGAAGTTCGCAAAGGCGCCGCCGACCGCTCCTACGGGGTTCAGGTCGCGCGCCTCGCCGGGCTTCCGCATTCCGTCGTGGAACGCGCCCGGATCGTGCTCGATGCGCTGGAGAAGGGCGAACGCGAAGGTGGCGGCAAGAAACAGGCGGTGATCGACGATCTGCCGCTGTTTTCAGTGTCTAACACACCGCAACCGGCCGCCGTGCCAGCAGGTCCGTCAGAATTGGAAGAGCGGCTGAAAGCCCTCATTCCAGACGACATGACACCGAAAGACGCGCTCGACGCCCTTTACGAGCTTCGCGCGCTTCTCACGGAGTGATCTTCGTTTTGGGGAAAATATCCCGGGGGTCTGGGGGCAGCGCCCCCAGCCTGTCCGATCAGGATTTCGGAGTGGAGCTGACGCCCACTTTCGCCGGCCGCAGAAGCCGGTCGTGGATCATGAAGCCGTTCTCCATGACCTGAATGATGTCGCCGGCCTTGGTGCCGGGCGCGGGCGCTTCGAACATCGCCTCATGCATCTGCGGGTCGAATTTCTCGCCGACCTCGGGCGCCACCGTGGTGATGCCGTGACGGGCGAACACGTTGAGCAATTCGCGCTGGGTCAGTTCGACCCCTTCGAGGAACGGCCCGGCCTGCGAACGCACGTCCTCATTCGCGGCTTCGAGCGCACGCGAGAGCGCGTCGAACACGGGCAGCATGTCGCGCGCCAGACGCGTCCCACCGTAATTCGAGGCTTCCTGACGCTCTTTGTCGGCACGTTTGCGCGCATTCTCGGCATCTGCCAGCGCGCGCATGAATCGGTCGCGATAATCGTCGCGCTCCGCACGCAATGCCTCGAGCTCGTCTTCCTCATGGGACAGCACATCCTCGAAGCTCTCGTCGATATGCGCCTGATCCTCGGCAATCTCGTCTTTTTTCTCGCTCATGCCATTCATCCTTTGCCCTGGCCGGAGATCATCCGCCCGACCAGTTGCGCTGTGTAGTCCACGATCGGCACGATGCGCCCGTAGTTGAGCCGGGTCGGCCCAATCACGCCCACCGCACCAATGATCTTTCGGTCAGCGTTCATATATGGAGAGACGACCAAAGAGGAACCCGAAAGAGAGAAAAGTTTGTTCTCTGAGCCAATAAAAATACGTACGCCTTCGCCATCCTCGGCCAGATCGAGGAATTCGGCGATGTCACGTTTCCGTTCGAGATCGTCGAAGAGCGAGCGGATCCGGTCGAGGTCGTCTTCGGAGCCCAAAAGATTGGCACGACCGCGCACGATCAGCCGCTCGTAGCGCTCGCCTTTATTTTCCCAGGCTGCCAGTCCGCTGTCGATCAGTTCGGTCGCGAGCGAATCGATTTCGGTGCGGTGATTTGCGATTTCGCGGGCGATGTGACCGCGCAGTTCCGACAGGGTCTTCCCCTCCGCCATTGCGTTTAGGAAATTCGCGGCTTCGCGCATCGAAGACGGCGTCTGGCCCAGCGGTGGCGTGAAGACGCGGTTTTCCACCTGACCGTCCGCGAAGACGAGCACCACGAGCGCCCTGTCGGGCGAGAGCGAGACGAATTCGATATGCCGGATCGGGGCTTCGTGTTTTGGCGTCAGAACGAGGCTCGCGCCCTGTGTCATCCCCGAAAGCGCGCTCGAAACCCGATCCAACAAAGACCCTACATCGCCTGAATTCGCCCCCATCGTGGCATCCAGCGCAGCGCGGTCCTCTTCGCCGAGATGGTTCACCTCCATCACCCCATCGACGAACAGCCGCAGCCCCGTTTGGGTCGGAACGCGTCCGGCAGAGACATGGGGGCTGTCCAGAAGCCCGAGATATTCGAGGTCCTGCATCACGTTGCGGATCGTCGCCGCGGAGAGCTTCTCGTTCATCTCTCGGGTCAGGCTCCGCGAGCCCACGGGACCGCCGGTCGTAAGATAGCCTTCAACCACCCGGCGAAACACTTCGCGGGAGCGGTCGTTCAGTTCGGAAAGAATATCGTTCTGGTCACTCATCGCGCTTCATCCCTGCTGACTTAAAGCCGCGCGAAGCCGAAGGTCAATCACGGCACGGGGGTTGCATCGCTGCGCATGGGCGATCAAATGGGGTGAATTCATTAGAAAGGACCCCACGATGCGCCCATCCGGCAGAGAGTTAAGTGAACTTCGCCCGATTTCAATCGAGACCGGGGTTACGAAACACGCCGAAGGGTCTTGCCTGATCAAAATGGGCGACACCCATGTGCTGTGCACCGCCACGATCGAAGACCGCGCGCCGTCTTTCCTCAAAGGCTCCGGCCTTGGCTGGGTGACGGCAGAATACGGCATGCTGCCGCGCGCGACCAACACGCGTAACCGTCGCGAGGCCGCTGCGGGCAAGCAAGGCGGAAGAACCGTTGAAATTCAACGGCTTATTGGTCGCGCCCTGCGCGCTGGCGTCGATCGTTCGGCGCTTGGTGAGCGTCAGATCGTCGTCGATTGCGATGTGATCCAAGCCGATGGCGGCACACGCTGCGCCTCGATCACCGGCGGTTGGGTCGCGCTGCGTCTCGCCACGAACAAGCTGCTGAAATCGGGCGCCTGCACTTCCGATCCGCTGCTCGATCATGTCGCAGCCCTGTCCTGCGGGATTTACGCGGGCCAGCCGGTCGCCGATCTCGACTATGCCGAGGATAGCGAAGCGGGCACTGACGGGAATTTCATCATGACCGGGCGCGGCAAGTTGATCGAAGTGCAGATGTCGGCCGAAGGCGCGACATTCTCGCGCGAACAGATGGATCGGCTTCTCGATCTGGCCGAGGAAGGCGCGGCGAAGCTTGTCGAAATGCAGAAAGCCGCGATCGAATGAGGAGCTTCACCGAAAAGAAGCTGCTGGTTGCGACCCATAACGCCGGAAAGCTCGAGGAGATCAAAGCGATCCTCGCGCCTTTCGGCGTCGAGGTCGTCGGCGCGAAGGAGATGAACCTCCCCGAGCCGGAAGAGACCGAGAGCACTTTCGTCGGCAATGCGCGGATCAAGGCCCATGCCGCGGCGAAAGCGACCAGCCTGCCCGCCTTGGCGGACGATTCCGGCATCGAAGTCGATTGTCTCGACGGAGCGCCGGGCGTTTACACGGCCGATTGGGCGACCACGCCGAACGGGCGCGACTTCACCATGGCGATGGAAAAAACCTGGAAAGCCTGCGACGAGATCGAAGCGGAGGTGCCGCGGACCGCGCGCTTCCGCTCTACCCTGGTTCTCGCCTGGCCCGACGGGCATGACGAGGTGTTCGACGGCCGTGTCGAAGGTCAGCTGGTTTGGCCGATGCGCGGCGCTCTCGGGCATGGGTATGACCCGATGTTCCAGCCCGATGGCTATGATCAGACCTTCGCGGAGATGGATGCCGCGCAAAAGAACGAGATTTCGCACCGTGCGGATGCTTTCCGCAAGTTCGTGACGATTTTCGACGCGCAATGACCGAGGATTGGCGGCACGGAGGGTTCGGCCTCTACCTTCACTGGCCGTTTTGTGCCGCCAAATGCCCCTATTGCGACTTCAATTCCCATGTCGCGATCGCCATCGACCAGAAGCGATGGCTCTCTGCCTATCTCAGCGAACTCGACCGCTATGCGGCGCAGACGGAAGGCCGGATTCTGAACACGGTTTTCTTCGGCGGCGGAACACCCTCGCTGATGGATCCCGAGATCGTCGCCGCAATCATCGAACGCGTCCGCAGAAACTGGCAAACCAGCAACGATTTCGAGATTACCCTCGAAGCGAACCCCACAAGTGTCGAATCCGGGCGGTTTAGAGCCTTTTCCGAGGCTGGCGTGAACCGCGTCTCGATGGGGATGCAGGCGCTGAACGACGAAGATCTCCGTCGTTTGGGTCGGATGCACTCGGTCGCGGAAGGCCAGAAAGCCTTCGACATCGCGCGCAAGCAGTTCGAGCGTGTGAGCTTCGATCTGATCTACGCGCGCCAGCACCAGACGATCGAAGATTGGAAAGCAGAGCTGGACGAGGCGCTGAAAATGGCGGTCGACCATCTATCGCTCTATCAGCTGACCATCGAACCCGGCACGGTATTCGGCGCGCGACACGACGCGGGCAAGCTGCGCGGCATTCCGGACGACGATATCTCCGCCGAAATGTATTTCGCGACGCAGGAAATCTGCGAGAAGCACGGCCTGCCCGCCTACGAGATCTCGAACCACGCGCGCCCGGGCGCCGAGAGCCGCCACAACCTGATTTATTGGCGTTATGGCGACTATATCGGTATCGGCCCAGGCGCACATGGACGCCTGACCGAAAACAGTGTCCGCCACGCCACCGATACGCTCAAACAGCCCGGCGCCTGGCTTGCGCAGGTGGAAAAAACCGGTGCTGGAGTGAACGAACGCGCCGCCCTGCCCCGCGAAGAGCAGGCAATCGAATATCTTCTCTTCGCGCTGCGCCTGTCCGAAGGGCTCGAGATGGAACGGTTCAACACGATCTCGCGTTCACCGCTCGATGAGGCGACGATGCGCCATCTTGAGGATATCGGCATGGTTGAGAGAGAGAACGGCTTTCTGCGCGCGACGGATCGAGGCCGCCCGGTCTTGAACGCCATCATTCGCGATCTCATCCCCTGATGCGCATCCTCTGGCTCACGCTTGGCATCATCTCGGCCGGGATCGGGATCATCGGGCTATTTCTGCCGCTCGTCCCGACCGTTCCGCTGATGCTTCTGGCGACGTTTTGCTTCGCGCGATCCTCTGATCGTCTGCACAACTGGATCATCACCCATCCGCGCTTCGGACCGCAGATCATTGACTGGCAAGAACGCCGCGCTATCGCGAAACGCGCAAAAATCGCGGCAACAGTGTCTGTTTTCGCGGCTTTCGGCCTGTCTTTGGCCTTCCGGTTACCGTTAGAAATCCTGGCGATTCAGGGGATCACCCTGCTCGGCGTCCTGATTTTCATCTGGACGCGCCCGAATAGCTGATCAGCCGTTGCTGAGCATCTGGCAAAGCTTGTCGAGCTCCTCCAGATCGTCGTAAGCAATCGTAATCTTGCCGCCGCCGCTGCTGGTATGATCGATCGCGACCTTCATCCCGATCGTCGCGGACAGATCGCCCTCGAGCGCCCGCGTGTCAGCGTCTTTCTGGGGCTTCGGACGCGCTTTGCGCTCCTCCCCGCCCTGCTGCTTCTTCGCAAGTTTCTCGACATCGCGCACCGAAAGCGTCTTCGCAACGGCCTGTTTCGCCAGGCTGACCGGATCTTCGGCGGTGATCATCGCCCGCGCATGACCGGCAGACAACTTCCCCTCGCGCAGATAAACCTGCACTTCTTCGGGCAGTTGCAGCAGACGCATCAGATTCGCGATGTGGCTACGGCTTTTCGACAGCGCCTCGGCCAGTTTTTCCTGCGTATGCCCGAAGCGGCTCATCAACTGCTTATACGCAAGCGCCTCTTCGAGCGCATTGAGGTCGGCGCGCTGAATATTCTCGATGATCGCGACTTCCAGAACTTCCGTGTCATTGAATTCGCGAATGATGACCGGAAGCTGGTGCAGCTTGGCCATCTGCGACGCGCGCCACCGGCGTTCACCGGCCACAATCTCGTAATGATCGGGCTTCGTCGGATGTTTGCGCACGATAAGCGGCTGAATCACACCCTTCTCGCGGATCGAAGACGCCAGTTCTTCCAAAGCGGCCGGCTCGAAATCGCGACGCGGCTGATCGGGGTTCGGCTCGATCTTCTCGACCGGGACATATTGCTCTGGGCGACGCGGAGACGTCGTCGTCTCGGCCGGATTCAAATCAACATCCGCCATCAAAGCCGACAAACCACGCCCCAATCCACGCTTTTCGCGTTCCTTAGCCATTCTCACACCGCCTTTGCCAGTTCATGCCGCGACATCAATTCGCTGGCGAGATTCCGATAGGCCAATGCCCCGCGCGAGCTGCTATCGTAGCTGAGCACCGGCATGGCGTAGGACGGCGCCTCGGAGACCCGCACATTTCTCGGGATCATCGTTCGGAACACCAGCTCGCCCAAAGTCGCACGCGCATCCGCCTCCACCTGCTGCGAGAGATTGTTCCGCACGTCATACATCGTGAGAACGACTCCTTCGATTCGCAGGTTACGATTCGCGCTCAGGCGGATCTCCCGGATCGTCAGCATCAGCTGCGAAAGCCCTTCGAGCGCGAAGAATTCCGCCTGAAGCGGCACCAGGACCGAATGCGACGCAACCATCGCGTTGATCGTCAGAAGACTCAACGACGGCGGGCAATCGATCAAGATATAGTCGAAGCCATAGCTATCAACATCTGGATGTCGTAGTGCGTCATGCAGAAGGAAGCTGCGCTTTTCGGTCGAGACAAGCTCCATATCCGCCGAAGACAGGTCCGTCGTCGCCGGGCAGAGGTAAAGACCGTCGATTTCGGTCTTGTGCAAAACCGAAGAAACCGGCGCGTCTTCGATCAGCAGATCGTAGGTCGTCAGCTCGCGATCATCGGGCTCGATACCCAAGCCCGTCGACGCATTCCCCTGCGGATCGAGATCGATCAAAAGAACCTTACGCCCGGCTTCCACCAGCCCTGCAGCGAGGTTGATCGCCGTCGTCGTCTTCCCCACGCCGCCTTTTTGGTTCGCAATCGCAATGATTTTCGGTTCATTTGCGCGAATTGGATCAGACACGCTCGGCTCCGTGGATTTTCAGGACAACACTGTTTGGATCGCTGAGGCTTTCGATCGCCTCGTAGTCAAAGGACCAGCTTTCCTGCGCCTGCGCAAGTTCTTCCTGCCAGCGCGCGCCTTTCGGGAAGATAGCGATGCCGGAGGGTTTCAGATGCCGCGCAGTGAATTCCAGCAATTTCGGCAGATTTGCGAGGGCTCGGGCCGAGACGACATCGGCCTTCAGCGGCGCAATCTCTTCGATTCGTTGCGCAAGAACGCGGATATTGAGCGACAGCTCCCGAGTCACCGTCGAAAGAAAGGCCGATTTTCGCAGATCCGACTCGACCAGAATGATCTGGCGTTCTGGCGCCTTTTCCGCCGACAGAATCGCAATCACCAAACCCGGAAAGCCGCCCCCTGCCCCGAAATCCGCCCAAATCCGCGCATTTTCTGGTGCCATCGCGAATATCTGGGCCGAATCAAGGAAGTGGCGCGACCACATATCCTCCAACGTCGACTTCGCGACGAGGTTAATCGCTGGATTCCACTTCTTGAGCAGCGCCTCATAGGCAAACAGCTTATCGAATGTTTCACGTGAAACATCGAATCGCGCGGCGAAATCCTCAGCCTCAGGCGCCGTCATGCCGAGCGTGCCCGCTTTGATTGCCGAAGGCGCGCCAAGATCAAAGTCAGCGCCGCCGGAGTCACGCCGTCGACACGCCCCGCCTGCCCCAAAGTTTTCGGCATCGCGCGCTTAAGCTTGCCCTTCAGCTCGTTCGAGAGCCCCTGCAGGGAATCGAAATCGAAATCTTCGGGAATTTCCCAGCCCTCATCGCGCTTAAGAGAAGCCGCGTCGACCTCCTGACGCGCAACGTAATTCGCATAGAGCGCATCGATCGACAGCTGCCGCGCCGTCTCATCGGAGAGATCCTGCAATTCCGGCAGCGCCTCTTGCAGCGCGGGCATCGTGATATCGGGGAAAGACAAAAGATCGAAAGCAGTTCGCCGCGTCCCGTCCTCGTTCACCTTAAAGCCCTTCACCTTGGCTTCCTTGGGCGTCAGCGAGATCGACTGCAGCAACTCCCGACCTGCCGTCAGATCGGCGGATTTCTCTTCAAACAGAACCCGGCGCGCCTCGCCAACGCAGCCGATCTCGATCCCCATCCCCGTCAGGCGCTGGTCGGCATTATCGGCCCGCAGAGACAGACGGAACTCGGCCCGCGAGGTAAACATGCGGTAAGGCTCCGTTACCCCGCGCGACGTCAGATCGTCGATCATCACACCGATATAGCTCGACGTTCGGCTGAAATGCACCGGCGCGCCCGCCTTCGCAGAGGATGCCGCATTCAAACCAGCGACGAGACCCTGAGCTGCGGCCTCCTCATATCCTGTGGTCCCGTTGATCTGACCCGCAAGATATAGGCCAGGGACGGCACGCAACTGCAGCGTCGCGTCCAGCGCACGCGGATCGACATAGTCATATTCGATCGCGTAACCGGGCTGCAGGATCTTCGCCTCTTCCAACCCGAAAATCGAATGGACGTAATCTTCCTGAACATCCACCGGCAGCGAGGTGGAAATCCCGTTCGGATAGACCATGTCGTCGTCCAGGCCTTCTGGCTCAAGGAAAATCTGATGCGAGTCCTTATCCGCGAAGCGCACGACCTTGTCTTCGATCGACGGGCAATAGCGGGGCCCCACCCCCGAAATATGACCGCCATACATCGCGGAGCGGTCAAGGTTGCCCCGGATGATGTCATGCGTTCGCGCGTTCGTGTGGGTAATCCCGCAGGAAATCTGCCGGACCTCGGGGCTCCGATTCAGGAAGGAAAACATCACCGGATCATCATCACCGGGCTGACTCTCCAGTTTGTCCCAGGCAATCGTCTTCCCATCCAGCCGCGGCGGCGTGCCCGTTTTCAGGCGCCCCATCGGCAACTCCATCGCGTAAAGCCGTTCTGCCAACGCCCGCGAAGGCCGATCCCCGATGCGGCCACCCGGACGCTGCTGGTCCCCGATATGGATCACGCCATTCAGGAAAGTCCCAGACGTCAGGATCGCCGACTGACAGCTCAGCGTCACACCGTCGGCCAGCACCACGCCGGTGACCCGCCCGCCTTCGACGCGCAGATCGGTCACCTCCCCCTCGATCACCTCGAGGTTCGGCTGCGCCGCGGTCATACGCTGGGCGGCCTCGCGGTAGATTTTACGATCCGCTTGAGCGCGCGGGCCTTGCACGGCGGGGCCTTTACGTCGGTTAAGAAGGCGGAACTGGATACCGGCCGCGTCGGCAAGACGGCTCATCACACCGTCCAGCGCGTCGATCTCACGGACCAGATGGCCTTTACCAAGCCCACCGATCGCCGGATTGCACGACATCACCCCGATCGCATCGGCGCGAAGCGTAACCAAAGCCACCTGCGCACCCATCCGGGCCGCCGCGTGAGCCGCCTCGGTTCCGGCGTGCCCGCCTCCGATCACGATGACGTCGTAATGTTTCACGTGAAACACTCCTTACTTTCCGATGCAGAAGCTCGAGAAAATTTCGTCCAACAGGTTCTCGACATCCACCCGACCGAGTAACGCTTCGAGCGCCCAAGCCGCCTGGCGCAGTGATTCCGCTGCCAGCTCGCTTCGGTCGGACCCGCGCAATACCTCATCTCGCGCCGATTCCAAAGCCCCGAATGCGCACTGCATCGCAACCCTGTGCCGTTCGCGCGTCATTACGCCGGCGCCTTCGCCAAGTCCGGACAGACGTTCTTCGATCGCAGCGAGCAGTTCGCCAAGCCCCTCACCCGTTTTGCCGGAGACGTTCAGCCCATCATGCGCAACGATATCGGCTTTGCCATGCACCACAAGATCGCCCGGCTCCGGCGCGATCAGCGGGACTTCCTCGCCGTCGAGCAGGAAAACACGCAGATCGGATTGACGCGCGCGGTCGAGCGCCCGTTCTACCCCGATCGCTTCCACGACATCGTCGGTTTCGCGAAGCCCGGCGGTATCGAGCAAGGTCACCGCCTGCCCGCCAATCTCCATCCGCACCTCGATGACGTCGCGCGTCGTGCCTGCGAATTCGGAGGTGATCGCCGCTTCGCGCCCCGCCAGCGCGTTAAGCAAGGTTGATTTCCCGGCATTCGGCCGCCCGACAATCGCGACCTCGAACCCCTCGCGAATACGCTCCGCCGCACCAAGACGTCGTAATTCATCGCGAATTCCGGCGCTGACCGCGTCGATCAGCTCCAGTACCTCGGGCGAAACATCTACCGGAACTTCCTCATCCGCGAAATCGATCGTGGCTTCGATCAACGCCCCTGCCCGGATCAGCTTTGCGCGCCAATCCTCGACCAGAGCCCCAACTGCGCCTGACAAAACCTTCAATGCCTGCTTACGCTGCGCCTCGGTTTCCGCCTCGATCAGATCGGAGAGCCCTTCGACCTGCGCCAGATCGAGCCGTTCGTTTTCCAACGCCCGCCGGGTGAATTCACCAGGTTCTGCAAGCCGCAACCCGTCGATCTGCCCAAGGGCGCGCAACACGGCGGAAACCGTCGCAATCGCGCCGTGGATATGCAGTTCCGCGACCTCTTCGCCGGTGAAGCTGGCGCCGCGCTCGAAACACAATACCACGGCCTCGTCGAGTTCCTCACCCGCGAGCCGCAACCGCCGCAGCCCTGCGACGCGCGGCTCCGGCAGGGTCCCTGCCAAGTTCCGCGCCGCCTGCCACGCCAGCGGTCCTGAAATACGAATGACGGCCACGCCCGCTTTTCCGCGGGCCGTGGCCAGAGCATAGATCGTGTCCATAGCAATCCTCTTCCCTGCGGAAGATAGGACGGCCTCAGCCGTTCATCGAGTCGAAGAATTCCGAGTTCGTCTTGGTCTGCTTGAGCTTCGAAATCAGGAACTCGATCGCATCAGTCGTACCCATCGGGTTCAGGATACGGCGCAGAAGGTAGGTTTTCTGCAGATCCTTCTGATCAACGAGCAGTTCCTCTTTCCGGGTACCGGATTTGAGGATGTCCATCGCCGGGAAGACGCGCTTGTCCGCGACCTTGCGGTCCAGCACGATTTCCGAGTTACCGGTGCCCTTGAATTCTTCGAAGATGACTTCGTCCATCCGCGAGCCGGTATCGATCAGCGCAGTCGCGATGATGGTCAGCGAGCCGCCCTCTTCGATGTTCCGTGCAGCCCCGAAGAAACGCTTCGGACGCTGCAGCGCGTTTGCGTCGACACCACCGGTCAGCACCTTGCCCGAGCTCGGAACGACGGTGTTGAAGGCGCGGCCCAGACGGGTGATCGAGTCCAGCAAAATAACCACATCGCGCTTATGCTCGACCAGACGTTTCGCCTTCTCGATCACCATATCGGAGACCGCGACGTGACGCGTTGCCGGTTCGTCGAAAGTCGAGGACACGACCTCCCCCTTCACCGAGCGCTGCATGTCGGTCACTTCTTCCGGGCGTTCGTCGATCAGCAGCACGATCAGGTAACATTCCGGATGGTTCTGCTCGATCGAGGTCGCGATGTTCTGCAGCAGCACCGTCTTACCGGTCCGCGGCGGCGCCACGATCAGCGAACGCTGACCCTTACCGATCGGCGCCACGAGGTCGATGATCCGGGCCGAGCGATCCTTGATCGTCGGATCCTCGATTTCCATCTTCAGACGCTCATCGGGGTAAAGCGGCGTGAGGTTGTCGAAAGCGACCTTGTGGCGCGCTTTCTCCGGCTCCTCGAAGTTGATCCGCTCAACCTTCGTCAGCGCGAAATACCGCTCGTTCTCGCCCGGGGCGCGGATCACGCCTTCGACGGTATCACCGGTCCGCAGGCTGTGCTGGCGGATCATGTCGGGCGAGACGTAGATATCGTCGGGACCCGGCAGATAGTTCGCCTCGGTCGAGCGCAGGAAGCCGAAGCCGTCCTGCAGCACTTCGAGCACGCCATCGCCGCCGATGACCCAGTCATCCTCGGCATGTTCCTTCAGGATCGAGAACATCATCTCGCCCTTGCGCATGGTCGAGGCGTTTTCGATCTCCCATTCTTCGGCCAGCGCCAGAAGTTCCTTCGGGCTCTTGGCTTTCAAATCGGAGAGATTGAGGCGTTCATCGCTCATCGGATCACCTGCAGCTGGCGCCTCACCGGAGCGGTGGGCGCGAAAATTCGACGTGTCTCAGAAAAACCGGTCGACCAGGACGGCCGTGGCTTGATCCCGCAGATAAGCGCAAAGCGTCGCTGAGTCAACGAAAGTCAGAATTTCACGATCACCGAGGCGACGATAACGATCATGAAGATCGTCGGGATCTCGTTCATCATCCGGTAGTAGCGCCCGCTGCGGTTCGCCCTGCCCTCTGCGAGCGCCTTGCGTTCCTTCGCGCACCACATGTGGAACCAGGTCATGCCGAGAACGGCTGCGGCTTTGGTCCACGGCCAGATGCTCGACCAATCGACGATCCCCGGCGTGAAGACGAGCATCAGGCCAAAGAGCCAGCTCGCGATCATCCCCGGGTTCATGATCGCCTTGAGAAGAAGCCGTTCCTGATGCCGGAAGAGAAGCTCCTGATCGCTATCGCGCTCCATGCCCGCCTTGTTCAGCCCCTCGACGTGGTAAACGTAAAGTCGGGGCAAATAGAACAGGGCTGCCATCCAGGTGATGATCGACATCACATGCAGTGCTTTGATCCACAAATACCAAGTGCTCAGGAAATCGGTCATCTCGCCTCCGGCTGACAGCTGCCATCATCTTCAAAAAAGATTCTTTAAAGAAAAAGATGATGATGATGTAGGGCCTGTTGATGATGTGGATTAACACTTTATCAAGACTTTCTCCACAGGCGGAAAACATCAGGCGAGCACTAATCTTTTACTCGGATCACGTTTCGTAAAATCTTGATATAGCGTGATTCTTTTTCAGAGAGTCACAACGTCACCTTGTGGATAACTCTTGGGAGAAAATTGTGAAACCGCCGGCATGTCCCCAACGGCGCGATTCCGAATTCCACAGGTGGACAAGTTTCGTAAATCTGCCATGAAACGTGCCGATCCGGTGGAGTAATCCGCCGATCCGCGTTATGCCCAATTCGACCCCGAGACTTCTGCGCCCGCTTATCCACAAGTTCATGAACATCCTCCTCGCCTCCGCCTCAGAAATCCGCGCGCAGCTTTTGCGCAACGCCGGCCTGTCCGTGACCGTGCAGCCCGCGCGTATCGATGAAGACATGATCCGCCGGAGTTTGGAGGCCGAAGAGGCGAAGCCGCGCGACGTGGCGGACCTCCTCGCCGAGATGAAGGCGGCGAAGCTCTCGGCGCGCCGTCCCGGGGAGTTGGTGATTGGCGCGGATCAGGTTCTCGAACTCAAAGGCGCGGTTTTGTCGAAGCCGGAGACGCCGGAAGATGCGAAATCACAGTTGCGCGCCCTCTCCGGCCAGACCCACAAACTTCTTTCCGCGATGGTCGCGATCCGGGATGGCGAGCCACTTTGGCGGCATGTCGGCGAAGTGCGACTCACGATGCACACGCTGTCGGAGCCGTTCATCGACGATTACGTCGCCCGCAACTGGGACAGCATCCGCTGGTCGGTCGGCAGCTACAAACTCGAGGAGGAAGGCGTGCGTCTTTTCTCCCGCGTCCAAGGCGATTATTTTGCCGTCCTGGGCCTTCCCCTGATCGAATTCCTGAACTGGCTTCACGCCCGAGGAGACTTCACGACATGACGGATCATCCGCGCATTCCCCTCGCTGGCGTCATCGGATCGCCGGTCGCGCATTCGCGTTCGCCGCTCCTGTTTCGGACCTGGCTTGCCGAATATGGGATCGACGGGTTCTACATTCCGATGGATGTCGCTCGAGATGATCTGGAAACCGTGCTGCGGAGCCTGCCCAAAGCGGGGTTTGTCGGCACCAATGTCACGATCCCACACAAAATCCGCGCGCTTGAGATCGCAGATGTCATTTCCGATCGCGCGGCACTGATCGGGGCCGCGAACACTTTGGTCTTCCGTCCAGACGGAAAGATTTACGCTGATAATACAGACGGTTACGGGTTTATCGCCAATCTTCGGCAGAATGCGCCGAACTGGGATCCCAAGTCCGGACCGGCCGCAGTTCTGGGCGCTGGCGGCGCTGCGCGGGCCATCGTCGCCTCGCTTCTTGAAAGTGGCGCGCCGGAAATCCGTATCTCAAACCGCACCCGGGCCCGCGCAGACGCGCTGCGTCAGGAATTCGGCGCGCGTCTTGTCGTTTACGATTGGGTGCAGGCGGGCAATATGCTCGAAGATGCCGCGACTGTCGTGAACACGACCTCGCTCGGCATGGTCGGCAAATCGGAATTCCGCGTTCCGCTCGATGCGTTGCGTCCCAGCGCGACCTGCTGCGATCTCGTCTACACACCTCTTAAGACGAAATTCCTCGCCGAGGCTGAAGATGTGGGATGCACCGTGGTCGACGGGCTCGGAATGCTTCTGCATCAAGCCGTCCCCGGGTTTGAGCGCTGGTTCGGCCAGCGCCCGGAAGTGACCGAAACAGTCCGCAACGCGGTGCTCGGGGCATGAGCAATCCTTTCTTGCTCGGGCTGACCGGCTCCATCGGGATGGGAAAATCCACGACGGCTGCGATGTTCGCCGAGGCGGGAATTCCCGTGTGGGATGCCGATCGGACGGTGCACGATCTCTACGCGAAGGGTGGTGCGGCCGTTGTGCCGATTGCCGCGGACTTCCCGTCTGCGGTCAAGGATGGCACGGTGGACCGGGCCGAGCTGAAAAAGCTGCTCTCCAAGAATAAAAAGGCTCTAACCCGCCTTGAATCGATCGTTCATCCGCTCACCACGGCCTCGCGAAGTGACTTCATCGCCGCGCATCCGGAGGCGGATCTGATCCTTCTCGATATTCCGCTTTTGTTTGAGACCGGGGCCGATGCTGCCTGCGATGCAACGCTCGTCGTCACCGCCCCGGCAGAGGTTCAGCGTGCGCGTGTTCTCGAGCGGTCCGGCATGACCGAGGCGCAGCTCGATTTCATTCTGTCGCGCCAGATGCCGGATGCGGAGAAACGACGTCGCGCAACCTTCGTCATCGAAACCCTCGATCTTGAGCAGACCCGCCAAGATGTGCGAAACCTGATTGCGAAGATCAGGGGTGAGCAAGATGCGTGAAATCGTTCTCGATACCGAAACCACAGGCTTCGAGCCGGGAGAAGGCGACCGGATCGTCGAGATCGGTGCGGTTGAGCTCTTCAACCACATGCCGACCGGTAAGACCTATCACCAGTACATTAACCCTGAGCGGTCGATGCCCCAGGAAGCTTTTCAGGTGCACGGGCTGGGCGATGAATTCCTGTCGGACAAACCCAAATTCGCCCAGATTGGCCTCGATTTTCTGAATTTCATCGGCACGGACTCGGTCCTCGTGATCCACAATGCCAAGTTCGACATGAAATTCCTGAATGCCGAGCTTGGCTGGGCCGGATTGCCGCTGATCCCGGATGATCGCGCGCTCGATACGCTGGCAATGGCGCGGCGGAGATTCCCGGGCTCGCCCGCGACGCTCGATGCACTGTGCCGCCGCTTCAGCATCGACAACTCATCGCGGACGCTGCATGGCGCGTTGCTCGATAGTGAAATTCTGGCCGAGGTTTATCTCGAGCTGATCGGTGGTCGGCAGCCGGGCTTCGGGCTGCAACCCGTTGAAACGGGACAGAAACGTCAGGCCGGAGCCAATCAAGACTGGCGTCCTAAGCCTCGCCCCGAGCCCCTGCCCCCGCGCTTGACTGCCGAGGAGGCCGAGGCGCATGCTGCTTTCGTAGCCCAGCTTGGCGAAGCCGCGATCTGGAACCGCTACGACTGAAAACGTCGAGTTTTCTGACATAATAAGCAAGTTTTCCATTTAACCGAGCGTCAACCTCCCTTAAATCGGGGGCTTCTTAGGGAGAGAGCGGGAGGACCGTCCATGCTGGACCTGACCGAAATGCGCGCCACGCTGGCCGAGACTTATGATCTCGCGCCATCCATTGAGTTGGCAGAGGAAATGCGGGACATCCATGCGAAGATGGATCGCGTTATCCCTCTGCCAGATTTCGCGCGCTATGCGCCCTATATCCGCGCGATCAATCGTCTGAAAAAAGAGAAAAACGCGGTAATTCTCGCGCATAACTACATGACGCCGGAAATCTATCACGGCGTGGCAGATGTTGTGGGTGACAGTCTGCAGCTCGCCATCGAGGCCACGAAGGTTAAGGCCGGGACGATCGTCCAATGCGGCGTGCATTTCATGGCCGAGACGTCGAAGATCCTGAACCCCGCCAAGACTGTCCTGATCCCTGACATGAAAGCCGGTTGTTCGCTGGCGGAGTCGATCACCGCCGACGGTATCGCGGAGATGCGCGCCAAATATCCCGGTGCGCCCGTGGTAAGCTACGTTAACACGACTGCCGAGGTGAAAGCGGCGTCCGATATCTGCTGCACCTCGTCCAACGCTGCGCAGATCGTGCGCGCGATGGAGAGCGACACGGTCATCATGACCCCGGACCAGTATCTTGCGCAGAACGTGGCGAATGAGGTCCCCGAGAAGAATGTCGTCTGGTGGGAGGGCTCGTGCATCGTCCACGAGCAGTATACTGCCAAGGATATCAATGACTTCCGATCGATGCATCCGAATACACGGATCATCGCGCACCCTGAATGCCCGCCCGACGTCGTCGCAGCGTCGGATTTCTCGGGTTCGACCTCGGGGATCATCAACTACGTCGAAACCAACAAGCCGAAAGAGGCGATGTTGGTAACCGAATGCTCGATGGCGTCGAACATCGCCGATGCGTTGCCGGAAGTAGATTTTGTGGGTCCGTGCAATATGTGCCCCTACATGAAGAAGATCACGCTCGAGAAAATCCTGTGGTCGCTGCATACCGGGACCGAGGAAGTGATCGTCGATCCGCAGGTCGCCGAAAAGGCGCGGGTCGCGGTCGAGCGGATGATCGAGCTGTCCCGGACCCTCGCGAAGTGATCGAAACGCGACGGATCATTATCGTCGGCGCCGGTTTGGGGGCGCTTTATGCGCCGCTGAGCCTCGCGCCCCGCCCCGTTCTCATCATCTCGCCGGAAACTTTAGGCGAAGGCGCCTCCTCGGCCTGGGCGCAGGGCGGCGTCGCGGCCGCGATGTCGGTTGGCGATACGCCCGCCTCTCATGCGCGCGACACGATGATCGCCGGCGCAGGCACTGTTTCACCGCAAATCGCGCATTTGGTGACCGAAGAAGCGCGTCAGCACATCCTTGCATTAACCGAACTCGGCACGCCTTTCGATCGCGATCCGGAGGGTGATTACGTGATGTCGCGCGAGGCGGCGCATAGCCACGCGCGCGTCGTTCGGGTGAAGGGCGATCAGGCCGGACGCGAGATCATGCAGACGCTCGTGGCCGCGGTCCGGCAGACCCCTTCGGTTCAGGTTCTCGAAGGCGTTTTGGCGACGCATTTGGAGACGGAGGACGGGAGCGTCACCGGCGTGTGGATCGAGCGTGCGTTTGAGCCCTCGGGACCGGTGCTGATCAAAAGCCCGGCGATCCTGCTGGCGGGCGGCGGGTCGGGCGGGCTGTTTGCCGTCACGACGAACCCGCCGCGCATTCGTGGGCAGGTGATCGGGATGGCGGCGCGCGCCGGGGCGCGGATCGCCGATCCGGAATTCGTGCAGTTCCATCCGACCGCGATCGCGAGTGGCGAAGACCCTGCCCCGCTTGCGACCGAGGCGCTGCGCGGTGAAGGCGCAACACTCGTTAACGCGGACGGCGAACGCTTCATGCTTTCGATTCATCCCGATGCCGAGCTTGCGCCGCGCGATATCGTGGCCCGGGCTGTGTATCTGGAACGCAAAGCCGGGCGCGAGCCCGCTCTGGATACGCGCGAAGCCCTTGGAGCCGAGGTTCTGACGCGTTTCCCGGCTGTCGCCGAAGCTTGTGAACGGGCTGGAATAGACCCTGTTTCCGGCGTGATCCCCGTCGCGCCCGCCGCGCATTACCACATGGGCGGGATCGATACCGATACCGAAGGGCGCAGTTCGCTCGATCGGCTTTGGGTCTGTGGCGAGGCCTCGTCGACGGGGCTTCACGGGGCGAACCGTCTGGCTTCGAACGGATTGCTGGAGGCCTTGGTCTTCGCGCGAATTTGCGCTGTCGGGATCGCCGCAGAGCTTGGGGAGATTCCCGACGTCGAAACGGTTAATCCCGATTTTCCGCAAGGCGATGTCCCGGTGAATGAGCCAGCCGTTCAGGTGCTGCGAAAAGCTATGACCGACGGCGTCGGTGTCGTGCGCGATGCGGAGGGTTTGAAAGCTGCGCTTCGGGTCATTGCGAAGATCGAGGCGGAGGCTCGCACGGAAACGATGCGGAACATGACCGCCACGGCCACGTTGATTGCTGCGGCCGCCCTTGCGCGCGAAGAGAGCCGCGGGGGGCATTTCCGCTCGGATTTCCCGGAGATGAACCCGAAACTGGCGGAGAGAACGAAAATCACGCTGGAGGAGGCGCTGAAAATCCGCGCCGCTGCCTTGGAGGACTGACATGCTGCCCGATTTGCTGATCGAACCGATTGTCCGCGCCGCGCTGGTCGAAGACCTCTCGCCGATGGGCGACGCGACGACCAATGCGGTGATCCCGACGGGCAAAACCTATTCGGCGCGGCTGAAAGCGCGCGAAGAGGGCGTGGTTTCGGGAATGCAGGTCGCGGCGATGGCGTTCCGACTGGTCGATCCCACGCTGCGCGTGTCGATCCTGATCGCCGATGGCAAACCGTGCCAGGCTGGGGAGACCTTGCTGACGGTTGACGGATCGGCGGCTTCGATCCTGATGGCGGAGCGTGTGGCGCTGAATTTCGCAGGCCGCCTCAGCGGAATTGCCACGAAAACCGCAGGCTTTGTCGCGAAAACCGAAGGCACCAAGGCGCGCATCACCTGTACGCGGAAAACGACGCCGGGGCTGCGCGTTCTGGAGAAGGCCGCAGTGACCCATGGCGGCGGTTTTAACCATCGTTACGGACTGTCGGACGCGATCCTGATCAAGGATAACCATATCGCGGCGGCTGGTGGCGTGCGCGCGGTGTTGGAGGCGGCGAAAGCGGCGCGCAGCCACATGATGCGGATCGAGCTGGAAGTCGATACGCTGCGCCAGATGGAAGAAGCGCTGAAGATCGGCGGGGCCGATGTCATCCTGCTCGACAATATGGACAGCGCGGAACTTCGCGCGGCCGTGGCGCTGAATGCGGGCCGCGTGGTTCTGGAAGCTTCGGGCAACATGACGCTCGAGCGGATTGCCGAAGTGGCGGCGACCGGTGTGGATTACATCTCCTCCGGCGCGCTCACCCATTCGGCCCGGACGCTCGATCTGGGTCTCGATTTCTGAGAACTCAGCCGAGATAGTCTCTGAATTCGGCGCGCACGGCCTCATAGACCGAGCGTTTGAAGGGCACGATATTCTCGACCAGCTCGTCGAAGGGCATCCATTGCCAGACCGAAAATTCGGGATGGTCGGTCTCGATCTGCACCTGATCGTCGGAGCCGAGGAAGCGCATCAGGAACCATTTCTGCTCCTGCCCGCGCCAGCGGCCGTTCCAGATCTTCGGCACAAGATCATGCGGCAGGTCGTAGCGCACCCAATCTGAAGTTTTCGCGACGATTTCGACGAGATCGGGGTTCACCCCGGTCTCTTCTCCCAGCTCGCGTAGGGCTGCTTCTTTCGGCTTCTCGCCTTTGTCGATCCCGCCTTGCGGCATCTGCCAGGCCGGGCCGGGATTGTCGATGCGCTGGCCTGCGAACACGAGGCCAGCGGGGTTCATCAGCACGACGCCGACATTGCGGCGGTAAGGAAGTTTAACGATCTCTTCGGGGGTCATATGAAAAAGGGGCCCGAAGGCCCCTTCCCTCAATTCTGCTGCGTGTCGGATTTGCTATCGTCGCTGGGCGCTTCGGCCTTTTGCGTCGATGCGGTGTCAGCCTGCGTCTCGGGGGCGATGGCCGAGAGGCCTTTGATCAGGTCGATCGCGTAGGACATCTGGAAATCTTCCATCCGGCGCTTCGCGGCCTCTTCGGCTTTCGCGCGCTCGTCCTCGGCCTGCTGCTTCTCGTCCTCGGTCATCGAGTCGTTGGTGATCGCACCCTTCAGATCGGCCTCGGAGGTCATCTTGCGGGCGTTATCGCCGTCGGCAGCCTTATCCTCGGATTTCGGCTGATCGGGCTGCGGCACGACCACATCGGGGGCGATACCCAGCGACTGGATCGAACGGCCCGACGGCGTGTAGTAGCGCGCGGTGGTCAGACGCATCGCGCCCTCGCCCTGGATCGGCATGACCGTCTGGACCGAGCCCTTACCGAAGCTCTTGGTGCCGACGACGATCGCGCGGTGATGATCCTGCAGCGCACCGGTGACGATTTCCGACGCCGAGGCCGAACCACCGTTGATCAGCACGACGATCGGCTTGCCGTCGGCCATGTCGCCGGCGGTCGCGTTGAAGCGCTCGCTATCCTGCGGGTTCCGACCGCGGGTGGAGACGATCTCGCCCTTGTCGAGGAACGCATCCGCCGTCTTGATCGCCTGCGTCAGAAGACCGCCGGGGTTGTTGCGCAGATCGACGATGAAGCCATCGACCTTGTCCATACCGCCAACTTCTTTGACCTGCTCTTTGATCGAGGATTCGAGGTTCGGGAAGGTCTGGTCGTTGAACGTGGTGATGCGCAGGATGACGGTATCGCCGTCATGGCGGCCCTTCACGGCGGTCAGCTTGATCGTGTCGCGGGTCAGCGTGACGTCGAACGGATCCTGTTCGCCTTCGCGCACGATGGTCACGGTGATGTCCGAACCGACCGGCCCGCGCATCTTGTCCACCGCCTGATCGAGCGGGATCCCCATCAGGGACTCGCCATCGACCGCGGTGATGAAATCGCCGGACTTGATGCCGGCTTCAGCTGCGGGCGTGCCGTCCATCGGCGAAACCACCTTCACGAAACCGTCTTCCTGCGTGACCTCGATGCCGAGGCCGCCGAAGGAGCCGCGCGTCTGCACGCGCATGTCGCTGTAATCGGAGGGCGGCAGGTAGCTGGAATGCGGATCGAGCGAGCTGAGCATGCCGTTGATCGCGGCTTCAATCAGCTTCTTGCTGTCGACCGGCTCAACGTAGTCCTGGCGGATTTTCTCGAAAATGTCGCCGAACAGGTCCAGCTGCTGGTAGACGGTCTCGTTGCGTTTCGTTTCTTCGGCCATCAGCGGCGCCGCGACTTGCGTGGACAAAAGCGCCCCCGCGAGCGTGCCGCCTACCGCTGCCATCATGAACTTTTTCATACTCAACCCTTGTCGTCTTTTGTCTGGATGAACCACGGCGTCGGGTCCACGGGCTTACCGCCCTCTCTCAGTTCCAAATAAAGCGTCTCGCTGCGATCTGCACCAGCGCCATCTGTCGCCGCCTGCACGAATTCCTTGCCGAATTCCTTCGCTCCCGGCTGAATTCCGCCCATCAAACCGATGGGCGTGCCCTTTGGCAGCACGTCTCCGACCTCACCATAGACGGTTCCGAGCCCCGCAAGAACCAGAAGATATCCATCTGCGGGTTCGAGAACCATCACATTTCCGTAGTCGAGCAACGGACCACGGTAGCGAATTGTCGCAGCCCAGGGCGTTGTGACCAAGGAGCCCGGCTCACTAGCGATCACGAGGCCGGGACGTTTGATCCCTGCTGCATCGGGCTCGTTGAAACCCCGTAGCACGGAGCCGATCACAGGCAGGTTCAGACTGCCTTTCGCGCCCGCGAAATCGCCGCGCGGCGGGCCGATATCGTTTTCCATATCGCTCAGGCCCGTCGCGAAGCCTTCGAGCGTATCGGCGCTCTGCACCAGCGCGGTCAGCTCCTCGGGTTCTTCGAGATAGCGTTGCGGGAGTTTCTCGCGGCGCTCGGAGATCGCCTCGGACAGCGCGGTGCGCGCCTTGGTCACCGAAACCATCCCCGCTTCCAGCGTCTCGCGCGCGTTTTCCTGCAACTTGCGCAGGGTCGCGATCTCCTCGAGGTGGACGCTCAGTTTCTGCGCCTCTTCCTGCAAGGCCGGCGCGACCGAAGACAGCACCATCCCCGAGCGGGCCGAGCCTTCGGGGCCCGAGGGATGCAGCAGCAAGAGCGGCCCGTCGGATTGCTGCATCGTCGACATCACGGCCAGCAGCCCGCCAAGCTCCTCGCGCTTCGCGTCGAACCCCTGCTTGATCTCACGCTCGCGGATCGCGGCCCGGCGCAAGCCGTCGCGTAGCGCGCTCAGCCCCTGTTCATAGGCGTGGATCGTTTTCGTCAGCGCCGCGATGCGGTCGGATTTCGACTGCGCCGCATCGAGCGCAGTGATCGCCTTGCGCAGATCGGCCGAGGCCTTGAGTGCGGCGTCGCCCGATCCTTCCGCCCAAAGCGGCCCGGCCGAGATCAGAAGAGCTGCGAGTGCGGCGCGGATCACGATACGATCAGGCTCTTTCCGGTCATTTCCTCGGGCTGCTCGATCTGCATCAGCTCCAGCAGCGTCGGCGCGAGATCCGCAAGCCGGCCTTCGCGCAGCTTAGCGCCCTCCGGCCCGCCGACCAGAGAGACCGGAACGAGGTTCGTCGTATGCGCAGTATGCGGTCCGCCGGTTTCCGGATCGATCATGGTTTCGCAATTGCCGTGATCGGCGGTGATGATCATCGCGCCGCCCGCAGCCTCCAGCGCCTCGACGACGCGGCCGATATCGTGGTCGATCTCTTCCACCGCTGCGATCGCGGCTTGCAGCGAGCCTGTATGGCCGACCATATCGGGGTTGGCGTAGTTCACGATGATCAGGTCGTACCCGGTCTCGATCGCCTCGACGAATTTATCGGTGACTTCCGGCGCACTCATCTCGGGCTGCAGGTCATAGGTCGCGACCTTGGGCGATTTCGGCATGTAGCGGTCTTCGCCCTCCCACGGCTCTTCCTTGCCGCCGTTGAGGAAGAAGGTCACATGCGGATATTTCTCAGTCTCGGCCAAGTGGAACTGGCTAAGCCCTTGTTTCGAAATCCATTCGCCGAGCGTGTTGACGATCTCGCGCTTCGGATAGGCGGTCTTCATATAGGCGTTATGCTTGTCGGAATACTCGACCATCCCCAGCAGCGCCGCCCATTTCGGACGGGTCCCGGTTTCGAATTCCGAGAAGTCCGGCTCGCCGATCGCCCGCAGGATTTCACGGGCTCGGTCGGCGCGGAAATTGAGACAGAAGAAGCCGTCGCCATCCTTTGCGCCCTCGTAATCTCCGATCACGGTCGGCTTGATGAACTCGTCCATTTCTTTCTTGTCGTAGCTGGCTTCTACGGCCGCGACAGGGGTGTCGGCCCCCTGCCCTTTGCCGTTGATCATCGCGTCATAGGCAAGGCCCACGCGCTCCCAGCGGTTGTCGCGGTCCATCGCGTAATAGCGGCCATCTACCGTGACGACCGTGCAGCCTTCGGGCAGCCGGTCGCAAAGATCGGAGACGAAGGACTTCGCGCTATCGGGTGCCACATCGCGCCCGTCGGTGATCGCGTGGATCAGCACCGGCACTCCCGCCTCCGAGACCATTTTCGCCGCGGCGAGCGTATGTTCGATATGACCATGCACACCACCGTCCGAGATGACGCCCATCAGATGCGCGCGCCCGCCGCTGTCTTTCATCGTGTCGATGAAAGACAGGATCGCCTCGTTCTTGAAGAAAGACCCGTCCTCGATCGCCAGATCGATCTGGCCCAAATCCATCGCCACCACCCGGCCTGCGCCGATATTGGTGTGGCCGACCTCGGAATTGCCCATCTGACCGCTCGGCAGCCCGACATCGGGGCCGAAGGTTACCAGCGTCGATTTCGCCGGGTTGTTCCACAGAACGCGGTCGAGGTTCGGGGTATCGGCCAGCAGGGGCGCGTTGCCTTCGCGCTCCTTTCGCTCGCCAAAGCCATCGAGAATGCACAGGACGACGGGTTTCGGGCGGGTCATGGCGGCCTCCTAATCTGTTGCCCCCTCATACGCCTCGCAAGCCTTGGCGGCAACCGGGGGCGTGTGCGGCTCAGGCCTGGAACATGATCCGCCGGGCTTTCTTTTCGTAGCTGAGGATTTCGGTCTGTCGCGTGGCCGCGATCAGCGACGAAAGCGCCGCGTCGGGCTTTTGTATGTAGCGCCGACGCAGGTCCAGCACGACCGCGCCGCCATCCCGGATCACCCGCATCATAAGGTCGAGATAGTCGCCGATCGGGTAATGGAAACCGCAGGAAATCAGGCTGGTGACGAGATCGCCCGTGACCCCCTCCAGAGCATCAGGCTGCTTGACCGGGTTGAGCGTCTCGACCGCAGGGGCGCCATTGTCGCGCAGAAACGACGCCGCGGCGTCGAGCGAGGCATAGCCCGCACCGGTATCGCTCCAGAAATGGTATTGCTCCGGGGTTTCCTCGATATCGATCAGGGTCACGGCGCAATCGTAATCCTTGATCAGCAACGCGTCGTTGAGGCCCTGACCGCAGCCGATGTCGATCACATGGGTCGGTCGGCGACCGGTTTCCTCAAGCGCCTTTCGCAGAGGGAGATACTCGGTGAAGACCTCGGCGAGCGCCCCGCGGAAAATCTCTTCGTTCCGGGCCTCGACTTCTTCCAGCGCGGGCCCCCTGTCGCCGGCTTCCCAGGCCTTGCGCGCGGTGCCGGAAATCTGGCGCGTTCGCTGGAAGCCCATCAGCATCATCGCCTCGCGCGAAATGGACGCGCCGGAAATATTCATGTCGCGAAGTGTATTCATGGAGCCTGACCTGCTGGGCATTGTTTTCGGACGCAGCGTAACGTCGCGGAGACGCGGCGCAAGCTATTGAAAGCTGCACAATCTAAAGATGTGCTGATCAGACGCGGTGATAGGGGGTGCCGGCGATGATCTGGCCGGCGCGGTAGATCTGTTCGGTCAGCATGACGCGGGCCAGCATATGCGGCCAGACCATCTTGCCGAAGGAGATCGAGAACTCGGCGCGGCTTCGCAGGGACGGGTCGATCCCGTCCGCGCCGCCGATCACGAAAGCCACATCGCGCGCCTGATCGCGCCAGCCTTGCAGCTTGGTGGCAAATTCGGGCGAGGAAATCAGGCTGCCGCGTTCGTCGAGCGTGACGATCACCGATCCGTCGGGAATGGCGCGGCTCAGCAGGTCAGCCTCCGCGCCCTGCCCCAAGCCCTTCTTGTCTTCGACTTCAACGACGGAAGCCGGGCCGAGCCCGAAGGCGCGCCCGGATTTCTCGAAGCGTTTCAGGTAGTCGTCGATCAGCTCGCGTTCGGGCCCCTTGCGCAAGCGGCCCACCGCGCAGATCGTGATCTTCATGCAGCCGAACTCAGACGGGGGCGCCCGCAGGCATCCACATCTTTTCCAGCTGATAGAACTCGCGCACTTCCGGGCGGAAGACGTGAACGATGACGTCGGAGCTGTCGATCAGCACCCAGTCGCCCTGATCCTTGCCCTCAACTTTGCAAGCCCGGTCGAATTCGTGCTTCAGCCGCTCGGTCAGGTTCTCGGCGATGGCGCTGACCTGACGCGTGCTGCGCCCGGAACAGACAACCATGTAGTCACCGATCGAGGACCGACCGCGCAGGTCGATGGTCACGATGTCTTCGGCCTTGTCGTCTTCGAGGGAAGAGATGACGCGCGCGAGGATTTCTTCGCTCGTCGCTTCGGCATTGACGGCCCGTGTATTCATGGCCGCTGCCTTTGTGCCGGCATCACTCGGCACGATGGAAAGATGAGACAGGACATGGTCCTCCAGATGTTACGCACCGAAATGGCCCCGGCGCTGGACGTCCTCCGAAAATAGCATCCCGAAGGTTCAATTTCAATTTTCATGCGGCGAATTTTCGCTATGCGTTTCCGGCCCGGGTTGCAAGTCAAGCTGTGACCCTTCGAGCACGCGCACTTCGCGCTGCGGGAACGGGATCGAAATGCCGTTCGCCTTGAACGTATCCCACAATGCGAGGAACACCTGTCCGCGCACGTTCGTCAGCCCTTCGACGGGGTCGGTGATCCAGAACCGCAGGATGTAATCGACCGAACTGTCGCCGAAGCCGGTGATGTGACAGACGGTCGGCCGGGTCTTCAAGACGCGGTTCACCGATTGCGCGGCCTCGATCGCCAGCTTGCGCACCAGATGCGGATCGTCGTGATAGGAGATGCCGAAATTCAGGTCGATCCGGACGAATTCGTTGGAATGCGACCAGTTGACCACCTGCCCCGTGATCAGGTCCTCGTTCGGGATCAAGTACTCCTTGCCGTCGCGCGTAACGACCGAGACGTAGCGCGCGCCCAGCGAATTGATCCAGCCGAAGGTCTCGCCAAGGCTGATCACGTCGCCGGGCTTGATCGACTTATCCAGCAGGATGATCACGCCCGAGACGAGGTTCGACACGACTTTCTGCAGACCGAAGCCGAGGCCCACGCCGATCGCACCGGACAGAACGGCAAGCCCGGTCAGGTCGAAGCCCACCGCTTTGATCCCGATGAACAGCGCCGCGCCATAGAGCACGACCTGCATCACCTTGATGACCAGCTCCGACATTGAGGGGCTGATATCCTCGTTGGTGCGCAGCCGCACCGAGGTCTGCCCCGAGATGATCCGCGCGACCGACAGCAGGATCGTCGTCAGCACCAGCGCTTTGAGAACGCCGTAGGCCGTAATCCGGAAATCCCCGAATTCGACCGCCGTCCCGTTCAGAAGCCGCACGGTCTCGTCCCACAGCCCGAGGTAATAAAGCGTCACCCAGATCCACGCGCCCCAGCGCACGATGCGGCGCAGAAGCGCGTTGCGGATCAGTCGCGCGACGAGGCCCACGACCAGCCATGCCGTGACCAGCGTTGCCACCAGCACCACGAGGAAGCGCCAGGAATAAAAGCCTTTGGTCGCCTCGAGCACGAAGACCGACGCCCAGGCGAGAAGAACGAAGAGGAAGCCGCGCAAACGTTGCCGGAACAGGATCAGCAGCCGAAGCTGGCGGGTCGAAAGCTCGCGCCGACGTCCCCAGTCATCGACTTTCGGGGCAAGCCAGATCCGCCCGAGATGGGCCAGCGCGAAACATGCCGCGATGATCCCGAACTGCCAAAGCCGCGAGGGCAGCACGATCGAATTGAGGAAGATTTCGATCTGGGCCCAGATCGAAGCCAATATCTTGACGATGTCCCCATTCGCGAAATCCATGAAAATGACGTTAGCCCGGTTTTGCGATCAGTCCAAACACGGACTCTTCGATTGCCTCAGAGACGGATTCGCCGTATTTAGCGCCCCATGACACTCGTTTTCGACATGGATGACCGCGCCCGCCTTCGCGAGCGCTTCTACGGCGAAAGCCGCTCGGTGCTGGCACGACTTTGATGCTCCGCGCCTGCGGGCGCATATCTGCGCCTGCTGTCCCATGTCTGACAAACGGCCGTTTTTAGGCCAGCCATCCAAAGAAAGTGAGAGCCATGTCTGCTCCGAAGACCCTCTATGACAAGATCTGGGACGCGCATGTCGTGTCCGAAGACGAAGACGGCACCAGCCTGCTCTATATCGACCGTCACCTCGTCCACGAAGTGACCTCGCCGCAAGCCTTCGAAGGGCTGCGCATCGCGGGCCGCAAGGTGCGCGCGCCGGAGAAAACCATCGCCGTTCCGGATCACAACGTGCCGACCACGCTCGACCGCGCCAAGGGGATCGAGAACGAGGAAAGCCGGATTCAGGTCGACGCGCTCGACAAGAACGCCAAGGATTTCGGGGTGAACTATTACCCGGTCTCCGACGTGCGTCAGGGCATCGTCCACATCGTCGGCCCCGAACAGGGCTGGACCCTGCCGGGCATGACCGTCGTCTGCGGCGATAGCCACACCGCGACCCATGGCGCGTTCGGCGCGCTCGCCCACGGCATCGGCACTTCGGAAGTGGAGCACGTTCTGGCCACCCAGACGCTGATCCAGTCGAAGTCGAAGAACATGAAGGTCGAGATCACCGGCAAGCTGCGTCCGGGCGTCACCGCCAAGGACATCACGCTGTCGGTCATCGGCGCGACCGGCACCGCCGGCGGCACCGGCCATGTCATCGAATATTGCGGCGAAGCGATCCGCGATCTGTCGATGGAAGGCCGCATGACCGTCTGCAATATGGCGATCGAAGGCGGCGCGCGCGCAGGCCTGATCGCCCCGGACGAGAAGACGTTCGAGTATGTCAAAGGCCGGGCCCACGCTCCGAAAGGCGCGCAATGGGAAGCGGCTCTGCATTGGTGGAAGCAGCTCTACACCGATGAGGGCGCGCATTTCGACAAGGTCGTCACCATCAAGGCCGAAGAGATCGAACCGGTTGTGACCTGGGGCACCTCGCCCGAGGATGTGCTGCCGATCTCGGGCTCTGTCCCCGCGCCGGAGGACTTCAAAGGCGGCAAGGTCGAAGCGGCCAAGCGGGCGCTCGACTACATGGGCCTCGAAGCTGGCACCAAGCTGACCGACATCAAGATCGACGTTGTCTTCATCGGGTCCTGCACCAACGGCCGGATCGAGGATTTGCGCGCCGCCGCTGAAGTCGTCAAAGGCCGCAAGCTGGCCGATGGCGTCCGTGCGATGGTCGTGCCGGGCTCGGGTCTCGTGCGCGCGCAGGCGGAGGAAGAAGGTCTGGACAAGATCTTCCTCGATGCCGGTTTCGAATGGCGCATGGCGGGCTGCTCGATGTGTCTCGCGATGAACCCCGACCAGCTGGCCGAGGGCGAGCGCTGCGCGTCGACCTCGAACCGGAACTTCGAAGGGCGTCAGGGCTACAAGGGCCGCACCCATCTGATGAGCCCGCAAATGGCCGCCGCAGCTGCTGTCACCGGTCATCTGACCGATGTGCGCAAGCTGATGGAACTGGAAGACGCGTAAGGAGCGACGAGAATGGAAAAGTTCGAAAAAGTCACCGGGATCGCCGCTCCCATGCCGCTGGTCAATATCGACACCGATATGATCATCCCCAAGGGCTTCCTGAAGACGATCAAGCGCACCGGTCTCGGCGTGCATGCGTTCGACGAGATGCGTTACGACCGTCAGGGCAACGAGAACCCCGACTTCGTGCTCAACAAGCCGCAATATCGCGAAGCGCAGATCCTCGTGGTCGGCGACAACTTCGGCTGCGGCTCCTCGCGCGAGCACGCCCCGTGGGCGCTGGCCGATTTCGGCATCAAGGTGATCGTTTCGACCTCCTTCGCCGACATCTTCTACAACAACTCGTTCAAGAACGGGATGCTGCCGATCGTGCTTCCGCAGGAGCAGGTCGACATGCTGATGAAGGATGCCGAGAAGGGCTCGAACGCACGGATGACCGTCGATCTCGAGAACCAGGAGATCACGACCTCGGAAGGCGAGACGATCAAGTTCGACGTCGATGCGTTCAAGAAGCACTGCCTGCTCGAAGGTCTCGACGATATCGGTCTGACGCTGGAGAAGGCCGCGGCCATCGACACGTTCGAGACGCAGATGCATCAGGCGCGTCCCTGGGTGTAACCCAAGAAGCTATCGCTACATGGAAAGCCGCTCCGACCGGGGCGGCTTTTTACATGAGAGGGGGCGCGGGAACCCGGCGCCCGTGGTAGGGTTCATCATTTGACGTAGATCGAGAGGATGATGCGATGCGCGTTTCGACCCTGTTTCTGGTGACCGGCCTCGTGCTGATCGTTCTCGGCGTTGCGGCCATCACGAATCCCTTCGCGACCTCGCTGGCCCTGACCACCTTCGTCGGCATCCTGTTCCTGATCGCCGGGGTGGTGCAGGCGTGGCTCGCCTTTAACGACCGCGACGGGGCGCATCGGGCGTGGCATGCGCTGATCGCACTTCTCAACATCGTCGTCGGCGTCTGGCTGATGGCCGATCCGATGTCCGGCACGGTTTCGCTCGCGGCGGTGGTCGGCGTGCTCTTCCTGCTGATGGGCGCGCTGCGCTTGCTCATCGGTCTGCGCCTTGCCGGGCCGCGCCTGCGGTGGATGTTGGTCCTGTCGGGCGCGGTTTCGATCCTGATCGGCGTGCTGATCTTCTCTGCTTTCGATCAGATCGCGACGCAAATCCTTGGACTATTGCTTGGGATTCAGCTCTTGGCGGATGGTGTCGGGCTTGCCGCACTTGGCTTTGCCAATCGCGACTCCTGAGGGTTTTTGAGGCGCTAACCCCTTGATCCACAAAATATGGTTTCGCCTCCTAGGTTGCCACATTTTTGCACCTTTGTTGATGCAATGTCGCACCAGGTCTTCCAAGAAAATGCCTTAATGCGGCACAGAGTCTGAAAACACTATTTGCTTGGATCGGGAACTTGGGCAAAATCATGGCAAGTTTGAGGCAGCGCGCCACAGTTGGCGCGCGTCTTGCGGGTAAAAGGATCGGCAATGTACCGCATCCGACCGCAGGGAAGGGTAGGGTAACTGTGTTCTCACGTCTCTCAGGGGCGCTTGTTCGCGCGATCCTCGTCGCGGTGGTGATATGCACCCCCGCGCTCATTCTGCCTGATACAAGTAGTGACACCGCACAGATCGTGGCGCTTATGGCGCTGTTCGGTTTCGCGCTGACCCTTTTCGAATATGCTTCCGTTTATCCCGGTCTGATCGAGTTCCGCGATGCGCCGCCCTTCAACCGCATCCGCTTCATGTCGCTGTTCCTGACGGTGCTGCTGCTCTCGCTGGCGGTGCAGTCGCAATATCACGCCTCGACGCTCACCCGACTGATCGAGGTTCTCGGCACGACCGTCGCCAGCTCCATCGATGTGCCTTACAGCCCCGTTCGCCTGCTGCAACTCGCGCTGCCAGCGGATGCCTCGCTGCATCAGGTCGCGCTGGTGCGCACCGCTGCGGGCATGGCCTACCTGATCTCGCTGCTGACCCTTGGCTATTTCGTCATCGTCATGCGGATCATGGGCTGGCCGCAGGCGCATACGAAATTCAACGTCTGGGTCAATCTGCCGACTTTCGACCCGACCGCAGGCGGCGACGTGGTCGAGCGTCTGCGCCGCGATTCCTGGTTCAACATTGCGCTGGGCTTCCTCTTGCCCTTCCTTATTCCAGCGGTGCTCAAACTCGTCTCGGTCAGTTTCGTGATCGTGACGCTCGAAGTGCCCCACACGATGATCTGGATGGTGACGGCATGGGCCTTCCTTCCCGCAAGCCTGTTCATGCGCGGCATCGCGCTGGCGCGGGTGGCGCAAATGATCGAAAACAAGCGTCTCGCTTCCGGGGCGAGCGACTACTTGCCGGCCTGATCGCGACCTGCTTGGCACTGCCTGCCGCGGCAGAGAGCCTGCGCGTGGCGACATGGGATGCCGGGCTTTCGCGCCGGGGTCCGGGGCTTTTGCTGAAAGATATCCGCAACGACACAGCGCAGGTCGCGGCTGTGACCCGGATCGTCGATGCGATCGCACCGGATGTGCTTTTGCTGACCGGGATCGACTGGGACTATGACGGGCAGGCGCTGGCCGCGTTGAATGAGACTTTCGCGCAGCCCTATCCGTATCTCTTCGCGCCGCACCCCAATAGCGGCTGGCCGAGCGGGGTGGATCTAGACGGAAACGGCAAGCTTGGTGAAGCGCGCGATGCGCAGGGCTACGGGCGGTTTCCGGGGCAGGGCGGTCTGGCGCTTCTGTCGCGTTACCCGATCGAGGCCGACCGCGCGCGCGATTTCTCCAAGATGCTCTGGAAGGACCTGCCCGACGGGCAGAGCGCAGGGGCGGACCTGTCGCCGGAGGCGCTGGAGGTGCAGCGTCTCAGCTCCACCGCGCATTGGGATGTGCCGCTCCAACTGCCTTCGGGCGAGCCGCTGCATCTTCTGGCCTTCGCCGCGACGCCGCCTGTTTTCGACGGGCCGGAAGATCGCAACGGACGCCGTAATCGCGACGAGATCGCCTTCTGGCTCCGGTATCTGGATGGGGAACTCGACGCGCTGCCGCCCGAAGCGCCGGTGATCCTGCTAGGCGACGCCAGTCTCGATCCGATGGATGGGGAAGGACGGCGCGATGCGCTCGATCTGCTGCTGAACGGCCCGCATCTGCAAGACCCGCGGCCGCGCAGTGACGGCGCGAAGCTGGCTGCCGATCCCGCGCATGAAGGCGATCCGGGCCTCGATACCGCCGATTACGACGGGCCGGGCAATCTGCGGCTCGATTACGTTCTGCCGTCGACCGATCTGAAAGTGACAGGGGCGGGCGTCGTCTGGCCGAAGCCGGGCGCGCCCTTGGCGAAGGCGGCTGCAGCCGCCTCGCGTCACAAGATGGTGTGGCTCGACATCGCGTTGCCCTGATCGGGCACGACCTTGAGGCCCCGGATATAGAGATGCTCGAACACCACGCGCTGCAGCGTCTTCGGTGTGAATTCCGGGAAGCGCGCGTGGAAATCTGTGCCGTCGATCTCGTGGCTCATGTCGAACAGGTAGCGCATTTCGCGCAGCTCGCGTGCCAGCTCCCATGCGGGTGAGGCAAGCAGCAGCGCCGTCCACGGGAATTTCTTGATCGAGATGTCGCGCCCCATCTGACTCGAGAATTCCTCGGCCAGTTCGCGCGCAGAGAACCGCGTGCCGGGAAAACCGAGGTCGAGCAGACCGGGCGTGTGATCTTCGGTTTCGGCCAGTTGCACGGCGATCCGGGTCATATCCTCGAGATCGGCATAGACTCGCTGTGCATCGGGCTTGCCGAGCGACGTGATCTTGCCCTTGCGCAAATCCTTCAACATCACCCGGTTGAGCAGCGTGTCGGGCGCTTCGGCATTGATGAAATCGCCGCCGCGCAGGATCGCGACCGAACGGCCCTCTTCGGCATGGGCGCGGTAGCGCGCCTCCATCTCGGCGCGGATCTTGCCCTTTCGGGTGCAGGCGTGATGCGGGGTCGATGCGCTCCACGGAGACGGCTCGCGCCCGTAGACATAGACATTGCCCGGCACCATCACCGAGGCTCCGCTGTCGCGCGACGCGGCTAGAACCTGCTTGGTGATCTGGGGGATCTGGTTCGCCCAGTCGTGGTAGTTCGGCGGGTTCATCGCATTTACGATCCACCGCGCGCCGCGCGCTGCGATAGCCATGTCGGTGCCCCGGCGATAGCGATCGACGTCCCAGCCAGCGGCCCTGAAGGACCGTGCCGCAGCAGATCCGAACAAACCGCCCATTCCCAGGATCAATACCCTGCGATTCATTTCGCCCTCATGTGTCGTCTGCCTGCTCTAAACTCTAGCATGCGCTCATACGCGTGCGGGGGCCACTCGCCAACCACCTGATCCGCAAAAGCCCGCCGAAGCCTCGGCAACCGCTTGCCGATCGTCCAGACACGGTTTCGCGACCTGTGCCGCTTGACCAAGGGGCGGGCAGGGGATACGCCCTTCGAGACCCTGTTTTCTTGGGAGATTATCCTCATGTCCAACCCCTCCATCCTCATCCTGCCCGGCGACGGGATCGGCCCCGAAGTCATGGCCGAGGTTCGCAAAGTCATCGACTGGTACGGTGCCAAGCGCGATCTCGCCTTCGACGTCAGCGAAGACCTCGTCGGCGGTGCGGCCTATGACAAGCACGGCGTGCCGCTGGCCGATGAGACGATGGCGAGGGCGCAGGAAGTGGACGCGGTTCTGCTCGGTGCCGTGGGCGGTCCGAAATACGACGTGCTCGATTTCTCTGTGAAGCCCGAGCGCGGTCTGCTGCGCCTGCGCAAGGAGATGGACCTGTTTGCCAACCTGCGCCCCGCGCAATGCTTCGACGCGCTGGCCGATTTCTCGTCGCTGAAGAAGGACGTGGTGGCAGGCCTCGACATCATGATCGTGCGCGAACTGACCTCGGGCGTCTATTTCGGTGAGCCGCGCGGCATCTTCGAGGAAGGTAACGAGCGCGTCGGCATCAACACCCAGCGCTACACCGAGTCCGAGATCGAGCGCGCCGCCCGCGCCGCGTTCGAACTGGCGATGAAGCGCAACAAGAAGCTCTGCTCGATGGAGAAGGCCAACGTGATGGAGTCGGGCATCCTCTGGCGCGAGGTCGTGACCCGCGTCGGCGAGGAATATCCGGAAGTCGAACTGAGCCACATGTATGCGGATAACGGCGCGATGCAGCTCGTGCGCGCGCCCAAGCAGTTCGACGTGATCGTCACCGACAACCTGTTCGGCGACATCCTGTCCGACTGCGCCGCGATGCTGACCGGCTCGCTCGGGATGCTGCCCTCCGCGTCGCTCGGCGCGCCGATGGCGAATGGTCGCCCGAAAGCGATGTACGAGCCCGTGCATGGCTCGGCCCCCGACATTGCGGGGCAGGGCAAGGCCAACCCAATCGCCTGTATCCTCAGCTTCGCGATGGCGCTGCGCTACAGCTTCGATCAGGGCGACGAGGCGACTCGTCTGGAAACCGCGATCGAGAAAGTGCTGGCCGATGGCGTGCGCACTGCAGACCTGATGGGCCCCGAAGGTGGCACCCCGGTCTCGACCTCCGAAATGGGCGACAAGATCATCGAAGCGCTCGACGCCTCGCTCTGATCCACGAGACAAGTTTTGTGAAAGGCGCGGGCGCAAGCTCGCGCCTTTTTCATGCCGCGGCCTTGCAACTCCCGAACATCCGCTCAAGATGTGAGCGATAACACCGGGAGCCTCCCATGCCCGATTTCGGCGGAAAATCAAACGCGCGCGGTGCGTCGCTCGGCCTGACCTCGATGGCGATTTTCGCCACGCATGACGTCATCATCAAACATCTGGGCCAGACCTATTCGCCGGTTCAGATCGTGTTCTTCGCGGCGCTCCTGTCTTTTCCCCTGCTCTCGGTGATCCTGCTCAACGACAAACGCGGGGGAAGCCTGCGCCCGGTTCACCCCGGCTGGGTCGTCGGTCGGGTCTTTACCACCGTCGTCACCGGGCTTTGTGCGTTCTACGCCTTCTCGACCCTGCCGCTCGCGCAGGTCTATCCGCTCCTCTTCGCGATGCCGCTCTTGGTGACCGTCTTCTCGATCCCGATCCTGGGCGAGAAGGTCGGCATTCACCGCTGGGCCGCGGTTATCCTCGGCCTGATCGGCGTGGTGATCGTGGTGCGCCCCGGTCAGGCGGATCTCGCACCGGGCCACTTTGCGGCGATGACGGCGGCGGTCACGGGTTCTCTGGCCTCGGTGATCGTGCGCAAGATTGGCTCCGAGGAGCGTTCTGTCGTGCTGCTGCTCTCGCCGCTTCTGGGCAATGTGATCGTCATGGCGATCCTTCTGCCCTTCGTCTGGCAGCCGCTACAGATCGGTGATCTCGGTCTCATGGCGGTGATCGCGATCTTCGGCCTGACCGCCTCCTTCCTGCAAATCCTCGCTTATCGCGCGGGAGAGGCTGCCATCGTCGCGCCGATGCAATATTCGCAGATCCTCTGGGCGGTCTTCTACGGCTGGATCATCTTCCACGAAAGCGTGGACATCCCGACGCTTGTCGGCGCGGGCGTGGTGATCCTCTCGGGTATCTACATCGTCATCCGCGAGACCCGTGTCTCCGAGAACCAGCCGGTGCTGCGCACAAGGGGCCGGTCCGAAACCGTCACCGCCCCGCGATCGTCGCTTCTGGGTCGCGTTTTGGGCCTTCGTGCACGCAATTCAAGAAGCTGACTCAGACCCCCTTGCAAAACCCTGCACAAGCGGCTAATTCCCCGCCCACGGTCGGAGCGTAGCGCAGCCTGGTAGCGCACCTGCTTCGGGAGCAGGGGGTCGGAGGTTCGAATCCTCTCGCTCCGACCATTTTCCCGATTTCCCCTGATTTCTTTGCTTACAGCGATGTCGCTGGCCTTTCGGGCCGTGCTTTGGCACAACTTTCCCGAAGCAATGAAGGCAGGGCGAATGCAGGTCGAACCAACTCCTCTCAGCGGCGTTCTTGTGATCACCCCGAAGCGATTCGGCGATCACCGCGGATTTTTCTCCGAGAGCTATTCGGCGAAGCGATTTGCCGAGGCCGGGATCGAGAACGATTTCGTGCAGGACAATCATTCGGTCTCGGAGACCGTGGGCACGGTGCGCGGGTTGCATTTTCAGGCCCCGCCGCACGCGCAGGCGAAGCTCGTGCGCTGCGGGCGCGGGCGTCTCTGGGATGTCGCGGTGGATATCCGCAAGGGCAGCCCGACTTACGGCCATTGGTTCGGCACCGAGCTGAGTTTTGAGAACGGCAAGCAACTCTTGATCCCGGCGGGCTTTGCGCATGGGTTCGTCACGCTCGAGCCGGGGACCGAGATCGTCTACAAATGCTCGGATTACTACGCGCCCGAGTGTGAGGGCGCGATCCGCTGGGACGATCCCGATCTGGGCGTCGATTGGCCGTTTTCCGCAGGAACAGAGCCTGTTTTGTCCGGTAAGGATGCGGAAGCGCCGCTGTTTGCCGGGTTCGACAGCCCCTTCAAATGGGAGGGCGCAGCATGAAGATCCTCGTCACCGGGGGTGCCGGGTTCATCGGCTCCGCCGTCGTCCGTCTCGCCGTCTCGCGCGGCCATGAGGTGGTGAACCTCGACGCGCTGACCTATGCCGCTTGCCTCGAGAATGTCGCGCCCGTCGCCGATAGCCCGCTTTATGCGTTCGAACAGGCCGATATCCGCGACCCGGAGGCCTTGGCGGCGATCTTCACCCGCCACAAGCCCGACGCGGTGATGCATCTCGCAGCCGAAAGCCATGTCGACCGTTCGATCGACGGCCCCGGCGCCTTCATCGAAACCAACGTGATGGGCACCTACAACATGCTGCAGGCGGCGCGCAGCTTTTGGGAAGCCGAAGGCCGTCCCGAGAGCTTCCGCTTCCATCACATCTCGACCGACGAGGTCTATGGCACGCTCGGCCCCACCGGCCAGTTCACCGAAGAGACGCCCTACGCGCCGAACAGTCCCTATTCCGCCTCGAAAGCGGGCTCGGACCATCTCGTGCGCGCCTGGCACGAGACCTATGGCCTGCCAGTGGTGCTCACGAACTGCTCGAACAATTACGGCCCCTATCACTTCCCCGAAAAGCTGATCCCGGTCGTGATCCTGAACGCGCTCGCGGGCAAGCCGCTGCCGATCTATGGCGACGGCTCGAACGTGCGCGACTGGCTCTATGT
>NZ_MPZQ01000070.1:0-242 GCF_002020045.1 Thioclava sp. F28-4 | reverse complement strand
TTCGGCGACTACTGGAAGCTTGGACTGCCGCTCGAGGTGATCGTCGTTGCCGTAAGCTTGCCGCTGCTGCTGATCGTTTGGCCACTTTAGACCCCGGCGAGAACATCCGCCTACGTGATGCTCGCCGATCCGCGCTCGAGCTACACGTCCGGCGCGACCGTGGCCGTCACCGGCGGGATGCCGATGATCTAATCAAACGCGCGGGCCCGTCAGACATTTGCGGCGGCCCGCGCGGATTTCTC
>NZ_MPZQ01000007.1:0-237532 GCF_002020045.1 Thioclava sp. F28-4 | reverse complement strand
CGCCAATCCTCCCACCTGATGTCGGAATTGAATCAGCGCCACGCCCAGCAATCAAGCGCGAGTTTTTCAACGGAATACGCCCTTTGTGACCGAGCCTCCCGCAGTCGCCTAGCCGTCCCGACACCCGCCTCGCAAGCACCTCCCGGGCAGATACCGGGGGAAATTCACAGCGATTTTTGCGCTGAATGACATGAACCCATCTCGATCTCACAAACACGGAGATCGACCATGTCATCAGCAACCAAAACCGACTACCCAATCGTCATGCGCATGCAAGGCATGCACCCTCGCAATCTCGCCGGCTATGAAAAGCACCGGACGCGCAGTGGGGGCGATCACGGACATTGCGAACGCACTCTCATGGCACACAACCGGCGCCTGATCGGCTCGAAAACCTGGGCACAAGATGCGTGGGACGAGATCCAAGACATGCGCCACGCGAACCATCTCCTCGAACTGGAGCAGCTGCGCCGCCGGCGTCGGAAGACGGAGCTCAAGAATGCGCTTTTCCGTGGGCCGCGCGATCCTTGGCGCGCAACCCGGCACGGTCCGCTGCGCGAAATCATTCTGACGGTAAACAAAGAGTGGTTCGAAAAGGATCTTACCGAGTTTTTCGGGGAGAGCGGACCGACGCGAGAAATGCAATTCGAGGCTCGGGCCACGGAGTGGCTCTTGACGAACTTCGGCGATGACTGCGTTCATGCACGCGCCGATCTCGACGAAACAGCATATCATATCCACGCCGTGATCATTCCCCGCGCAGTGACAGTGGATGGTCGGCGTATGCTGCAGCCAGCGGTCCACCCGCTGATCCGCAGTTACGAGAAAGCGCAAGATAGCGTTGGTGAATGGTTCGCGGCGATTGGGCTCCAGCGCGGCAAGCGTCGCAAGCAGGCCCTGCGGGAGGCCCTTAAACACAACAGGAAAGTCCGCGAAGCGCGCGCGAACGGAGCGGTCGATCCTGGAACCGAGGTCACGTTGCCAGAACATCGCGATCACGTCAGCCCAAGAAAATGGCGCGAGAGCAAGGAGATTGAACTCGCCACTCGCGACAAGGTGGTGAAGAAGGCCGAGGAAACCCTCGCTGCCGAAAAATCGGCGCTCGCAGATCAAGAGCGTACCGTCACGCAGCAGCAACAAGACGCACAGTCCGTGCTCGATGTCGCGGCGGCCGTGGCTGAAGGCCGCGTGGATGTTGTCCCCGACACGGACGAGACGGCGCGACAGGACGCTCAGGTCGATACGACATCACCGGTGCGGCTCCTATTCGGGCGCGCGCTTGCGGTTCTCCGGCAACGCGCCCGCAAAGAAGCGCGTGCCGAACTCGCGGATGAGTTTTCACAGATTGCGGCGGCGGACGCTGCGCTTCTCGAGATTGCGAAAACGCTGCCCGAAAAAGCCCGGCAGCGTCTCGCTCAAGCGCGCAGATCGCTTTCGTTGCCGCTGAATGCGCTTCGGCGCCGCTTGTCGCCCGCCCGGTTCGACGACGTCGATCGGGGCTCTGATGAGAAAACGTGAAAAAGATCGCGAATTCGATTTCCGCGCCCAGCGCGATGAACCCACCTCATCATTAGCGTCCAAGAAGCCTCGCGACAGGCGCGAGGCAGACACTGCAAAGACCGCTACGAAAGGACTCGACTACATGGCACAGAAACACCGACATCCTGTCATCGACTGGAACCGTATGACCGACCGCCAACGGCAAATGAAAGCCCGCGCGGAGAACCTCACTGCGCAGATCGCTCTTGATCAGCACCGCGAACATGACCGCGCGAACAAAGCGCTCTTCGCAAGCCTCGAGAGCGTCCTGGCACAACTCGCGGGTACGCCCAAAGCGGAAGAGTTTTTCCGCCTGTTCAGCGAAACCGCCACGCTCGCCAACGCCAAGCGGATTGCAAACCATCCTGACTGCCCAGACCTTGTGCGCGACGAGATCGCGCAGCGGATCGAAAAGACTGGCGCCACCCCTGGCCACGAAGGCGTTGCAAGCGCTGTGCCCGGGAAATCGGTCAACGCCAGCGAAGGCTGACGGGGCTTAGATCGCACAACACGAAAAGGAAGGGGGCGCGGTGTATTCCGCGCCCTTTCTCGTTATCACGGTAAGCGCTTTGCCGATCCCCTACGCGGCGATGCTTGACGGGATCTGGTAGTTCCAGGGCATGAGTGCGTCGATGCGGCTTTTGGGATGCCCATCGAGCAGTGCGCGTAAAGTGTCGGAGAGGTAACTGACCGGATCGACGCCGCACATCTTGCAGTTTGCGATCAGGCTCGCGAGCAATGCCCAGTTCTCTGCTCCGACCTCGTGCCCCGCGAAGAGCGCGTTTTTCCGTGTCAGGGCGATCTTCCTGATCTGGTTCTCCACCGGGTTGGTATCCAGCTCCAGACGGCCGTCTTCAAGGAACCGCGTGAGGCTGGGCCAGCGCGCCAGAGTGTAACGGATGTCCTCGGCCAACTTGGATGAACGCGGGATGCGCGAGAGCTGTGCCTCGAGCCAGGGACGGAAAGCGGCGATGACTGGTGCCGAGAGGTTGCGCCGGGCAGCAAGTCGGGCGTCTGGAGCAAGGCCGCGCACGGATTTTTCGACGGCATAGAGCTCGGCGATCTGGCGCAGAGCTTCCTCGGCAATCGGCGACCCATCCTTTTCCAGGCGCTTCACGAACCGCCGACGCGCATGCGTCCAGCAATGGACGAGCGTCCATGGGCCCTCAAGCCGGTCGATCCGGGTGAGTTTGTCATAGGCTTCATAGCCGTCGCATTGCACGAACCGCCCGCGATAGCCCTCAAGGAATCGAAGTGCATGCACGGCACCGCGGCCGGGCGCGTAGTGGAACATCACCACGGGAGGGTCTGCGCCACCGTGCCCCCGATCATCGGCAACGATGGCCCAGAAGTAACCGGTCTTCGTCTTCCGTCGCCCGGGGTCGAGCACCGGTGCTCTTGTTTCGTCCATGAAGATCCGGTCCGCACCTTTCAGCCGTTCCTTCAGGTGATCGGCGATCGGACGCAGGTGGAAACAGGCGCGTCCCACCCAGTTGCCGAGCGTGGCCCGGTCCAGGGTGATCCCCTGCCGGGTATAGATTTCGGCCTGCCTGTAGAAGGGAAGATGATCGCCGAACTTGGCCACCATGACCTGCGCGATCAGGACCTCTGTGGGCAACCCGCCGGGCACGACATGTTCCGGGGCGTGGGCCTGCGTCACCGTGCCGGAGCAGCGCCGGCAGGCATATTTGGGCCGGCGGGTGACAAGCACACGGAGTTGGGCCGGAACCACGTCGAGCCGCTCGGAAACGTCCTCGCCGATCTTGGCCATCTCGCCGCAACCGCAGGGGCAGAGGGTGCATTCGGGTTCGATGACCCGTTCGATCCGGGGCAGATGGTTTGGAAGGTGACCCCGATTGCGGTTCGGCCTGCCGCTCTCGGCAGCGCCTTGTCCCTTTAGGGCGCGCCGCGCCTTCTCTTGCGCCGCCTCCAGCACGCCCTGCGCCAGTTCGACATCTTCGAGCGGCAAATTGAACTGCTCCGCATCGAGCTTCTCGGATCTCCGCCCGAACTTCTCTCGCCGCAGTTCGCTGACGATGCTTTCCAGTCGCCGCTGCGCCTCGACCGCATCCACAAGCGCCGCCTCGGTCTCGGCGAGGCGGGCTTTCAGAAGTGCGTTTTCTTCGGCCAGAACGGTGTCGGTCATGACTGCGATCAAGCACACGGGGCGGCGCCCTGCCACCGACAAATCATCCCCGAGTCATTCTGCCGCAGCTCCTACCCCGCCAAGTCTGGTCGCCGCACACGCTCGGGGCGAACAAGCCGCCAGTCGAGACCTTCGAACAATGCCGAGAACTGCGCTGGCGACATCTTGATCACACCCTCCTGCGCCTTGGGCCAGACGAATTTCGTACCTTCCAGATGGGGTGGTTGCCGCCCTCCCCAGACGGCATCGCGATGTGCCAAGATGGTGGTCTGAGAGCCACGAAACTGAGAGGACGGCAAGATGAAAGATACGATAATCGGGGTGGACTTGGCAAAACGTGTTTTTCAACTTCACGGTGCGACCATGACGGGCCATGTGACATTTCGTAAGAAGCTGACGCGTGAACAGTTCCGGCAGTTCATGGCTGAACAGCCATCCTGCCATGTCGTATTCGAGGCTTGCGGCAGCGCCAGCTACTGGGCGCGCGAGATGGCCAAGCTGGGACACGACGCCAAGCTTATTGCGCCGCAATACGTCAAGCCTTTCGTAAAGCGCCAGAAAAACGATGCCGCCGATGCCGAGGCGATCGTTATCGCCGCACGTCAGCCCGAGATGCGGTTCGTCTCCCCCAAGACCGAAGATCAGCAAGCCAGGGCGATGCTGTTCCGCGGCCGTGAGCGCCTCGTCTATCAGCGCACCGAACTGGTGAACGCGCTGCGCGCGGTGCTCTACGAGTATGGTCATGTGTTTCCTGCCGGCATTGGCCATCGCAAGCGGATCGAGGCGTTGATTGAAGATTCCGCCTGCGACCTGCCGGCCCTGATCATCGCGGAATGCCGCGACCTGCTGGCGCAAATTGCCGAGAAGACCGACAGGATCAACGCGAAGACCAAGTCCCTGAAAGAACTGGCGGCGGCGACCCACACGGCGCGCCGGCTGCAGACGATGCCTGGGGTCGGACCTCTGACGGCGCTCGCGGTCGAGGCCTTTGCACCCCAAATGGCGCAATTCAAGTGTGGCCGAGATTTCGCGGCCTGGCTGGGGCTCGTGCCACGTCAGCACTCTTCGGGCGGTAAGGCGCGCCTGGGGCGAATATCGAAGGCCGGTCAGACGGACATTCGGCGGCTTCTGATCATCGGGGCAATGACAAGGATCATGGGCCGCGCGCGCCACAAGATCCCGGCGGACGGTTGGCTTGGCCGGATGATGGCGCGCAAGCCGAAGATGCTGGTCGCGATCGCATTGGCTAATAAGATGGCGCGGCAGATCTGGGCGATGCTGATGAAAAATGAGGATTACAGGGATCCGGCACTGGCAGCAGTGGCATGAATATCGTGTCGTAACCAGTCAATGCCGGTGCGATGGGGAGTGTGAGAAGACGACGAACCGAATGGGCAAAACGATCGAACAGATCCGGATTGGGAAAACCAGGACAAGCGGCAGAGCGATAGAGCTCGGCTTCCAGATTAGGACCCGATCCGCTGATCACCATCCCGGCCCGCGGCTTCTGGAAATGCCGCAAAACGAGGCCTGACAGAAGACCGCACTCGATCACATGCCAATAGGGTCAGAAACTTCTTGCATCACAGGCGGCAACCACAGAAGGCGCTTGTGGATCAGCACGATTCCGGTCTGGTCCCAGACCAGCACCTTGATGCGGTCCGCGCGCTTGGCGCGGAATACAAAGGCCGCGCCGCTGAACGGATCGAGCTCCATCGTCTCCTGAACCAACAGCGCCAGACCATCCATGCCCTTTCGGAAATCGGTCGGGCGCGTGGCCACATAGACGCGCAGCCCATCAGTCGGCGAGATCATTGCGATGCTGCCCGGATCGCGCGGATCATTCGGGTTAATTGCGCGTCGTCGATATCCGGCGGCACATGCAGGGTCACACCGTCGACCATCATCTCGATCCTGCCGGGTTTGATCGCACTGCCGCACCCTTTCGGGCTGGATTCAGGCCCGCCCCGCTCCGGTTCCAGGACAAGCGCTGCGAACATCGGTTCGTCAGCTGTCTCCGCAGGCAGCGCCAGCGCGCCAGCCTTCAGCTTCTTGCGCCAGTCATAGACCTGCCAGCGGGTCACTGCGTGCCGACGCGCCACATCGGAGACCTTCGCTCCGGGCGCCATGCTTTCCGCCGCGATCCGAGCCCGTTCCGCCTCGCTCCGCATTCGCCGACCCGACCGGCCCTCGTAAATATCGATCCTGCCCGCGTAACCGTCCGCTGAGCCGTCTAAAGAGCCGTCCATTTTGCCGTCCTCTCCTGTGCCTCATCTCCGCACAGGACGCCCACAGATGATCCCAGAGCGGCAGGAGGGGATCGGCAAAGCGCTTACTTATCACGGGCTACTCATTGGCTGGGCAGCGATCGAAATGCACCGGCGCAGTCCGGTGCGATCAGCCAATTGAGCACCGCAGAGGCACTCGGCTGACAACTATCGGTCGGGCTAGGCCCCCTCTCCCTTAAGTCTTGTCGCCCTACGGCGACGGGGGCAGCGCCCCCTACCCGTTCAGATCCTTGATCAGTCGCCCGTGCTTACGAAGCTCGGCCACCAATTCGCCGAAGGTCCGCAAGCCTCGCGCCTGCAGCGCCGGGAGCATCTTCAGGAAGGCATCCGCCGTCGCGACCGTGTCGCCAATCGCGGTGTGGCGCGCTTCCTCGGGGATGGTGATGCCGAGCCGGTGGGTCAGCGCGTCGAGCGTGTGGCTCTCGGATTGCCCGAACACCACCGCCGACAGCAGCACAGTGTCGAGGATCGGGTGATCGAACCGTTCGCCGATCGCCACCTCCTTGCGATGCAGGAATTCCATGTCGAAAGGCGCGTTATGCGCGATCAGCACCGCCCCCTCGGCGAAGCGGTGGAAATCGCGCCCCACCTGCGCAATGTCCGGCGCCCCTTCGACCATCGCGTTCGAGATGCCGTGCACCTCGGTCGAGCCGGGCGGGATCGGGCGTTTGGGATCGACGAGCGTGTCAAAGACCTCGGTATCGATCCGCCGCCCGTTGACGATGCGCACGGCGGCAATCTGCACGATCTCGTCGCCCTCGGTGGGCAGCAGGCCGGTCGTCTCGGTGTCGAAGACGACATAGGTCAGATCGGTCAGCGGCGTGTCGGCGATTTCGGCCACGCGCTCGCGCGAGAGCAGGTCGAAATCATAGACCACCGCGCGCGGCACCGGCTTCGGGCGCTTGGTGACATGGCGCGCCTCGCGCAGCGGGATGCAGAGCCGCGCCCGCGTGTCGCCCAGCTTCTCGGGCCAGATTTCGGCGGCATGGGTGGTCAGCACGCGATGCCCGGTGACGTCCTCCAGCCCGACATCGAGCGGCTGATCGAGCCAGCCTTCCAGCTCCGCAATCGGCACCGGCGCGCCTTCCCATTCCAGCGCGATCAGCGCGCCGGGGCCGTCCTCGGTGATCTCCAGCCGGAAGTCGCGGCGCCCCGTCAGCTTGCGCACCAGACCTGCCAGCAGGGCCACCATCTCGAAGCCTTCGCAGCGCAGCATCAGCCCCGCCGTGACCGGCAGGATCGCCCCGCCCTCGGCGGTCACCCGCGCGGCCACCGCCTGCCCCAGATCGGAGGCGCGGATCATCGCCAGCGGCCACCAATCGGCGCGGTTCGCCTCGTGGCGCTCGAAGAATTCGTGGATCGCGGCGGAGAGGTGATGCGCCTCGGAATTGGCGGCCTCGCGAACCCGATCCCGCTCAGGGCCCGGCGCGGGGCCGTCATCGGCGGTCAGCACCCCGATCAGCGATTGCAGGGCTGCGGCAGGGCGGCGGATGCGGTCGAACAGCTCGTCCATCAGCTGCTCGCGCTGCGCATGAGAGGCCATGTCGCCCGAGACATCGCGCAGCGTCAGCACATAGCCCGGGCGCGCGCTCAGATGGTGATCCTCGCCCTCCGACAGCAACCGCATGCGCGCGGCGAGCACCCGGCCCTCCGCCTTGGTCGAACACAGCAGGTCCGAGGCCGCATCCGGGTCTTCCGTCGCCAGAAGCCGGTCATAGGCATGGGCGATGGGCGGCTGGTTGAGATAGTCGAAGACGCGCCGATCCAGCCCCGGCGCATGGGCAGAGCCCAACAACTCCACCGCCTGCCCATTATAGAAGGCCAGCTGATGATCGGCGGTGCAGAGCAGCACACCCACCGGCACATCCGACAAGAGCGCCTCGAGCCGTTCCTTTTCCTGCGCGAGCCGCGTCGTCTCGCGCTGCACGGCTTCGGTCAGGGCGTTACGGGTTTCCGACAAGTGACGCGTGACCGAGGCCGCGGCGGGGGCCAGATCGCCCAGATAACGCGCGATATCGGCATCCATCTCGCCCTCGATTTCGGCCGTGGTGCGGGCGCGCAGCATCCCCGAGAGCCGCTCGATCGGCTTGGCCACGTTCTCGTCGAACAGAAACCAGATCCAGGCGATCAACCCGAGGATCACGAAGCCCGCGACAGCGCCGCCGATCACCATCGCATTCAGAAGCTCAGGGTCGCCAAGCCGGGTGAAGCCGAACCACAGCCCCGCCACCAGCGCCACCAGATTGCCGAGCGCCAAGGCGGCGAAGAACAGAAACACCCGGGTGCGCAGGGAAAGCCGGGTGAGGTCCATCAGGCCGTCTCCCCGTCGAGGATGCGGTGGACCTCCTCGCGCAACTCGCGCAGCTCGAAGGGTTTGGCGATGAACCCGTCAGCACCGAGCGCGAGGCCCTTGCGGCGCTCCATCGCGGAGCCGCGCGCGGTCATCATCAGGATTTTCACATCGCCGAGGCCCTTGTCGGCGCGCACGCCCTCGCAGATCTCGTAGCCCGAGACCTCGGGCAGCATCACGTCGAGGAGCACCAGATCGGGGCGGGTCTCGCGGATTTTCTCCAGCGCGCCGCGCCCGGTGTCGATCCGGTCATGCTCGAACCCCTCGCGGCTCATCAGATAGTCGAGCGCGATGGCGATATTGTCCTCATCCTCCACGATCAGGACGCGATGTTTCCTCCCCCCCGGCATGGTCTCATCCTCCTGCGCATACCGCTTTCAGCCCCGGGTCGTCGGGCGTGAGTTTCAGCCAACCGCCGCCCGACAGCTCTCCGTCTTTCGTCAGCGTGGCCCCGTTCACCAGATCGGCGCGGCTGTCGGTCTTGCAGTCATAGACCGTCGGCACCGTCTGCAAATTCTGCCAGCGTCCGATCAGCAGCAGATCCGTCTCGGCCAGCTCCGGCTTGCCCGCCACCGGATGCTCCACCTTGCCCGCATCGACCGCCATGAAACGCGTGACCATCGGCACCAGATAGGTCCAAGGCCGCCACGGCACGCTTTCGTCGATCGGCTGCAGCACGACGACCGTATCGGGCATCTCGGAGCGCATATTGGGAAACCACGAATACTCGCTCCAGACCGTATAGCCGATCAGCGCCGCCCCGATGGCTGCGGGCATCGCCCATTTCGGCAGCTTCTCGCCGCGGAACCTCTTGCTCAGATGCGAGAGCAGGAAGACCACGAGGGCGGCCAGCAGGCCCGCAGCAAGGGTCGAGATGAAGTCGTTCGTCATAAGCTCTCCTCAGCTCATCGCGCCTTTGCCGTGACCGGCGGCCGATTGCATGGTGCGCACCACCACGAAGGCGTCGCGCAGATGCGAGCGTTCGAAATCGGACAGGTCCGAGGGTGCAAGATAATTGTCGGGCTTGCGCCCCGAGCGCGCGAGATGCGCCTGGTTCTCCAGCCGCATCGACGCGATCAGATCATAGGCCTCGACCAGATCACGCGCGCCGGAATGGCTCAGCACGCCGGCATGTTCGGCCTCGATCAGACGGGCGCGGGTGTTCACCTCCGGAAGGCGGCCCTGCAGCGCGTAGATGCGCGCCAGATCGGTCACCGGGACCACGCCGTTATGCTTCATGTCGATATGGTTGCGATGCTCGCCCGAGCGGATCGTGGCGAAGCCCCGGATCAGGCCGAGCGGCGGGTGATGCTTGAGGCTGTTGGCGATCATATGGGCCACGAAGATCGAGTTCTTCGACGCCTTCGCCAGGGTCTCTTCCTGCAACTGCTGGAACAGCCCCGCCCCGTTGCCGCCGATCGCGCGCAGATCGAACATCACCGAGGCGAGCATCTGCGCCTCGGGGTTGGGCTTGGCGATCCAGCCGCGGAAATAGTCGCGCCAGACGCGGACCGGCTGACACCAACGCGGGTTCGTCGCCATCATGTCGCCGGGGCAATAGACGTAACCGCAAGCATCCAGCCCGTCCGAGACGATCTTCGCGAGCTGGCGGAAATATTCCATATCCGCTTCGGTCACGGCGTCGTCGAGGATCAGGCAATTGTCCTGATCGGACACCCCGGTCTGCTCCTGCCGCCCCTGCGAGCCGCAGGCGAGCCACAGATAGGGCACAGGCGGCGGCCCCAGCGCCTCCTCGGCCATCTTCAGCAGGCGGCGCGTAACCGCATCTGCGACATCGGTGATCAGCCGGGTGATGACCTCATGCGCGTGATGCCCGCCCACGAGTTGCACCAGAAGCTGCGGGATGCGCGCGGTGACGGCGGCCATCTCCGGCACGGTCTCGGCGCCCGCCACATCGCGGATCAGCACGGCCGAGCTGACCGCCTGAAAGCGGGTCAGATCGGTCTGGGTGATCATGCCCACGAAGCGCCCGCGATCGGTGATCGGCAGGTGGCCGACGCGCTTTTCCAGCATGACATGCAGAAGGTCGGTGCCCAGCCCTTCGGGGGTCAGCGTCACCGGATCGGGGGTCATCACCTCGCCCACGGGCGTATCGGGCGCGCGGCCTTCGGCCAGAACCTTGTTCGACAGGTCGCGCACCGTGACGATGCCCACCAGCCCGCCCTCGGAATCGGTCACGCCGAGCGAGGAAATATGCGCATCGCGCATCTGCCGCGCGGCTTCGGTGACGGTGGTCTCGGGCGCGCAGCCCATCGGCTCCTGCGCCAGAAGATCGGCGATCTTCATCGTCGCGATGGAATTGGTGCGGGTCTCGCCGCCGCGCACGCGGTTGAAGAAGCGCGCGAAGGCGGGGGTGTTTTGCGACAGCTCTCGGAACTCTTCGACCGGCAGCTCCAGCAGCACGGTCTCGGCAGTGGTGCGCGCCGTGGTCGCGGCCAGACCGTCGCGCATCAGCCCGCGCTCGCCAAAGGTGTTGCGCGCGCCGAGGATCGAGACCAGCGCCCCGTTCTGATCGGTCACTTCGACCGCTCCGCGCTTGATCAGGTAGATGCCCTTGAGCGGCTCGCGATAGGAATAGACGGTCTCATTCGCGGGCAATTCTCTACGGCGGAAGGAACTGGCGAGGTGCTCCAGCTCGTTGCGCGACAGATTGTCGTAAGGATGGACGCCTTCGAGAAATGCGAGGATCGGGGTCAGATCGGCGGCCATGATCTTGTCCTTTGGGTGGTGGCGGCGCCCCGAGGGGCGCCTGCCGAAGATTCAGAGGTCGGGACGAGGCGAACCCCGTCCCGCGCCGCTGTCTCAGTGGTCGACTGCCGCACCGGCGCCTTTCGGCACGCGGATCGACTCGACGAGCTCCTGGATATCTTCCGGGGTCTCTTTGGTCGCGTTCGACACGACGTAGGCCACGATGAAGTTCAGGACCGCGCCGATCACACCGAAGGAGGTCGACTTGATCGAGAGGATCATCGGGTTCGCATCCGTGAACGTGTTGGTGTCCGGGATGAAGAACCAGCCCTTGTGCAGGAAGATGTAGATCAGCGTGGTCGCGAGACCCGTGAGCATACCTGCAACAGCACCGGTGTTGTTGATGCGCTTCGTGAAGATGCCCATCATCAGTGCCGGGAAGATCGACGACGCTGCCAGACCGAAGGCCAGAGCCACCGTCTGCGCCGCGAAGCCGGGCGGGTTCAGACCCAGATAGGTCGCCACGACGATCGCCACGGCCATCGAGATACGGGCGGCCAGAAGCTCGCCTTTTTCCGAGATGCCCGGATTGATCTGCGACTTGATCAGGTCGTGCGAGACCGCCGACGAGATCGCCATCAGAAGACCAGCCGCCGTCGACAGAGCCGCAGCCAGACCACCGGCCGCCACCAGCGCGATCACCCAACCCGGCAGGTTGGCGATCTCGGGGTTGGCGAGCGTGATGATGTCGCGGTTCACGGTCAGTTCGTTTGCGTCGCTCGCATTGTACTCGATGCGGCCGTCGCCGTTCTTGTCGTCGAAGGACAGAAGACCGGTCTGGGCCCAGTTACGCACCCAAGCGAGGTTCTGGTCGTTCTCGATCGCGGTCATTTCCACGGCCGGCTCGTTCACGCCATTCGGGTAGAAGGTCGAAACGAGGTTCAGACGCGCCATTGCACCCACAGCCGGAGCGGTCAGGTAGAGAAGCGCGATGAACACCAGCGCCCAACCCGCCGAGGAACGCGCGTCGGCGACCTTCGGAACGGTGAAGAAGCGCACGATGACGTGGGGCAGACCGGCGGTACCGATCATCAGCGTCATGGTGAACAGGAACATGTTCAGCGTGGTGTCATGCTGGCCGGTGTAGGACGCGAAGCCCAGAGCCTCGACGGTGTCGTTCAGCGTCGACAGGATCGGCGCGCCGGTGTTGACGTCGTTCGAGAACAGGCCAAGACCCGGGATCGGGTTGCCGGTCAGCTGCAGCGAGATGAAGATCGCCGGGATGGTGTAGGCGATGATCAGCACGACGTACTGAGCCACCTGCGTGTAGGTGATGCCCTTCATGCCGCCCAGAACCGCGTAGAGGAACACGATCGCCGCGCCGATGAACAGGCCGGTGGTGTTGTCCACTTCGAGGAAGCGCGAGAACGCAACGCCCACACCGGTCATCTGACCGATAACGTAGGTGATCGACGCAACGATGAGGCAGATAACGGCCACGGTGCGCGCGGTTTGCGAATAGAAACGGTCGCCGATGAATTCCGGCACGGTGAACTTGCCGAACTTGCGCAGATAGGGCGCAAGCAGCATGGCCAGAAGCACGTAGCCACCGGTCCAACCCATCAGATAGGTCGAGGTGTCGTAGCCGCCAAAGGCGATGAGGCCAGCCATCGAGATGAACGACGCGGCCGACATCCAGTCAGCGCCCGTAGCCATACCGTTGACGACCGGGTGAACGCCGCGACCCGCGGCGTAGAATTCCGACGTGGAACCCGCACGGGCCCAGATCGCGATGCCGATGTAGAGCACGAAAGTCGCGCCGACCACCAGCAGGTTGAGGGTAAACTGATCCATGTCCCTCTCTCCTCCCTGAGATTATTCTTCGACGCCGTGCTCGCGGTCCAGTTTGTTCATCCGCCACGCATAGGTGAAGATGAGCACCAGGAACACGAGGATCGAACCTTGCTGGGCGAACCAGAAGCCAAGATCAGTGCCACCAATTTTGATGCCTGCCAGCATCGGGCGCAGCAGGATGCCGAAGCCGAAGGACACGATGAACCAGATCACCAGAGAAATCTGGATGGTCCGGATATTCGCCTTCCAATAGGCGTTGGACGAGGATTTGTCCGCCATGAGACTAACTCCCTTTAGTTTCTCTCCAGACGGGCCCCTCATGGGCCCGCCCCTCCCCAAAATTCAGGCCGAGACGCGCTTTACGATCGACCCAAGGCCCGAGGCGATCTCGTCGATGGAGCCCATCGCGTCGATCTCCTCGAGAACACCGAGCGCCTTGTAATGGGCGATCAGCGGTGCCGTTTGCGCGTGGTAGGCCTCCAGCCTCGCGCGCGCCGTCTCGGCATTGTCGTCGGCCCGGCGTTTGAACTCCGTGCCGCCGCATTTGTCGCAAACACCCGCAACTTCGGGCTGTTTGAACTCGTCGTGATAGCCTTCGCCGCATTTGGCGCAGGTGTAGCGGCCGGCGACGCGAGCGATCATCGCCTCGTCATCGACCTCCAGACTGATCGCTGCCGTCACCGACTGGCCATTCTCCTCCAGAAGACCGTCGAGCGCCGCAGCCTGACCGGCGGTGCGCGGGAACCCGTCGAGGATCACCCCTTTCGCAACATCCGGTTCAGCCATGCGATCTTGCAGGATCGCCAGAACGATCTCGTCCGAGACGAGACCGCCCTCCTCCATCACCGCTTTCGCGGCGAGACCGGCCTCGGTGCCCTGAGACACCGCGGCCCGCAGAAGATCGCCCGTCGAGAGCTGCACGAGGCCGAAGGTCTCTTCGAGCATCCGCGCTTGCGTGCCCTTGCCCGCACCCGGAGGGCCGAGAAGGATCAGAACGGCAGGCTTGGTCTGCGTCATGGTCGTGCTGTCCGACATCATTTGTTCCCGCGATTTTCGATCAGATCATCGACGACCGACGGATCGGCCAGCGTCGAGGTGTCACCAAGGCTGCCGAAATCGTTCTCGGCGATCTTGCGCAGGATGCGGCGCATGATCTTGCCCGAACGGGTCTTCGGCAGGCCCGGCGCCCATTGGATGATATCGGGCTTCGCGATGGGACCGATCTCGGTGCGGACCCACTTCTCGAGCTCCTTACGCAGCTCGTCGGAGGGTTCGACATCGTTCATCAGCGTGACATAGGCGTAGATGCCCTGACCCTTCAGCTCGTGCGGGTAGCCCACAACGGCGGCCTCGGCCACGGCCTGATGCGCGACCAATGCGGATTCGACTTCCGCCGTGCCCATGCGGTGGCCCGAGACGTTGATCACGTCATCGACGCGGCCGGTGATCCAGTAGTACCCGTCGCTGTCGCGGCGGCAGCCGTCACCGGTGAAGTAATAGCCCTTGTACTGGCTGAAATAGGTCTCCTGGAAACGCTCGTGGTCGCCCCAGATGGTGCGCATCTGGCCCGGCCAGCTGTCCGAGATGCAGAGCACGCCTTCGGTCTCGGTCTCGTCCTGCTTCACCGCGGTCTGCGGATCGAGGACGACCGGCTTCACGCCGAAGAACGGACGGGTCGCCGAGCCGGGCTTCGTGGGCGTGGCGCCCGGAAGCGGGGTCAGCATGTGGCCGCCGGTCTCGGTCTGCCAGAACGTGTCGACGATAGGGCATTTGCCCTTTCCGACGTATTTGTCGTACCAGGCCCAGGCTTCGGGGTTGATCGGCTCACCGACCGAACCCAGCACCTTCATCGCCGAGAGATCGTATTTCTCGACCCATTCCGGCCCCTGCCCCATCAGCGAGCGGATCGCGGTGGGCGCGGTGTAGAACTGGTTGACCTTGTGCTTTTCGCACACGGCCCAGAAGCGGCCCGCATCCGGATAAGTCGGCACGCCTTCGAACATGATCGTGGTCGCGCCATTCGCGAGCGGCCCGTAGACGATGTAGCTGTGACCGGTGACCCAGCCCACATCGGCGGTGCACCAGAACACGTCGCCGTCATGGTAGTCGAACGTGTATTGCATCGTCATCGCGGCGTAGACGAGATAGCCGCCGGTCGTATGCACCACGCCCTTCGGCTTGCCGGTCGAGCCCGAGGTGTAAAGGATGAAAAGCGGATCTTCCGCATTCATCGGACGCGGCGGACATTCGGGCGAGACGTTCTCCATCATCGCCTTCACGTCGACATCGCGACCGTCGATCCACGAGGTCTGGTCGCCGGTATGCTTCACGACGAGGCAGCGCACCTTGTCCGAGCAGTGCAGCAGCGCCGCGTCGGCATTCGCCTTGAGCGGCGTGCGGCGGCCACCGCGCGGGGCGGTGTCGGCGGTGATGACGACCTTGGCGCCCGAGTCGTTGACGCGGTTGGCGAGTGCGTCGGGCGAGAAGCCCGCGAAGACGATCGAGTGGATCGCGCCGATGCGCGCACAGGCGAGCATCGCGTAAGCCGCTTCCGGGATCATCGGCAGATAGATCACGACGCGGTCGCCGCGCATCACGCCCTGGCTCGAAAGCACGTTGGCGAAGCGGTTCACCTTCTCAGAAAGCTCCTTATAGGTGATGTGCTGCGCCGGGGTTTCCGGATCGTCGGGCTCGAAGATGATCGCGGTCTGGTCGCCGCGCGTTGCGAGGTGACGGTCGATACAGTTCACGCTGGCGTTCAGCACGCCGTCCTCGAACCATTTGATATCGACATGGCCGAAGGTGAAATCGGTGTTCTTCACCTTGGTATACGGCGTGATCCAGTCGAGGCGCTTACCCTCGCGGCCCCAGAACTTCTCCGGATCGGTGATCGATTCCTGATACATCTCGCGATATTTCGCGGCGTCGGCATGGGCGTTCTCGAAGCCCGGCGGGACCTCTTTGACCTCTGGAACCTGAGTCACCTTGTCTTGCGCAGTCATGAGCTTCCTCCCAGCAATTTCGCATTGCGGCACGGCGTGTCCGCATGTCGCCCGCGTGATAGTGCAGGCCCTCTACCCCGCGCCACTGTAACTCAAAGGTTAAGATTCATGTAACCCCCTTTATACGCTACATATTTCTGTAAATTTTTTGACACCGATTGCGCTAACGCTGTAAATGCACGGAAATGAGGCAGAAAATAGGCGAGCCAATTCAAGTGCTTGCCTGTAGCGTTTCCGCTCGGACCCGACTGAATTTGAAAATCGACCGCACGGTTAAAATCATGCCGCGGCTGCGACGAGACGAATCGGACGCTCAGAATGATTCGGCGCGCGACCTTCCGTTACGGCATCCTGTGGATAACTTCGACGATTGTCGCCCGCAGGCCCGCGCCCTACCATCGCGCCGCCTTGAAGGAGCCTCCCATGCCACAGCCGACCCCGCCGACCAACCCGATCCGTCCCACGGATGCCGAGGCTCGCGCCTTGGCGCAAACCCTGATCCGCGAAGCCCGGTTCGGCGCGCTTGGCACGCTCGACCCGGATACGGGCGCGCCGGCCGTAACCCGCGTCGCCCTCGGCCCCGGCCCTAAGGGAGAGCTGTTAACCTTCGTTTCCAGCCTCGCGGCGCATACGACAGCCCTGCTCCGGGACCGCCGGGCCGGGTTGCTGCTTGGCGAGCCCGGCGCGAAAGGCGATCCGCTCACCCATCCCCGCCTCTCGTTGCAGGTCGAGGCGCATGCCATTCACCGCGACGATCCCGCCTTCCCGGCGATGCGCGACCGCTGGCTCTCCGATCATCCGAAATCGAAGCTCTATATCGACCTGCCCGATTTCTTTTTCTTCGATCTCCGCGCGACCTCGGCCAGCCTCAATGGCGGCTTCGGGCGCGCCTTTCGCCTGACATCTGCCGACCTGACATAGAAACGGCGCGCGAGACCTTCGTCCCACGCGCCGTCCCGCCAATCCGTCCGCCCCGGCCCGGACCGGCTCCGCTCACATCGTTCAGATCGGGTTATCCATCCGCAGCGTGACCTGCAGCCGACCCTTCGCCGCCTCCGGCCAGTTCACCGTGATCTGGTTCTTGGCCGCGCCCTGCTCCACCGCGACATAGGGCATCGCGTCGATCCGCGCCCCCGAGCCGTCGCGAACCATGCCCTCGGCGATCAGGCTCTGCACGTTGCGCGCCCAGCCCCCGAAGGGCAGGTATTCGCTCGCATCCACCGTCCAGACCGATTGCGCCGTGGACTGGTTCGCCTCGACCATCACCGGGTTCTGCGAGATGTCATTGATCGCGTTGAACATATTCGCCTCGAACACCACGTTGCGCACCCGCGAGCGGTCGATATCCGCGAAGCTCGTGTCGATCTTCTCGATCCGGTCGACACTGCCGTTGAGCGATTTGAACACGTTATTCGTCACGCTCAGACCCTGAATGAAATGCCCCGGCCCATAGGGCTTGATCGACAGCCACGTGAACCACGGCGCGACATTGATGCATACGCAGGTATTGCCCGTCACCGTCAGCCCGCCAAAGCTGTATTCACTCGCGAAATCCGGCTCGGCGTCATGCTCGTTGGTCCATTCGATCATCGAGTTGTCGATGTAATTTCCGGTCACCGCCGACTGGACATTGGTCTGAGTGAAGACCAGTCCCGCCACGCGCACGCCATTGCTTTCCTCGTCGCCCTGAAACCAGTGATTGCCGACGATCAGGTGCCCCGAGCCATTCAACACGAAACTCGTCCCGAAACGCACGAAGCGCGAGTCGCGGATCTTGCTGTCATTGGCATTGACGTTGAGCACCATCGACTTGCGATCCTGCGCGGGCACCAGCATCTCGTCCGACAGGAACTGACAGCCGTCGATCAGAAGATCCTGACACCCCCGCCCGATCGAGGTGATCGCGCGATCCTTGGGCCGCACCACATAGCTGTCGCGGATCTGGAACATCTGCCCGTCGGGCGCCAGCATCACGCAGCTCGCCGCCCCATTACAGAGAAACTCCACATTGGCGATGTTGAACCGGTCGAGCTTCTCCATCCCGGAAAAATCCAGCACATATTGATGGCGCGTGAACGTGTAGGTGCGCGTACCCGATCCACCGTAAAGCGGCTGCGAAAGATACAGCGTCTGCGCGCCGACATTCTTCGACTTCACATAGACCTCGCGCCCGACCCCGGTGCCGGTGATCCGCGCGCCAACGGGGATGTTGGCGATATTGGCGACCGAGGTCAGCTGCATCGACTGGCTCACCGAATAGCTCGCCTGCGACGTCACCACCTCATCGTCCCAGGCAGAGCCCGCGATCACGTTGATCTGCCCGTTCTGCAGAACCCGGCGGTTGGAAAAGCTCGTAAGGTCCGGCGCGATCTCCTCGATGCGGATCGGTTCGGTCACCTCGACGCGGCGCCCTTTCAGGTCGAGCACGTTGTGATCGGTATAGCCGAACAGCGCCTGCAGCGCCTTCTTGAAGCCCGCCAGCTCATCGCCGAAAGCCGCCGCATAGGTCGGAAAGTCGAAGGACGACATCAGCGCCAGTTTCGCTGCGACCGGCATCACCAGCGTGCCCACGAATTCGACCGGCGACGAGATCGAAATCGTGCTGCCCAGGTAATAAACGCCCTCCGAGACGAAAACCTTGCGCCCGTTCGCCGCCTGATCGGCCGCGTTGAACGCCGCGACATTGTCGGTCGTCCCGTCGCCCACCGCGCCGTAATCGCGCACATCCACCCAGCCCATCAGGTCACGCAGGAAAGCCTCGGTCACATCCTCGATCTCGATATCGTCGATGCGCACCACGCCGCCATTCGCGCCGGTCAGGTCCAGCCCGAAATACCCGTAGACCGCATCCAGCCCCCACGGCATATCGACACCGTCGCGCGAGCCGGTCCCGACGATCGCCGAAACCTCGACCACCGCGCCATAGCTTTGCAACGCGACCGTTGGCCCGACCTCGACCACGCCGCTCACATGGGCACCCGCCCCCGTCACCGCATAGCCCGCGACGCGCACCTCCGGCAGGTTGCCGCTGACCGCCTTCACCCGCGCCCGGATGCGCAGATAGGTGCCCGGCAGGATCGGTGTGTCGCCCATGTAGCGCAGTTTCTGCACCGTCTGCGTCTTGAGCATCTCCAGACAACCGCCGAAATCCGCATCCGCCGGAACCAGCACGGCATTGCCCGCGCTCTCATAGGTCGTAGAGCCCGGCGTGCCATCCTCGCTCGACCATTGATCCAACCCTTCGGCGAATTCGGGCGGGGTCAGCACCAGCCCTTTGGTAATCGCGACGTTCATCTGCAATCCTCTTGTCCATTTTCCCACCCGCGCGCCCCTTGCCGTGCCAATTGCGCGCCGCGACCGACCGAAAGCGCCCGCGCTTCGGCCCGAACAGAGCTAGAAGGAAAGGTTAAAGAAGACCTGAGAGGGCCGTTCGCAGCCTCCGGTCACGGCCTGCGCTCCCGCTGCCCCTCCCGCTTCGCAGGTGACAGCGTCATGCGCCTGACATATCCTCGCGCCACATCGGGTGTGCAGCCAAGAGGAGCCGCAGATGGTTTACGCCATATCCCCCGACGACAAGACCCCGACGAAAGCCCTGCGCCGCATCGCGCGCAGCGAGCTCGGAACGGCCGTTAAACTGGCCGACAAGCCCGACCCTTCGGTCCATGCGCTGCGCAAAGCGATCAAGAAGACCCGCGGCCTGATCCGCCTCTTCGCACCGCATTTCTCCGATTTTCACAAGGAGAACGACGCCTTGGCCGAAGCCGCCCGCGGCATTTCCAGCCTGCGCGACGACGAGGTGATGCGCGCCTCGCTTATCCGGCTCGGGCGCGAAGGGCCTGATCTCGACGGTGCGTCTGCCGCTCGCGCCATGCTCGACGCGCTGCCCGCGACCCCGCCCCCAAAGGAAGGCGACATCTCGACATTCGCGAAACGCGTCACGGAAATCCGCAAACGCGCGAAGGATTGGGACGTCACCGAAAAGGGCTGGCCCGCCTATGAGGCCGGATTGTACGAGACGCTAAAAGACTGCCGCAAGCGCTTGAAAACCGCTCAGGAATCACGCGCAGGCTTAGACCTGCACCATTGGCGGACGCGGGTGAAGCAGCATTGGTATCACACCCGCCTGCTCGCCCCGATCTGGCCCGAGATGCTGCATCCGCGCGAAGACGCGCTCGACACTTTGGGGGAGTTGATCGGCGACCATCACGACCTGCATGTGCTCGAGATGAAAGTGCCAGAGCATCTCGACCCCGAAAGGGCCGAGGCTTTGCTTGCACTGATCCGCACCGAATCCGCCCGACTGGAGGCCGAAGCCTTCACCCTCGGCGCCAGGATATTCGCCGAGCCCCCCGAGCCGCTTTGCGACCGCTGGGGGGCTTGGTTCGATCTCTGGAAAGCTTAGTCGACCAGTTCGCCCGCCAGCGCCCGCTCGATCAGCGCGACGGTCTCATCGACACCGTAAAGCGCGATGAACCCGCCGAAGCGCGGTCCTTGGCTCTGGCCCAACAGCACCTCGTAGAGCGCCTTGAACCAATCGCGCAGGTTCGCGAATTCGTGGTTCTTGCCGACCGCGAAAACGACCGTCTGCAGGAACTCGTCGCTATGGAAATCGGCCTCCGGCAGCGGCTCTTCGTTGCCTGCCGCCGCGTTCTTGCGCGCGATCTGATCGAGCGCCGCCTCTTCCGATTTCAGCGCCTTGGCAAGATCTTCCAGCGCGGCACGTTCGGAGGCGTCGGGCGCACGGAAGACCAGCGTCGGCTTCACGAAATCCTCGAAATACTTCAGCGCGAAGCCTGCCGCCTGATCGAGATCGGGATTGCCTTCCGGGCTCGCCTCGGGCGCGTAGCGCTTGATGAAGCCCCACAGCCCTTCCTTCTCGGTCGCGCCCGCGACGCTCGCGAGGTTCAACAGCATCGCGAAAGGCACCACCATCCGGCTCTCGGGCGGGTTGCCGCCGTGGATGTGCCAGACCGGGTTGTTCACCTGCTGCTCGATCGGCTGATCGGGATAGGCGCGCAGCTGCTGGTGATATTCGTCCACCGCCTTCGGGATCACGTCGAAATGCATCCGCTTCGCGGTCTTCGGCTTGAGATACATGAAGTAGCTCAAGGATTCCGTCGCCGCATAGGTCAGCCACTCGTCGATCGACAGGCCATTGCCCTTCGACTTCGAGATCTTCTCACCATTCGCATCGAGGAACAGCTCGTAGGTGAAGTGCTCCGGCGCACGCCCACCCAGCACGCGGCAGATGCCGTCATAGATCGGCGTGTTGGTCGAGTGGTCCTTGCCATACATCTCGAAATCGACGCCGAGCGCGGCCCAACGCATCCCGAAATCGGGTTTCCACTGCAGCTTCACATTGCCGCCGGTGACCGGCAGCGTCCATTCGCGCCCATCCTCGTCGTCGAAGGTCACGGTGCCGTCGCGCGCATTGACCTCCTTCATCGGAACGTAGAGCACGCGGCCCGTCTCGGGATGGATCGGCAGGAAGCACGAATAGGTCTGCTGACGCTCTTCGCGCAGCGACTTCAGCATGATTTCCATGATCTGATCGTATTCGTAAGCCGATTTGATCAGCATTTCGTCGAACCGGCCCGACGTGTAGTAATCGGTCGCGCTCGCGAATTCATACTCGAACCCGAACGTGTCGAGGAAACGGCGCAGCATCGCGTTGTTGTGGTTGCCGAAGCTGTCGAACTCGCCGAACGGATCGGGGACCGAGGTCAGCGGCTTCTGCTCATGCAGACGCAGCATGTCCTGATTGGGCACGTTGCTCGGCACCTTCCGCATCCCGTCCATATCGTCCGAGAAGCACAGAAGCTTCGTCGGGATATCCGAGATCACCTCGAAAGCGCGGCGGATCATCGTGGTGCGCGCAACTTCGCCAAACGTGCCGATATGCGGCAGACCCGAGGGACCGTAGCCCGTCTCGAACAGGACGTAACCCTTTTCCGGGTCCCGTTTCTCGTAACGCTTGAGCACCCGGCGGGCTTCCTCGAAGGGCCAGGCCTTGGATTTCATCGCAGCGTCACGCAAGCTCGTCATTGCATACCTCATGAAGGCGCCCCGTGCGCCCAGTCGCGCCTGACCTATTGAAGCGGACGGGGACAGTCAATAATTAGCACTCGAACACTATCAAGGAGCTCCCACGTGCCCGACGTTCTCGCCTCGCTTTCGCCCCAAGACGCGCTCGTCGCCGTGATGGTCGCGATTTCCGCCGCCGATGAGGACGTGCCGACCTCCGAACTCGTCGCAATCGAGCGGATAGTGAACCACATGCCGATCTTCGCGGGCTACGATTTCGACCGCGTCTCGCGGGTCTCCCGCTCTGTCTTCACGCTGTTCGAAGAAGAAGATGGGCTCGAGGCGCTGTTCGGCCTGATCCGCGACGCGCTGCCCGAACATATTTTCGAAACCGCGTATGCGCTGGCCTGCGATGTGGCCGCCGCAGATGGCACGATCCGTCAAACCGAACTACGTCTTCTCGAAGAAATTCGCGGTGAGTTGGCGATCGACCGACTGCACGCCGTCGCCATCGAATGGGGTGCGAAAGTGCGCCACGTCACGCTCTGATCGGACGATAGAGTCCCGGCGAGAAAACCTGACGACCGCCCCGCCGTCCGGGCGGAGCGACCCCTCAGCCGTAAATCTCGGCCCAACGCTCCAACAGCTGGCTCTGAAGGATTTTCGACGCCCGCACCCATTGGACCTGCCCCGGCGGGCGCGGCGCCGAGCCCGCACGACGACGCCGGTTTAGATCGGCGGTGAAGATCGCGAAGACCAGTTCGGTGCCATCCGGCGCCGTCATGTAGCCCGCCAAAGTCGACACGAAATTCAGCGTCCCGGTCTTGGCATCGACGCGGAACGGCTGGGCCGGCATGTTCTTGCCCGTCGCATCGCGCAGCTTGAATGGCTTCATCAAACTGCGCAGCCCCATCGGCGCACCGAGATTGCGCAGTGCCGCCACCATGTCCTGCGGCGAAAGCTCGGCATCGGCCCGCAGCCCGGAATGGTCGGTGAACCGGGCCGAGCGCGCGCCCGTGCGTTGCTGCAGCCACTGGGTCATCGTCTGTCCCGACTGCTTCAGGGAGTTCCCCGCGCCCAGCCGCTTGCTGACCGTCATACCCACCGCTTCCGCGGTGATATTGGTCGAATATTTCATCATCTCGCGCAGAACCGGCACAAGCGGATCGCTGCCATGGCTCACCAGAACCGTGCCGCCGGGCAGGTTGCGCACCTCTTCCGGCGCGGGCAGCGGTGTGCCCTGTGCGCGGGCCAATGTCTGAAACACGTCGCCCGCATAGGCCGCCGGATGGCGCACCGGCAACCACCGGCTCCCACCACGCCCCAAGGCCGCCGATGCGACCGTCCAATGCTCGACCCCGCCGCGGTCGGAATAGGTGAAGGTGGGCGACGAGCGTTTCGCAATCGACGCCTTCGCGGTATAGGCCTGCGGCTGCACGTCGCGCCCGCGCGCATCCATGCTCAGCGCCCAGCCCCCACCGGAGCGGCGCCATTGGAAATGCACGCGGTTGAAGTTCAGCATCAGCCCAGAGATCGACGGGTTGTAGCCCGCGAAAATCGGCTGATCGTTTGCAATCTCGTTCTTGTAGGGCAGCGCCCCGGCCCAGGTCAGGAAACGCCCCGTGACGCCCTGCACGCCTTTCGCCGCCAGCTGCTTCGCCATCGCGTTCAAATCGTCGGTCGTTAGCGTCGGATCGCCCCCACCCGCGAGGATCAGATCGCCCTGAATGCGCCCGCCCGAGATCGGGCCGGTCGCGATCAACTGCGTGCCAAAACGGAAATCGCCGCCCAGTTGCTCCATCGCATAGAGCGAGGTGATCGACTTGAGCGCGGAGGCGGGCGGCATCGCTTGGCCTGCATTGCGCTGTTCGAGGATCTGGCCGCTCTTCAGGTCCGCGACGACATAGCCCACATCGCCGCTGAGCCCGGCCATCCGGACCAATTCGGCTGCCGCGACCGTCTGGCCGAAGCCCGTTTTCGGAGTGGCGAAAAGCGCGGCGCAACCCAGCAGTGCGAAGCGGCGCGATATCGATAGCGGCATGGCGATTCCTCCCTCGGCGTCAATCCGAGCGTAGCGCGCCCCGCACTGTCTTCAAGCGGGTGTCGATGCCCGCCAGCCGCCTTTCTCGCGAATTTCCGTGGAGGAAAGAGACGACATCGGAATGTTGACGAAGCACCAGCGCGGCGCCGGTCCGTCGAGGAGGCGCTGCGAGGCGACCGCGGGCAGTTCGGCCCCCGCATAAATGCGCGCCGCGCGCGCCCAGCGCCCCGGCATCCGCCAGCCCGGACGCGCCAGCACGCCGACCGGCACGCTCTCCATGATCGTGCGCCAATGATCCCAGCGATCGAACTGCACGAGGTTATCGGCCCCCATCAGCCACGCGAAATCCACGCCGGGATAGAGCGCACGCAGCCGCGTTATCGTGTCGGCCGTGTAACGCGTGCCGAGCCGCGCTTCGAGGTCGGTCACCACGACGCGCGGATCGCCCCCAAGGCTCGCCCGCGCACTCGCGATCCGCTGATCGAGCGGCGCGGGTCCATGCGCCTTGAGCGGGTTGCCGGGGCTCACGATCCACCAAACCCGATCAAGATTGAAGCGGCGCAGCGCCTCACGCGTGATCAGGACGTGACCTTCATGCGCCGGATCGAACGACCCGCCCAGAAGACCGATGCGCTGTCCGGCGCGGGCATAGGGAAATCCTTGTCTCATGCGCTGCCCTTACCCGAAGGCGACCGGTCAGGAAAAGAGCGTTTGTGCGCCTAAGGCGCAGCGCCGGGTGACGTCGTCGGCCCATCCTCGACGTTTTCGACAGGCCCGGACCCGAAACGAAGGCAGCCGCGCCCTGCAGTCTTCGCGGCATAGGTCGCCCTGTCGACATCGTTGTGCAGCGCCTCGATCTCGAGGCTCTCGTAGTCGCGCGACGACACAGCACCGAGCGATCCGGACACCAGACATTCCTGCCCCCGATACCATTTCGGCGCTTCGAGCTGTTCGATGATGCGTGCCGCGAGCGCACCAATCTCCGCGCGGCTCGGATTACCGCGCAAGAGAACGAGGAACTCATCGCCACCCATCCGCGCGACCAGATCACCTCCGCGCACGCTTTCGCACAGGTTGCGGGCCACCAGTTGCAACACGAAATCCCCCGCCGCATGGCCTTGCGTGTCATTGATCGTCTTGAAGTGATCGAGGTCGACCTGCAGCAAAGCGAAATTCGCCAGGCCGTTCGTCGCATGATCGACGGCCCTTGCGAGCGCCTGTGCCATTGCCCGGCGGTTGGCGAGTTTCGTCAGCGGATCGCTCAGCGCCTGTTCTTCCGCCGCTTTGCGCGCCTGATCAAGCCGCCCGGTCAGAGCCCGCAACTCCTCCAGCACGAGCGATTTCGCTTCCTGCAGATACAGCATTTCCATCGCGAGATCGGCGGCGGAAAAGTCATGTTCGGTCAGGTCGAATTCCGCCACAAGTTCGCGCAGGTGAATACCGAAGCTGAAATTGAGGAGCATATCGCCCCCCGCCAGCGTCAGCGCCCCCCCCTGAACTGGCGGACCCGCGTGGCTCACCAGCGCGCCGCGCAGGCTTACCTGTGGGCGCATGCGAAGGGTGACATGCAGCATCTCCTCCGCCGTCATGGCCCCGAGGGAGCGCCCGCAGCGCCCGATCTGGCGATCGCAATCAACAGCACCGCAACTTGAGCGCAGTTCTTTCGGGCACATCCGTACCGCCCCGCCGCGCCGCGCGACCGAGAAAAACCGCGAGAACGGCGCGCCGACGATCTGGGCTTCCGGCACCCCCAGAACCTTGCGCAACGTGCGCCCGACCCCGAGGATGCAGGCCTGCTCGTCGAGCCAGAGAAACATCGGCAAAAGCCCGGTCAACAGCGCCAGCCAATAGGCTTGCGCGCCCCGATCAGGTGGAGGCTGGGCGGCCAGTCTCGTGACAGTGTTCTCGCCCGGCACGCTCATCACACCTCACCAATCATGCGCGCGAGGGCAAATTGGCGCGCCTCGGCATGGGTGGCGTCGAGCAGTTGGATCGTCACGGTTTCCCCCATCGGGTCGGGGTCGCGCAGATCGCCCCCGGCGAAACGCGGCGGCACCTCGATCAGCGCGAGGCTGCCATAGTCATCCGCCATCGCGCGCAGAATCCCCGCCAGCACCGCCCCCCAGCCCGGCAGATCCGCGGCGACACGCAGACGGAACTGACCCGGCTGGGTTGCGACCAGATGCAAGTTCGGCAGCTTGAGATCGGGCAGCGCCATGCGCGCGCGATCGTTCAACTCGTTGAGCGAGTTCAGAAAACCGCGATAATCGCAGCCACCGTAACGCAACAGGCGGCGCACCGCTTCACGGCTGCACAGATGCGCCCCAAGGTCTTCCAAAAACTCGGATCGCGCCCGCCCCAACTCGTCACAAGCGGCATCGATCAGCCGCAAGGTCTGCGCATCGTCATATTGCAGCAGAGGCTCATAGCTCTCGCCCGGCAAATCCGCGCGCCGCCGCACACGCGCGCAGAGCGCCGCCCCGTGGGTGTCGGTCAGAAACGTCTCGATAGAGCGGTTGATCAAGCCGAGCATGTGCCCTCCTGACCGCCACGCTAGCGGTCAGAAGTTAACAAAGCTCCAAATTCGCCCGGCTCAGCGCGACAGCGGCAAGAGACGCAGCCCACCGGCCTCAAGCGCCATGATCCCGCTCGGGGCCAGCTGCACCTCACCACGTTTGATCGCGGCGATGACAGGGGCCAGATCGACGCGGAAACGTGGCTCGCCCTGCGCATCGACGACGCTGCCCCAACCGATCGAATCCCACGCGCCGTTCGACTGCCGCAGCACGTAGATCGCATCGCGGTCGGGCAGATGCAGGAGCACCATCGCCTCGTCACCGGGCACATCCGAAAGGAAATCAGCCTCGATCAAGGCGCAATTCGCCGCTGCCCCCTCGGCCGAGGCGCAAAGCCCCGCCGCAACCTCCGGCGCGCGCGCGCGGATCGCATCGAGCAGCGCATCCTCGGGCGCTTTCGCACCGGGCGGCAGCACGAGATCCCGGCGCAGTTGGGCGCGCGCGGCGCTGGCCCCCTCCGCCCCATCCGCAGACGGGCTCAGACGGGCCAAGGCCGTTGCGAGCGCGCGGTCATCACCGGCTTGCGCCTCCAACTCCGCAAAGGCCGCCTGCCCGGCAAGCCCCCAGTGGTTCTTCAAAGCGTAGAGCGGCAAAGCGCCTGCCGTGATGCGCCCCTCGCGATACAGCGCCAGTTGCGAGCGCGCAGCCACCCCGTTCGCATCCAGCACCGGCGTCAGCCACGCCAGCGCGGCAAGAAGCAGGACTCCCGCCATGGCGATATTGATCCGCCGCAGCCGCGCCATCCAGCCGCGCCCCAGTAGCACCGACCCGGCATATCCCAGCGCATACCCCGCCAGAAGCACGATCAGCACCGCCTGCGCCACGCGTCCCGGGGTCCAGCCCTGCGCGGTGACGCTTTGCCATCCAGTCCAGGCCGCCGCCCCGACCAGCACGGGCAGCACCAGCGCCAAGCCTTGAGCCGACAGCCGCAAGACCCGCGCCCGGACGGCACTTTCATCGTCGCGCTCAATGCCGATCGAGATCAGCGTCACCGCCGCCGCGGCCATCGCAAGCAGCGTCTCGATCTGCGAGAACCCGATCAGCGAGACCTCCCCGCGGCGCGCAATGAACCCGGCCACGAAGATCACCGCGACCAGAAGCACAGGCGGCAGCAACAGCCTCAAAAGCCGCAGGATCAGGGTCGGAGAGATCATCTCCTCCAGCTCGGTCACCACTGCCAGCCCGAGCCCGAGAATGCCGCCCGAGACTGTAAAGGCGAACAGCTTCTCCCGCAGAAGCTGGCGCAGGAAATCGAGGTCCACACTCTCGAGCAGGCGCGCCGAAAGGTACAGCACGAGCCAGACCATCCCGAGGAAAATAAACGCAGCCGCATAGCGCACCACGATATTCCAGGCATGCAGGAACAGCGCCGGATAGTCGTTCCAGGCGCGCGTCCCGCCCTGCGCCACGGCCATCGCGAAGGGCATCGGCAGCATCGCCAGAACCGAGAGCGCGAGCAGCTCGTAAGGCATGTATCCCGCCAGCGACTCGCTCGCAGCATAGCCAAGCGACGCCCACCATCCGAGCAGCGCAACCGGAACCGCAATCAGCGCCGCCGCGCCGAATGCCCTGCGCCAGCCGATCTCACCCAGCATCGCAAGCGCGGTCGCGAAGAACGCCGTGCCCAGAACCGACACGCCGAATTGTCCGTGCGCGTCAATCGGAAGCCGTTGCTGCAACTGGTTATCGAGCGCCCAGAAGAACATGCCCGCCAACAGCCCAAGCAGAATATGTTGCAAACGTAGTTGCATGCGTCCCTCTCCTGTCTTGCGCGAGGCTCCCGCGCGTCTGACGCGCCTTTGCTAGCCCGCGCGCTGAGCGAGCCAGTCGGGAAGCCCCCCGATATGATCGAGCACCGCATCAGCGAGCGGGGCCAGATCGGCCCGCTCTGCCGGCCCGCTCAACACGCCGATCGCAATCATGCCCGCCGCGCGCGCCGCGTGCAGGTCATGCTGGCTGTCGCCGACCATCACGACCTCGGCCGGGTCCAGCCCCAGCGAATCCGCGAAGGCCAGCAGCGGGCGCGCCGTGGGTTTCGCCCCATGCCCGCTGTCATAGCCGATAATCCGGTCGAAAAGATCGGTGATGCCCGCCTGCGCAGCATGCGCCCGCGCAGAGGACTCGGCATCGTTCGTGCAAATGCCCAGCTGCAATCCGCGTCCCCGCAGATCGGACAGAAGCGCTGCAAGCGGCACCGGTTCCACCAGAGGCACGTCATGCGCCGCCTGCTCCAGTTCGAGCACCAGATCATCGAGCGACCGTCCCGGAAGATGCGGCAACAGCAATTCCGCCGCCTCCCGAACCGTGCCCGCGATCACCGGCGAATGCGGCTCGAATTCTACCCGCTCGAGGTCGAATCCGATCGCCGCGGCAAGCCTACCAGCCTGCTGGGGATCATTTGCCAACGCCTCGATTTGCAGCTTCGCCCACGCGCCCCATGTCGCGTCGAAGTCGAAAAGCGTACCGTCCTTGTCGAACAGCACCGCCCGTATCTTGCCGCCTGCCATCTGCGATCCGCCTCCCTTTGCGGGCAGATTGCCCAAAGCTGCGCGTCAGGTCCAGTGGCGCAGATCGCCGCGCCCGAGAACCGCGCGCGCCTGCATCAGCGCCTCGGGCTGCACACCAAGATCCTGCGCGCAATCCAGCACCACCTGATCGTCCTGCAGGACATGGTCGAGAACTCCTGCGAGGAAGTCCGGATCGCTCGCCTGCGTCCGCAAATCGTCCACGCTGGCCCCGGAATTGGCGAGGAACGCGCCGATCAGATCTTCGCGACCGGCAAGCCAGCCGAGGGTCTGCAACGCGAGCGTATGAGCGTTTTCTTGCCGCATGACGGGTCCTTCTCTGTCGGGGAGAAACGCTTTGTTAACCTATCGACCGCTAAGGTCAAGAAAAGGCGCGGTGAGAAGCTGGCGCAGTCGGGAACCGCCCGATGCAAGCCGCACCGCGCCGGAGGTTGAAGGAGTAGCGTTATATGCCGGGATCGATCCTCATCGTGGATGATGTGGCGACCAATCGCATTGTGCTTAAGGCGAAGCTGACCGGCGCGCGCTACAACACACTGCAAGCCGCAAGCGCGGCGGAGGCGCTCGCCCTCGCGGCCGCGCAACGGCCCGGGCTGATCCTGCTCGACGTCACCTTGCCCGACATGACCGGAGAGGGCCTCATCGCCCGGCTGCGGGTGAACCCGCGGACCCGGCGCATCCCGATCATCGCGATGACGGGGCGCGACACGCCGGAGCTGCGCGTGACGCTGCTGCAGGCCGGGGCGAACGAGGTGCTGGCCAAACCCTTCGACGAACTGGTGCTACTCGCCCGGCTGCGCAGCCTGATCCGCGCCCATGTCGGCGACGAGGATTCGGCGCTGCGCGAGCAGACCTGCCGGGAACTCGGCTTCGCAGAGGCGGCGAGCGACTTCGTCCCTCTCGCGCGGATCGCTCTGATCGCGCCCAACCCGGCCGAGGGGCTGCGCTGGAAATCCGCGCTCGCGCCCCTGCTGACGACAAATCGGATCCTGCTGACCAGTTACGATCAGCCCTGCGGCGACGACCCCACGCGTCGCGCCCCCGATCTATTCGTGATCGGCGCAGACCTCGCGCATCGCGGCGACGGGCTGCGGCTGATGTCGGAATTGCGCTCGCATCCCGAAACGCGCCATGCGGCGATCCTGATCGCCAGCCAGCCTGATGCACGCGAAACGCAAGCCAGCGCGCTCGATCTGGGTGCGGATGACCTGCTGCCCGCCGAGATGTCGACACCGCTCGCAGCAAAGGAAGCCGCACTCCGGATCGGCGCGCAGCTCCGCCGCAAGCGCCTGTCCGATCAACTGCGTCTCTCAGTCGATGAAGGTCTGCGTCTTGCGCTGGTCGACCCGCTGACCGGGCTGCACAATCGTCGCTACGTGAACGCGCATCTGTCGCGCATGTCCGAGCGCGCGCGCCGCACGGGCCATGGCTATGCGGTGATGCTGCTCGACCTCGACCGTTTCAAATCAGTGAACGACACCTATGGCCACGGCGCGGGTGACGAGGTGCTGGCGAGTATCGCCCGCCATCTGCGCCAAAGCCTGCGCGACGTCGATCTCATCGGTCGCATCGGCGGCGAGGAGTTTCTCGTGGCGCTGCCCGACAGCTCTCTGGTCGAGGGTTGCCGGATCTCCGAACGGCTCCGACGCGAAATCGCGCAGAGCAAGATCACGTTGCCCGACGGGCGCGCGATGCAGGTCACCATTTCGATCGGCCTCGCTTTCGGCGGTACGCGCCACGACGATCCTCAGCATCTTATCGACGAGGCCGATGCGGCGCTTCTCTGCGCCAAGGGAAGCGGTCGAAACCAAGTCTCCCTCGCCCAGCACACAAACGCGGCCTGACCCGAAATAGAAGGGTCACGCCGCGCGTGGGCAGGCGATGACACTGAGGGTTGGCGAATTTCCAAACGGCGAATGGCCGCGCCCCCTTGGGGGCGCCCGTCCGCCTGATCTCACGGCTTGGGCTTTGGGGTGTCCTCACGGTCTTTCTTGCGCTTGTCGAACCGCGCCGCGCCCTCGCGCAGACGCTCGGCAAAGCTGTGCCGCGACTCGGCGCTCATCGCGTCGAGCCGGTCGAGGATCAGTTGCTCGCCGATATCGACCCGCTGCACCGTCCGCGCCTTGTGCCGCTCTAGCAGCTCGGCCACCTGCGCACGATCCCAGGGCTCCGCGTCGATCGCAGCGATCAGCGCCGTCATGTCGCTGCGCGCTTGCCGCCGCATATCGCGGAACTCCGAGCCGCGCGCCTGCGCCGCCTTGCGCAGCGCATCACGATCTTCCGGGCTCAGCGCCCCGGTGAACGCGCCGAGGCTGACATCGCCCACGACCGGGCGCGGCGGATGCCGCTCATGCGCGATCCAGCCGCCGATGAAGAACCCCAGCAAAAGCAGGTTCAGCACCGCCGACCCTATCAGCGCCCAGCGCAATCCCCGGCCATTTCGCGTCTCGGCAGCCGCCATCAGAACCCTCCTTCATCGGCGAAGGCGAAGGTGTCGCCCTCGGGTAGCAGGTTGACCGTGCCGAGGCTTTCGGTCGTGCTGCTGGCGTAAAACGGGCTGAGCGCGCCGATCTCGTCGGCCCCCACGAAGCCGATCCAGACCCCGGCCAGAGCGGCCGTGACCAGACCGCCCATCGGAGCCCAGCCGCCGAACGCGCCGCGAAGCGCGTCCCAGATACCGGCCAAGACGTCTGGCTTGTCGGGCGCTGCAGCGGGGCCGGGACGCGCAAAGCCAGCTTGCTCCGCTTCCGCATCGGCCAGAACCCGGGCGAGGAACCCCGCCCCGGGCTCGGGCCCGCCCGCCGCGCGCGCCTCGCTGAACAGCTGCTCCAGCGCCGCGTCGTCGAACACGTCCGTCTCGCGATCCATACGTTTGTCAGTCATCGCCAAACCCCAATTTCTCTCGCTGCCCCCGAAGCAGCTTGCTCAAAGCGCGCTTTCCACGCGCTGTCAGACTTTCTACGGCCTCGACGCCAGTTTCCATCGCGGCAGCGATCTCGGGATTGGACAAACCGTCGATATGTCGCAGTGTCACCGCAATCCGCTGCCGTTCCGGCAATTGATCCAGCGCCGCTTCCAGCGCGGCCAAACGGTCGCGCGCGATCAACTCGTCCAGCGCGCTCGCGCGGTCATCGGCCACCTCTGGCGCCTCGTCCAACCCCACGCCGCGGCGCTTGCGCAGCCGGTCCGTCGCGAGGTTGGCCACCACCCGGTAAAGCCAAGTCGAGACCTTCGCCTCGCCGGCGCGCCACTCCGGCGCGATCTTCCAGAGCCGCAAGAGCCCCTCTTGCGCGACGTCCTCGGCCTCGGCCGCATCGCGCAGATAGCGATAGGCGAGCCGGTAGGCCAACGGCCCGAAGCGCAGCGTCAACGCCCGCGCCGCCGCCGGGTCGCCCTGCGCGTAAAGCTCCAGCAGAGCCTCGTCCGAAGCCTCGTTCATCGCATCCAGTGCCATCGTCATTCCGTCAAAGGCCTAGCCTGCTTTCTCTGCGCATGCAATTTGACATGCAGCCGGGGCGCTTTGCCGCGCCCCGGCTTTTTTCACTGCTCGAAACTCAGTTCGTGGATCGGCCCGAGCCATCCGCCGGACCGTTGCCCGGACCTTGACCTTGGCCAGCCCCGGCGCCCGGCTGCATCGGCGGCGTGCCCTGCGGGCCTTGGCCGTTCGGCCCCTGCCCCATAGGACCCTGACCCATCGGGCCATCGCCTTGCATCATCCGCCCGTAGCCGTCGCGGTCGCCGTTCCACCCCATACGGTCATGGCCATGGCGATCCCCTTTGCCCATGCGGTCATGGCCGTGGTAATCGCCCTTGCCCATCCGGCCATGGTCGCGGCGGTCGCTCATCCGCTGCATGAACCGTTTGGCCATCTGCATCTCGTCGGCACTGATCGCCCCGTCATTGTTGCGGTCCATCCGGTCGAACATGCGCGTCGGCATCGGATGCGCCATCAGTTCGGCGGCCGACAGCTCGCCATCGCCATTGCTGTCCTGCGCGGCGAAGCGCGCTTTCACGCGGGCTTCGATGCGGGCTTTCACCTTGGCCATCTCGGAATTGACGAGCTCCTCCTGCGAAATCATCCCATCGCCATTGGCGTCGAGCGCCTCGGCGTCGGCGGCCCGCTTGGCCTGAATTTCCTCCATCGTCACCTGACCGTCGCCATCGGTGTCGAAACGACTGATGTCGAAGCCGAAGCCGCGCCCGTCCTGATCGCCCATCGCGCCGGGCTGCATGTTCTGCCCCATGCCATTGGCGGGGCCATTACCAGCTCCGTTGCCCGGCCCATTCCCGGGCATGACCTGCTGTCCCTGCATCTGGCCGCCGTTCTGGTTTTGCGCCACCACCGGCATCGCGAGGGTGATCGCGCTGCCCGCGAGGATTGCCGCGACGAGGGTCTGCCTGTTCATGACTTTCATTCGAAACTCCTGTTCTCGCTCCCACGGCACATCTCGCGCCGTCGATGTCTAACCAAACGAGGCGCCCGCAGCATTCCGTCGCCAAACTCACGCATCCGTGATAGACCCGCCGGACTTTCCATCCGCCCCGGCTGCCGCCATACTGCCCTGCGAACGGGCGGAGAGAGACCGCCACAAGGGAGAGCGCAATGCAGTCGCATGACGAGTATCACGATGACCGCCCGCTGGGCCGCTCGATCGGGCGGGGCCTGCGCTGCCGCTGCCCGGCCTGCGGCAAGGGGCGGATTTTGCACAGTTATCTCAAGGTGCGTGATACCTGCCCGGCCTGCGGCGAGGACCTCTCGCATCAGCGCGCCGATGACGGCCCCGCCTATCTGACGATCCTGATCGTCGGCCATCTCGCGATTCCGATGATGGCGGCCTATTTCATCGCCTTCCGCCCCGGACCGTGGGAGATGATCTGGATTTTCGGCATCGGCTCGATGGTGCTCTCGGCGGTGCTTTTGCCGCTGATGAAGGGGATGCTGGTGGGCATCCAATGGTCGCGCCGGATGCATGGTTTCGGCGAAGGCGAAATCGTCCATGACTGACACGCGCCCCCCGGTCGACAAAACCGCGCTACGCGACGCGGCCAGCGTGATCGTCCTGCGCCGTGACGCGAATGCGACGCCGAGCGTGTTGATGGGCCAGCGTGGCGCTGGAGCCGCCTTCATGCCGTCGAAATACGTCTTTCCGGGCGGCGCGCTCGACGCCACGGATTGGGAGGTGCCCTTCGCCTCTCCCCTGCCCGCGCCCGATCACGCGCGGCTCGAGGCCGATGCGCCCGCAGGGATCGGCGGGGCGCTGGCCGCCGCCGCTCTGCGTGAGCTGTGGGAAGAGACCGGGCTGGTGCTGGGCGAGAGAACCAGTTGGCCCGGCGCGGTGCCGACCGATTGGCAGGGCTTTGCCGATCTGGGCTTTCTGCCCTCGGCGGCCAATCTGCATTTCGTGTTCCGCGCGATCACGCCGCCCGGCCGCCCGCGCCGCTTCGATGCGCGGTTCTTCCTGATCGATGCGGGTGCGATCCAGGGCGATCTCGACGATTTCTCGCGCGCCTGCGACGAGCTTTCGCACCTGCATTGGGTGCCCCTGCCCGAGGCGCGAGCGCTCAACCTGCCTTTCATCACCGAAGTGGTGCTGGCCGAAATCGCCGCCCTCATCACCACCAAACACGCGCTTGGCACGCCGCATTCGGTGCCGTTCTTCGACAATCGCGGGCCGCGTTCGGAGTTCCGGCGGATCGGGCTTTAACGTCCCGCCAGCACGATCACGATCAGCGACACCACGACGAGCGCGATGCCCACCCCTTCGCGCTTGTGCAGCCGCTCGTGGAAGACCAGCGCCGAGGCGAGCAGCGTGAACACGATCTCCACTTGGCCCAGCGCGCGCACGAAGGCCGCGTTTTGCAGCGAAAACGCGGTGAACCAGCCTGCCGAGCCCAGAACGCCGGTGATCCCCACCAGCACCGTGCGCCGCCACGCGCCGAACACGCGGGTCAATTCGCCTGGCTCGCGCAGTCGCAGATAAAGCCCCATGCCGAGCGATTGGGTGAAAGTAGCACAAGCCAGCGCGACGATAGCGCGGGCGAAGAAGTCGAGCGGCTCCAGCTCCAGCGTCGCGCCGCGATAGAAGATCGAGGACAGGCCGAACAGCGCCCCCGCCCCGACGCCGTAAAGCGCCGCACGCGGGTTGAAGCCGCCTTCGGGCGGTTTGGTCAGGAACAGCACCCCCGCCAGTCCGATCGCGATCCCGATCCAGCCGATGGGGCCCACGAATTCGCCAAGGATGATCGCGGAGAACAGCGCGACCTGCACCGTCTCGGTCTTAGTGAAGGCCACGCCCACCGCGAAATTGCGCAAGCCGAACAGCGCCACCGTCAGGAAGGTCGCAGCCACCTGCGCCGCCCCGCCCGCAATGACGAAACCCCAGAAGGGGCCGCTCAGACGCGGCCATGGCGTGTCCGTCGCGGCCAGAAAGCCCAGCGCCGTTACAGCCGCGAGCGGGAAGCCGAACAGAAAGCGTGAAAACGTCGCGCCGCCCACCGAGAGCTGCGCCCCCGCCAGCAGCTTTTGCAGCATGAAGCGAATGGTCTGAACGGCCGCGGCGAACAGCGTCACCCAGACCCAGAGATGCACCGGCGCGTCGGTCACTTACCGACCTGCGTCATGTCATAGCCGTTGAAATCCATGACATCGCGCGCCGCCTTGATCAGATCGGGCCGTGGCGAGGCCTGCCGCGACAGGATCATCCCCCAGCGGCCCGAAGGTGTGCCAAGCACCGCAACCCGATAATCGAAATCGACCCAGAGCACCCAGATCGGCTCGCCGCCGAACGCGTCCTTCGCCAGCAGTCGCCCGCCCGGCCCGGTCAGCGTCACGGTCTCGTCGACGGCGTCGGGCGTGATCGCGCAATTCGTGCCGCGCAGCCGGTAAGCGCTCTTGCCGTCCCACGCCCAGTTCTGCGTGCCCGAACACCCCGGAATGCCGCTCTCGACGACATGCCATTCGCCACCGAAGCGCTGCGGATCGAACAGCGACGCCGAAGAGATCAGCGCGCCCGGTTTGCGCAGCGACGCGGTCTCCGGCTGGGGCGCGCAGCCCGCGAGGGTCATCGCGAGCATCCCGCCCAGCGCAGCGATCTTCGCCCAGCTCATTGCACGCATAGTTGCATCGGGTAGCCCGCCTCGCTCATCACCTCATTGCACCCCAGAAGCGGGGTCACCGGCGCGCAGGTTTTCGAGCGTGCGAGGCATTCACCCTCGCACTCGCTGCCCGCCTGACAGCTCTTGCCGCTATCGGAGGTCATCTTAACGCAGATGAACGCCCCGTCGCGCGCGAGCCATTTTCCGCCGCGCGCGACGCATTCGAATTTCCCGGCATCGATCTTCTCTTGGCCGACCAGCGGCAATTGCTCTGCCGTGTCGCCCTCGTCCGAGGGGCCGAAGGGATTGCAGCCCGCCAAGGCGAGCGCTGCACACAGAAGGATCGACGCCCCGCGCATCAGTAGGGCATCGGGTAATGCTTGTGGAGCTCGGCGATCTTGTCGAGCAGCTCCTTCGGCAGTTCCACCCCTTCGGCGTCGAGGTTCGGCTTGAGCTGGTCAACCGAGGTCGCGCCAACGATCGGGATCACCGGGAAGGGACGGCTCATCACCCAGGCAATCGCCATCGTCACCGGGTGAAGATCGAACTCCTTCGCAAGCGCGACATACCGGTCAGCGATCTCGAAAGCGCGCGGATTGGCGCGCCCACCGAGATTGTTGACCAGCGACCGGCGGGTGTTGTCGGGGATCACGTCGCCCGAATATTTGCCCGTCAGGATACCGGCGGCGAGCGGCGAATAGGCCAGCAGCGTCACTTTCTCCTGTTGCCCCAACTCCCCCAGATCGAGGTCGTAGTAGCGGCACATCAGCGAGTATTCGTTCTGGATCGACTCGACGCGCGGCCCTTTGCCCGCCTCGGCCAGTGCCAGCCATTGCGCGGTGCCCCAGGCGCTCTCGTTCGACAGGCCGAATTCGCGGATTTTGCCTTCCTGGCGCAGCGCCTCGAGCGTCTCGAGACAGGCGCTCATATCGTCGAGCACTTCCTGCTTCGAAGGCTGCTTCGACGGATCGAAGCGCCACGTCTTGCGGAAGTGATAGGAGCCGCGATTGGGCCAGTGGAACTGGTAGAGGTCGATGTAATCCGTCTGAAGACGGGTCAGCGAATCCGTGACCGCCTGCCGGATCCGGGTCGGGCTGATCTCGGGGCCGCCCTCGATCGCGTTCGAGCCCTCGCCGGTGATCTTGGTGGCCACCACCAGATCGTCGCGCTTGCCGCGCTTGGCCAGATAAGTGCCCACGATCTGCTCGGTCCGGCCCATCGTCTCGGCCTTCACCGGGTTCACCGGATACATCTCGGCCGTGTCGAGGAAATTGATCCCCCGGTCGAGCGCGAAATCGATCTGGTCATGGCCCTCGGCCTCGGTGTTCTGGCTGCCCCAGGTCATCGTCCCGAGACAAATCTCGGACACCATGATCCCGCTTTGACCAAGTTCCAGCTTGCGCATGCCCGCGCCCCCTTTGTCATATGATGTTGCGCGGACCCTGCCACCGGGCCGCGGGAAGGTAAAGGCCTCTGACCCGGTCGGGTTTACTCGACCCGGTCCATGTAGTCGCCGTAGCCCTCGGCCTCCATCTCCTCGTAAGGCACGAAGCGCAGCGAGGCGGAGTTGATGCAATAGCGCAGACCGCCCTGATCGCGCGGGCCGTCGGGGAAGACATGGCCCAGATGGCTGTCGCCGTTTTTCGAGCGCACTTCGACGCGGGTCATGCCGTGGCTGGTGTCGGTCAGTTCCACGACATGATCGTCGATCAGCGGCTTGGTGAAGGACGGCCAGCCGCAACCCGCATTGTATTTAGTCGAGGAGGCGAAAAGCGGCTCGCCCGAGACCACGTCGACATAGATGCCCTTGGCGGAGTGGTCGTCATATTCGCCCGTGAAGGGGCGTTCGGTGCCGTTCTGCTGGGTGACGCGATATTGCTCGGGGGTGAGCTTTGCGATCGCGTCGTCGGATTTTTGCCAGTTGCTCATGATGGGTCTCCCTTTCGCGCCTGATCTAGGCGGCGGAGGCTGCGAGAAAAGCCCTGCCGCCGCGTTTCGCTCGCATGTTCTACGGCGCAAGCTTACCATCCGGATCAGGAGGAGCCGACCATGACCACACCCGATCCCCGCGCCGATCTGCCCACCCACCGCGTCGAGAACCAGCCGCCCGCGCGCGGTGACGTCGATCTCTACGCCACGGATGCACCGCTGCGCGAGGCCGTGGCGCGGGCGGGCGGTCAGGCGGAGGGGCTGTCAGATTATGGCCAGACGCTCGGCACCACAGAGATGCGCGAGGCGGGCCGCGACGCGAACCGATACCTGCCGGAGCTGCGGCTCTTCGATATGGGCGGGCGGCGGCTCGACGAGGTGCGCTTTCATCCTGCCTATCATCGTTTCATGGAGGCCGGGATCGGCGCGGGCTATGCCGCGCTGCCGTGGGAGGGCGCGAAGGGCGCTCATGCCACCCATGCCGCGATGGTCTATCTCGCAAGCCAGATCGAACCCGGCAGTTGCTGCCCGATGACGATGACCTATGCCGCCGTGCCCGCGCTCGAAGCCACGCCCGAGATCGCCGCACTCTGGCGTCCGAAACTCACCGCGCGCAGCTACGATCCGCGCGTGCTGCCGGTGGGCGAGAAGACCGGCGCGACGCTGGGGATGGCGATGACCGAGAAGCAGGGCGGCTCGGACGTGCGCGCGAACACCACACGGGCCGAGCGCGCCGACGGGCATTGGAGGCTGACCGGGCATAAGTGGTTCTGCTCTGCGCCGATGTCGGACGGCTTCCTGACGCTGGCGCAGACCGAAAAGGGGCTCAGTTGCTTCCTCGTACCGCGCTGGCTGGAAGGCGAGCGCAACGCGATCCGCATCCAGCGGCTGAAGGACAAGCTGGGCAATCGCTCCAACGCGTCTTCCGAGATCGAATATGAGGGCGCGGTGGCCCATCTTCTGGGCGAGGAAGGCCGGGGCGTCGCGACGATCATCGAGATGGTGCACCACACCCGGCTCGACACCGCGCTCGCGCCTGCGGGGCTGATGCGCGCCGCGATCTCCGAGGCACATCACTGGGCGACGCATCGCTCCGCCTTCCAGCGGCGCCTGATCGATCAGCCGCTGATGCGTGCGGTGCTGGCCGATCTGACGCTGGATTGGGAAGGCGCGCTGACGCTGGGGATGCGGGTGGCGGAGGCCTTCGACAGCGCCCACCCCGAGGATCGTGCCTTCGCCCGGATCGGCGTGGCGCTGGCGAAATATTACGGCAACAAGCGGTGCCCCGTCGTGACCTATGAGGCGATGGAGGTGCTGGGCGGCATCGGCTACGTCGAGGACACGCCGATGCCGATGCTCTATCGAGAAGCGCCGCTGAACGGCATCTGGGAGGGCTCGGGCAATGTGATCTGTCTCGACATACTGCGCACGCTGGCGAAAGAACCACTGGCGGCGGAGATGCTGCGCGCGGAGCTGGACGCGGCGCGCGGCACCGATCCGCGCTACGACGCGGCGCTGGCCGATCACCTCGCCCGCTGGCCAGTGCTCCCAACCGAGGCCGAAGCGCGCTGGTTCGCGGAACGGCTGGCACTGCTCCTGACCGCGTCGCTGCTGATCCGAAATGCACCTGCGGCGGTGAGCGACGCCTTCGTCGCGACGCGGCTTGCGGGCGAGGCGGGCCGGACCACCGGGGCGATGGCGGGCAGCGATGTCTCTGCTATCCTGGGCCGGATCGCTGGCTGAGACTGCGGAAGCCTCCGGCGGGGATATTTGGATCAATGAGAAGGAGAGGCGCGATGAGCGAAGACCGGTATCTGATCCGGGCCGATGAGATCGCGGCAATGGAAGGGCTGGCGAAGAAGCATTTCCTCAACCCGAATGCGCGGCGGATCAACAAGAGCCTTGGCGACGCGACGGGGCTGACGGGGATCGGGGTGCATATCATCGAGGTGGAGCCCGGCTGCGAGACCACCGAGTTTCACCGCCACCACCATGAGGACGAGGCGATCTTTGTGCTGAGTGGCGAGGCGACCGCGCGGATCGGCGAAGAGCGTCACGCGATCGGGCCGGGCGATTTCATCGGCTACCGCGCGGGCGGCGCGGCCCATACGATCGAGAATACCGGATCGGAGATGTTGCGGCTGCTCGTGGTCGGGCAGCGTTTGGCCCATGACGTCGGCGACTATCCCGACCTCGGCAAACGGCTCTACCGCAATGCGGGAATGGCCTGGCAGATGGTGGATGCCGACGCGATCACGGAGGTCAAGGCGGGGGCCAAGAAGTGACGCCCCCAGCCGAGGTTCACGCGTTGAACAGGAAGTGCAGCACGTCGCCGTCTTTCACTTCGTAGGTCTTGCCCTCGACGCGGAACTTGCCCGCCTCTTTCGCGCCCGCTTCGCCCTTGTTGGCGACGTAATCATCGTAGGAGACGGTCTCGGCACGGATGAAGCCGCGTTCGAAATCGCCGTGGATGACGCCTGCCGCCGCCGGGGCCAGCGTGCCCTTGCGGATCGTCCACGCGCGAGCCTCTTTCGGGCCGACGGTGAAATAGGTCTGCAGGCCCAGCAGGTCGTAGCCCGCGCGGATCAGGCGGTCGAGACCCGCCTCTTCCAGACCCATCTCTTCGAGGAACATCTCCGCTTCCTCGGCGTCGAGCTGCGAGATTTCTTCTTCGATCTTGGCCGAGATAACCACGGTGCCCGCGCCCTGCTCGGCGGCCATCTTGGCGACCGCTTCGGATTTCGAGTTGCCGGTCGCGGCGGAGCCTTCCTCGACATTGCAGACATAGAGAACCGGCTTGGCGGTCAGCAGCTGTAGCATGTTCCACGCTTTGCGGTCGTCCTCCGACACCTCGACGGTGCGCGCGGGGCGACCGGCTTCCAGAGCCTCTTTCGCCTGTTCCAGAAGGCGCATTGCCTCTTTCGCTTCCTTGTCGCCGGATTTCACCTTGCGAGCGAGGTTCGCGATACGCTTCTCGAGGCTTTCGAGATCGGCGATCATCAGCTCGGTCTCGATGGTCTCGGCATCGGCCACCGGATCGACGCGCCCCTCCACATGGGTCACATCGCCATCTTCAAAGCAGCGCAGCACATGGGCAATCGCATCGACTTCGCGGATATTGGCGAGGAACTGGTTGCCGAGGCCCTCCCCTTTCGAGGCGCCTTTCACGAGGCCTGCGATATCGACGAAGGTCATGCGGGTCGGGAGGACCTCTTTCGAGCCTGCGATCTGGGCCAGCGTGTCGATCCGCTCATCGGGAACGGCAACTTCGCCGACATTCGGTTCGATCGTGCAGAAGGGGAAATTCGCCGCCTGCGCGGCCGCCGTTTTGGTCAGCGCGTTGAAGAGGGTGGATTTGCCCACGTTCGGCAGACCCACGATACCCATCTTGAAACCCATTTCGCCCTCCTGTTTGTGGCTGCGCGCTTCTTATTCATTGGCCGCCCCCGGTGCAAGCGCGCGCGAGGGCCGGAATCGTGATAGGCTGGCCTTCTTGTTCAGGGAGGTGACCGCGATGAGTTTCGAACCCTACATCCACTTTCAGGGAAACTGCGAAGAGGCGATGCGTTTCTATGCCGACCTCTTCGGCACCGAGCCACCCTTCATCATGCGCTATGGCGATATGCCCGAGGCCAGCGAAGGCATGAGCGAGGCAGGCAAGGCGCGGATCATGCATGCGCTGATCAAGCTCGGCGATGGCGCGCTGATGGCCTCGGATTGGCCCGAGGGGCGCGACAGGCCGCAAAGTTCGGTCTCGATCTCGCATGTCTCGGGGAGCCGGGAGGCCGCGAAGGCGATCTTCGAGCGGCTGATGGATGGGGCCGAGGAGGTCATGATGCCCTTCGACGACACGTTCTGGGCCGACGGTTTCGGAATGCTGCGCGACCGCTTCGGCACGGCTTGGATGATCAACGGCCCGGCAAAGATGTAGGCGCAGGCCGTCTGGGACGTCACTACAACACTACACCACGCGCGAGGCATTGATTTTCCCGCCCTCTTCGCGCAAACCGCTTCGGGACCAGCCGGAGGGACGCCATGACTCGTATCGACGCCAAATTCGCCAGCCTCAAGGAAGAGGGCAAGAAAGCCTTCGTCTCCTACATCATGGCGGGCGACCCGGATCTGGAGACCTCGCTCGAGGTGATGAAGGGTCTGCCGGCGGCAGGCGTCGACATCATCGAGCTGGGCGTGCCCTTCACCGATCCGATGGCCGACGGTCCGACGATCCAGCTGGCGGGCCAGCGCGCGCTCGACGGTGGGCAGACGCTGCAGAAGACGCTCGATATGGCGGCGGAGTTCCGCAAGACCGACGACACCACGCCGATCGTGCTGATGGGCTATTACAACCCGATCTATTCGCGCGGCGTGGATCGCTTCCTCGAAGACGCGAAGGCTGCCGGGATCGACGGGCTGATCGTGGTCGACCTGCCGCCCGAGGAAGATGTCGAGCTTTGCATCCCCGCGCAGGCTGCCGGGATCAACTTCATCCGCCTCGCGACGCCGACGACCGATGACAAGCGTCTGCCGAAGGTTCTGCAGAACACTTCGGGCTTCGTCTATTACGTCTCGGTGACGGGGATTACCGGCTCTCAGGCCGCGCAGGCGACCGAGGTCGGCCCGGAAGTCGCCCGGATCAAGGCGAAGACCGATCTGCCGGTGATCGTGGGCTTCGGCATCACGACCCCCGAAGCCGCGAAGACCATCGCGGGCGTGGCCGATGGCTGCGTCGTGGGCTCGGCCATCGTGAAAGAGATCGCCGAGGGCAAGCCGGTGGCGGAAGTTCTGGACTTCGTGAAGGGCCTCGCAGGCGGCGCGCATTCGGCCTGAACGGCCACGCGCCGCTTAAGCGCGGCTCAGGGCTTCATGCGATAGCCGATGCGCAGCCAGTACCAGCCAAGCCCCAGAACCAGGACCAGCGCGGCGCAGATCACGGCCAACCCGTGCCACGGCGAGGCGTCCGATACGCCCAGGAAGCCGAAGCGGGCCATGTCGATCAGGTAGAAGACCGGGTTGTAATGGGTCAGGATCTGGAAGGCCGGCGGCAGCGCCTTGGCCGAGTAGAAGGTGCCCGACAGGAACGACAGCGGCGTGATGATGAAGTTGGTGATCGCCGCCATCTGGTCGAACTTGTCGGCGAAGACGGCCGCCAGAATGCCCAGACCGCCAAGGAAGGCCGCGCCGAGCACGACCGCCGCAATTGCCCAGAACGGATGCGCGATCCCCTGCCCCAGCACCGCGAACAGCCCGAGCCAGATCACCACGGCCACGATCAGCGCCCGCGCCACCGCGCCGGTCAGATAACCCACGAGGATTTCCCACGGCGCAAGCGGCGGCATCAGCGTGTCGACGATATTGCCCTGCACCTTCGCGATCACGATCGAGCTAGATGTGTTGGCAAAAGCGTTCTGGATCACCGTCATCATCAGGATGCCCGGCGCGATGAAATGCAGGAAATCGACACCCAGAACGTCGGCGCGGTTGCGCCCGAAGGCCAGCGCGAAGACGGTCAGGAACAGACCGGCGGTGATCAGCGGCGCCAGCACCGTCTGCTGCCAGACCGCGAGAAAGCGGCGAATCTCGCGCCACCCCAGCATCCGCAGGCCCATCCAGTTCACCGCGCCAAAACGGCGCACGCCGATCTCGTACATCCTGATACTCCCGTTGTTGCCCGCTCCCTACACGCTCGCGGCCCGCAGCTCAACGTAGCCCGCGCACAGCTGGTTTCCCGCTTGCGCACTGCTCTGGACGTCCTCGCGGGCCTTGAAAAGCGGGCCTCGCGATTGTATCTCTGCGCTCTCCCGCTAAAATAGGGATTGAAACTGGAATGGCCTGCGAGACGGACTTGCAGGAAACCAAGGAAGGATGCCCATGTCCTGGACCGATGAACGCGTCGAATTGCTCAAGAAGATGTGGACCGAAGGCCAGTCGGCCAGCCAGATCGCGAAAGAGCTGGGCGGTGTGACGCGCAACGCGGTGATCGGCAAGGTGCATCGCCTCGGCCTGTCGAACCGCACCGGCGGCGCAGCAGAGCCCGCAAAACCCGAGCCGAAAGCCAAGCCCGAGAAGGTCGAGGCGAAGGCCGAGAAGCCCGCCGCGCAGCCCGCAGCCGAGGCGCCCGAGCCCAAGCCCGCCGCGAAACCGGCAAGCCCCGCGCCCGCACAGGCTGCAACGCCTGCTGTCTCGCCTGCGCGCAAGGCGATCATCCCCGCCGGTCAGCCGCTGCCGCCGCAGCCCTCCGCCAACGAGATCGACCCGGCCGCGCTGGCCAAGGTCGGTGAGGTCGAGAAACACGCCAAGAAGCTTGGCCTGATGGAGCTGACCGAGCGCACCTGCAAATGGCCGATCGGCGACCCCGCGACCGAGGAATTCTGGTTCTGCGGCCTGCCGAGCCAATCCGGCAAACCCTATTGCGAGGCCCATGTCGGCGTCGCCTTCCAGCCGATGAGCTCGCGCCGCGACCGTCGCCGCTGAGACAACCGCGATTGAATGACGAAGGGCGCCCCGCGAGGCGCCCTTTTTCTTTGGTCGGTTGGTCGGAGGGTCAGAACCGCCGGGTCCAGCCCACCGAGGCCGAGAACTGGTGCATGTCCAATTCGACATCGCCGCCGAACATGCCCGGCCCTTTGACCTTATGCGGCGCAACGTAGTTGATCGCGAAATCGAACGTGTCGCGCTCGTTGAGCTTCTTCGCCCCGCCGAAGCTGAAATGATGCTCGACCACACCGGGGGCGAGCACGCCCAGCATCACGTCCTCCTTGCCGATCGGGTTCGTCGCGTAGGCATAGCCCGCGCGCCACGTCATGTCCGGCGTCTGCTGCCATTCCGCGCCGATCCGAACGACATCCACATCGTCCCAACCGAAGCCCGCGCCGCCCTTGGCCCCGAAAAGCCCGTTGGTATTGGAATTCCCAACCGCAGCAATATTGCTGTAGAAGATCCGCTGGTAGTCCAGCATCAGCGCCAGATCGCTGCGCGGCTTGAAGGTGACGCCCGCGCTGATCGAGGCGGGAATGTCGAAACTGCCGCCATCCTCGAAAAGCCCGGCATATTTGTCGAATTTCGTCATCTTGAAGCGGGTCTGCCCCGCGACGCCTACCGTGACCTGCGGCGAGATCTCGTATTTCAGACCCGCGCGCAGGCCGAACCCGGTGGAGATGTCGTAGCCTCTGCCACTGAAATTGCTGGCATCCGTCGTCATCGGCCCGAACAACGCAGGATTCAGACCGCGCGCCGCGAACCGTTGTGCGGCGAATGTCGGCGCGATGCCCCAGCTGAAATTCCCGTCCTTGCGCCCGTAGCCAACCGAGACGAACATCTGCATCAGATCGACGCCCGCCTTCCCGTCGCAGAAAATCCCGGAATCGCCCGGCGCGGCCGCGCAGTTCGGGTTCGCGACATCGGGATAGCTCGTATTCATGCCGCCATTGCCATAGACCATGACGTTCAACGCGCCGCCGCCTTCCAGCGGGCGGTTATAGCCGAAATTCGGGATCGCGAACCATTCATGCCCCGAATCCGCCCCGCCATCGGGCAAGGGGAAGGCCCCGTTTGCGTCAAATCCCCGCCGCGGCGAGAACGCCTCGAGCCCGAAGGTCATCGCGTGGCCGATATCGGCGATATTCGCGGGGTTGATCGCCGCTGACATCGGGTCGACCGAATAGGCCACCCCTGCCCCGCCGACACCGCGCTGCGCGGGTCCGTAAGCAAGGGCGAAGTAGCCCTCGGTCGCGCTTGCGACGCCCGGAACGCCCAACGCCAGGCACAGCGAAACCGCCCCCGCAAAACGGGGTAATTCAAACTTCTTCATTAGTTTCCTCCCTCTGAGCCGGTTTGTCGCGCAGGCAGGCTCTCCCTTCCCCCCTGCGCCTCGGCTGTGCCGTTCGAAAAACAGCTTCAAATATTCAACTTTAAATATACCTGATCTGGCAAGTGTTTTCTCGTTTGGCGCGAGTGGGGCCGAAATCCGCCTCTCATGCCACGGGAATACCCCCCGTCACGCGGGGGGCTTTTCGGAACGCTCTGCAAGGGCTATATCGCGCGCCATGAGCACAAACCCTCCGAACCTGCGTCCAGATCTCGCGCCCCGCGCGCGCATCACGGATGCCCCCCGCCCCGGTCAACCGCTGATCGGGATGGTCTCGCTTGGCTGCCCCAAGGCACTGGTCGACAGCGAACGCATCCTGACGCGGCTTCGCGCCGAGGGCTACGCGATCTCGCCCGATTACGCGGGCGCGGATGCGGTGATCGTGAATACCTGCGGGTTTCTCGACAGCGCCAAGGCGGAAAGCCTTGAAGCGATCGGCGAGGCGCTGAATGAAAACGGCCGGGTCATCGTGACGGGCTGTCTGGGCGCGGAGCCCGAATATATCACCGGCACGCATCCTTCCGTGCTCGCCGTGACCGGCCCGCATCAATACGAGCAGGTGCTGGACGCGGTCCATGCCGCCGTGCCGCCCGATCCCGATCCCTTCGTCGATCTTCTGCCCGCGGCAGGCGTGAAGCTGACGCCGCGCCATTACAGCTATCTGAAGATTTCCGAAGGCTGTAACCACAAGTGCAAGTTCTGCATCATCCCCGACATGCGCGGCCGCCTCGTCAGCCGCCCGGCCCATGCGATCGTGCGCGAGGCCGAGAAACTGGTCAGCGCGGGCGTGCGCGAATTGCTGGTGATCTCGCAGGACACGTCCGCTTACGGCGTCGATATCAAACACGCCGAGGAGCGGGGCCACCGCGCACACATCACCGATCTCGCCCGTGATCTGGGCTCGCTCGGCGCTTGGGTGCGGCTGCATTACGTCTACCCCTACCCGCATGTGCGTAACCTGATCCCGCTGATGGCGGAGGCACAGGAAAACGGCGGCGGCGTGCTGCCCTATCTCGACATTCCGTTCCAACATGCGCACCCGGATGTGCTCAAGCGGATGGCGCGGCCTGCGGCCTCGGCCAAGACGCTCGACGAGATCGCGGCGTGGCGCGCGGCCTGCCCGGATATCACGCTGCGCTCGACCTTCATCGTGGGCTATCCCGGCGAGACCGAGGACGAGTTCCAATATCTGCTCGACTGGATGGACGAGGCGCAGCTCGACCGCGTCGGCTGCTTCCAATATGAAAACGTCGAGGGCGCGCGCTCCAACACCCTGCCCGATCACGTGCCTGACGAGGTGAAACAGGATCGTTGGAACCGCTTCATGGAGAAGGCGCAGGCGATTTCCGAGGCGAAGCTGCAAGCCAAGGTCGGCTCGGTGCAACAGGTCATCGTCGATGCGGTCGATGCCGAAGGCGCCACCTGCCGCACCAAGGCAGACGCGCCCGAGATCGACGGCAACCTGTTCATCGATGAGGATTTCGAGAATCTCAGCCCCGGTGATATCGTGACGGTCGAGGTCGATGAGGCCTCGGAATACGATCTCTGGGGAAGGCTCGTTTGATCCGCACACTCGCGCTGCTCGCATTGCTTCTCGGCCTGCTGCCCCTCGCGGCGCAAGCTGGCGAATGCGCCATCGATGCCACTCAGGGTCGCGAGATTGCGCAGGCGACTTCGCAACAACGGCAAGTCCAGGGGCTGAACGCGCTCGCGATGGACCCGCAATTGACGCAGGCCGCAGCAACGCAAGGCTGCGACATGGCCCGGCGCGGCTTCTTCGATCACAAGGGCTCGGACGGATCGACCCCGCTCAGGCGGGCGGCGAAGGCTGGCTTCCGCGCCTGCCTGATCGCCGAGAATGTCGCGATGGGCCAGCGCGATCAGGGTGAGGTGTTCGACGCCTGGATGCATTCGCCCAGCCATCGCCGCAACATCCTGCTGCGCGGCGTGACCAGGATCGGCGTGGCGGTCGTGCCCCGGCGCGATGGCAAGGGGCCGTGGTACGTGATGGTGCTCGCGAAGCCCTGCTGAAGCTCAGGTCAGCCCTTCGGTGTCGATGTGGATGACCTCGCCGCAATGTTTGCAGTGGATCGCATCGGCATCGTGCAGGCTCAGCCCGCAGGTCGGGCATTCATGGCGCACCTTCGTGGGCCGGAACAGCACCTGCGCGAGCCGCAAGAACAGCGTGACGCCGAATATCATGATGGCGACCGAGATCATCCGCCCCCATTCGCCTTTGGGTGTAATATCCCCGAACCCCGTCGTCGTCAGCGTGGTCACGGTGAAATAGAGCGCGTCGGCATAGTTGGAAATCTGCGGATTGATCCGCACCTGCGTGGCATAGATCAGCCCCGTCATCACGAAGAGGAACACGCCCAGATTGATCGCGGCGACGATGATTTCCTGATGATGGCGGAAGAATTTGAAGTCGTGCCGCAGTCGCGCCATGAGCTGATAGGTGTGCAGCAAGCGCAACGTCCGCAGGATTCGCAGGAAGCCCAGCCCCTCCCCTGCGATCGGCGCTAGGAACGACCCGATCGCAATGATGTCGGCCCATGTCGCCGCACGGGTCCAAAAGCGGACCTTCTCGCCTGAGATCGCGTAGCGGGCGAGGAAATCCGCCACGATCACGACGCCGATCACCGCATCGATGACTTCGATCGTGACCGTGTGCGGGAAGAAGGAGGTGACGATGACGAAGAGGATCGTGGCAAGATCGAAGGCCAGAAGCGCGTAGCGAAACGCATGGGCGCGACGAGAATCTTCCTCGTAGTAATGGTGTAGCGTCTTGAGCATCGTCTCTCCCATCGTCTTCGCTCAGGGATACAGGCTTTGAACGCCCTGTCAAAGCGCATGAAAAAGGCGGCCCCGGAGGACCGCCCTTTTCGTGGAGACAGCTCATATCAGCTCATTGGGCGCTGGGCGCGAACAGCATCATCGCGGGTTGCGACGAGGCGCCTTGGGTCACGATGTAATTGGCGTCGCCGTAACGTCCGCGCTGCACGTCGTGCTGGATGCGCTGGAGCTGGGCCACGGTGTAATCATCGGGGTTGAGCCCGAGCTGCTCGGCCATCTGGGTTTTGCCCGGCGTGGTCTCACCAAGGCCGGGACCGCCCAACTGCCGGTCCGCGTGGCTGCGGTAATAGGCGAGCTTGGCGACATCGCCGTTACGGGCCGCGTGCAACATCTTCTGCAACTCACCCACCGAATATTGCGTGGGATCGACATTGTTCAGACCGGCGAAGGTTTGCAGCTGCGCCGCGATCTGGGTCTTGCCCTGATTGGTGGCGTTGACGACCATCGACGACGCTTGGGATTGCGGCGTCATCGAAGGGGCGATGACACCCAGATCCGTACCATTGTCGGCCCCGACTTGGGTCGTGGCGGCCGAGGCGATCCCGGCGGAGCCAGCGGTCAGTGCGAGGGCTGCGATAGCGGTGGTCAGAAGATTGCGGGTCATGATGAAATCCTTTCATCAGCAGGTTGATTTCCAGCGGCACCCTGTGGCGCCGATGACCCCGACATATGAGCCCAATCATCGCACAAAAGGCCGTTTTGGCCCCGCCCCGTGTTCACTCAAACACATATACACAGGGAACTCTCATCCAGTCCGGATTCCGTGAAGTGACTGGAATACAAAAGGAAACCGTATTTCTCGAAAGAATCCGGCACGATAGGCCGGATATAGAAACGGCCCCTGCGAGGGGGCCGTTTTCGGTCAGAAGACTGTGTCGATCTTACGCGTCACGGCCCATCACGGGCTGCGGCGCCACGTCAACCGGCTGACGGTTGGTGTGGTTGATGACGTATTTCGCCTCTTCGCGGTTACCGTTACGCAGCGCGTTCTGGATGCGGAACAGTTCGGCGGTGGTGTATTCAGCCGGGTTCAGGCCGAGCTGGGCTGCGATCTGCGCTTTGCCGGGGGTCACTTCACCAACAGCCGAGCCTTTGCTGGCCGAGGAGCTTTGCGACATCGACGGTGCGATGGAGCCGTAGCCGTCACCGCCAGCAGCGGCCAGCGAGGTGCTCAGGGCGAGGGCGAGGACCGAAGTCGTGATCAGCGTTTTCATTGTTACTCTCCTATACGAATACGCGTGTTGTGCTTCTCACCGAGAGCGAAGCGACAGGGGGAAGCGTCTGTGCCCTCGGCGATGACGCTGATCTAGGTCCGTTCGTATCCGCATGAAACTGGCGTTTTCAAACACGGTTCTGCGCATTTACGCACCTTGAAAAATGACAGTTAAACGACAGAAGCGGCAGGCTCGCCCGTAGGCCCCCGCCACGCCCCCTTTCCCTATGCCGGCTTTCCGCATAGAAGGCGCCCAAACCCCTTATTCCAAACGAGGTCGACCATGGCGTCCTATCAATATGTCTATCACATGGATGGTGTCTCGAAGACCTATCCGGGTGGCAAGAAATGCTTCGAAAACATCCGCCTGAATTTCCTTCCCGGCGTGAAGATCGGCGTCGTCGGCGTCAACGGCGCGGGTAAATCCACGCTGCTTCGCATCATGGCGGGCCTCGACAAGGACTTCTCGGGCGAGGCCTGGGCCGCGAAAGGCGCGAAAGTCGGCTATCTCCCGCAGGAGCCCGATCTGGACCCGGCGCTGAACGTGCGCGGCAACGTCATGGAAGGCGTGGCCGCCAAGAAGGCCAAGCTGGAGCGTTTCAACGAGCTGGCGATGAACTACTCGGACGAGACCGCCGAGGAGATGGCCCAGCTGCAGGACGAGATCGACTCGGAAAACCTGTGGGATCTGGACAGCCAGGTCGACGTCGCGATGGAAGCCCTGCGCTGCCCGCCCGACGAGGCCGATGTCGAAACCCTTTCGGGCGGTGAGCGCCGCCGGGTCGCGCTGTGCAAGCTGCTGCTCGAAGCGCCCGACATGCTTCTGCTCGACGAACCGACCAACCACCTCGACGCGGAAACCATCGCCTGGCTGCAAAAGCACCTGATCGAGTACAAGGGCACGATCCTCTGCGTCACGCACGACCGCTACTTCCTCGACGACATCACCTCGTGGATCCTCGAACTCGAGCGCGGCCGCGGCATCCCCTACGAGGGCAACTACTCCGCATGGCTGGAACAGAAGGCCAAGCGCCTCGAGCAGGAAGCCCGCGAGGACAAGGCCAAGCAGAAGGTCCTCGAGAAGGAACTTCAGTGGATCCGGGCCGGTGCCAAGGCGCGTCAGGCTAAGTCCAAAGCGCGTATCTCGGCCTATGAGAAGATGGCGGACCAGTCCGAGCGCGAGCGCGTCGGCAAGGCCCAGATCATCATCCCGAACGGCCCGCGTCTGGGCGGCAAGGTGATCGAGGTCGAGGGCATCTCGAAACATTACGGCGACAAGCAACTGATCGAGGACCTGTCCTTCTCGATCCCGCCGGGCGCCATCGTCGGCGTGATCGGCCCGAACGGCGCGGGTAAATCCACGCTGTTCCGCATGATCACCGGTCAGGACAAGCCCGACACCGGCGAGATCACCGTCGGCGACACGGTCAAGCTTGCCTATGTCGACCAGTCGCGCGACGCGCTGGATGCGAACAAGACCGTCTGGGAGGAAATCTCCGGCGGGGCCGAGCTGATCGAACTGGGCGACGCGCAGGTGAACAGCCGTGCCTATTGCGGTGCGTTCAACTTCAAGGGCGGCGACCAGCAGAAGAAAGTCGGTCTGCTCTCGGGTGGTGAGCGCAACCGCGTCCACATGGCCAAGCTGCTGAAAGAGGGCGGCAACGTGCTGCTGCTCGACGAACCGACCAACGATCTGGACGTCGAAACCCTGCAGGCGCTGGAAGCCGCGATCGAAGACTTCGCCGGCAACGCGATCATCATCTCGCACGACCGCTTCTTCCTCGACCGCCTCTGCACCCACATCCTCGCCTTCGAGGGCGACGCCCATGTGGAATTCTTCGAGGGCAACTTCGAGGATTACGAGGAAGACAAGATCCGTCGTCTCGGCCCCGATGCCGTCGAGCCGAAGCGGGTGAAGTATAAGAAGTTCAGCCGGTGATTAATCAAATGCTGAGGGGGCGTATTCAGTGCGCCCCTTCGCCCTAATTACGATCCGATCCTCAAGGTCCACATTCTTCAAAACCGAATATTTTTCTAAAAGAGGTTTGAACTTAGAACCTCTGGGGGAGAGACCATTGATAAACAACATAAGCGCCTCGTCATCCGAAAGTTGCGCGCGAATTAGGTTTGTATAAAGTCTTTTGTCCTCTACTTCGCTAGAATCCACAAATTTGTAGAGATTATAAAGCGTTCGGAAATAGTGCCCGAGCTCGGACTTATATTGCCCATAGAACTTTTCGTAGGCCTCTTCCGCTTCCCCAGGCCCCTTGTCCGTAGATGGGTACATCCCGGCCGTCTTAAGTGGGTCTTGGCTGCGAAGGCGCTTCAAGAACACCGGAAAAACATCGCGACCTGTTACGTCTGGCAATTCTTTTGACTTAAGATCCATCGACTGCACTATCTCGGAGAAAACATTAAGCAGGTTGAAGAAGGTGCTTTCGAATATCTGCTTTGATTGCGCAGAAACCTGAAGTTGAGCTAAATTTTGCTGCTCCTCCAATATACCTTTCGTACGATCCAGTTCATCTCGCACCAATGAAATCTCCACTCGCTGCAACAAGATCGCATATATTACCGCTGCGAATGCTAGGCCTGTGAATAATGCATTTACAGCACCAAACTGGTCGCCGAAAACCCCCGGCTCATTGGTGCTACTAGCTACAATCCAGTTCCCCCCCCAAAACAACAGCACCAAGAAAGCTAAAAGGATTGCTGTTTTCATATCGGGCGTTTTCTTTTCCGCCATCTCTGACCCTTAAATGATGAACAAACTCTACCAACTATAGATCCAGGCCGCGCGTACAGTCACCCCCAACCAAAACCACACACCCCAGCCTCATCTCACCTCGCCCCTTGCGCGCCACCTTCCCCAGTTCCCCATTGCCATCTATAGTGTCTGGTAAGGGACAAGACACAAGACAAAGCGGGGATGGGACTTGGCGCATATCATCGTGATGGGCAACGAAAAGGGTGGGTCGGGGAAGTCCACCACCTCGATGCATGTGGCGACCGCCTTGGCGCGGATGGGATGGAAAGTGGGGGCGCTCGATCTCGATCTGCGGCAGCGCAGTTTCGGGCGCTATGTCGAGAACCGGCTGGCCTATATGGATCGCGAGGGGCTCGACCTGCCCTGCCCCGATTATCGCGAACTACCCGAGGTCGATGCCTCGACGCTGGGTCCGGGCGAGAACCCCTACGACCACCGTCTGTCGACCGCCGTGGCCGAGATGGAGCCGTCCTGCGACTTCATCCTGATCGACTGCCCCGGCTCGCATACGCGGCTGTCTCAGGTCGCGCATTCGCTGGCCGATACGCTGGTCACGCCGCTCAATGACAGTTTCATCGATTTCGACCTGCTGGCGCGGATCGATCCGGTGACGTCGAAGGTGATCGGCCCCTCGATCTATTCCGAGATGGTCTGGTCGGCGCGGCAGCTGCGCGCGAAGGCCGGGCTGAAGCCGATCGACTGGATCGTGCTACGCAACCGCGTGGGCGCCCAGCAGATGCATAACAAGCGCAAGGTCGGCGCGGCGCTGGAGCAGCTCTCGAAGCGCATCGGCTTCCGCGTCTCGCCCGGCTTCTCCGAGCGGGTGATCTTCCGCGAGCTGTTCCCGCGCGGGCTGACGCTTCTGGACCTCAAGGACCTCGGCGTCGAGAGCCTCAACATCTCCAACGTGGCGGCCCGTCAGGAAGTGCGCGACCTGATGAAGGAGCTGGACCTGCCCGGCGTCGCGGTCGACTTCTGAGGCCTATCACACGGCGCGACAGGCCCCTTGAGACAAACAAACGCCCGCTGGGAGTGACCCTCGGGCGTTTCGTACTGGTACGGGTGGTTGACTAGGGCGCGCGCTTTTACTGAGGTTTCGGCATCTCGGCGAAAGGCGATACGCGTCTGCGGCACGGTGCGGGCATCGAGCCGAGTTCTTTCATCCGCAGGTCAATCCGATCCTCGCGGCGCTTGAAGAGGCGAAAAAGGGCAGCCAGACAGCGCATTTCGTGTCTCCTTTGTATCGACGCCGTTTTGGCGTCACCCTTCGAGATTTCCGGCCAATTGAGGCGCTTACGTGGCGGGCTGGGGATATGTCAGTGGCGTTGTCGGGACGCTTTCACGGCCTCTTACGCCGCGACAGGACCGTCGCAGTTTGCGATATCCACGCCATTACGGGCTTTGCGCGACCAGCCAAGCGCCGCGAAAAGCCCCAGCCCCGCCAGCATCATCCAGACCGAGGCGGGAAGCGGCACGGTGGCGGGCGTCTCGACCATCATCGCAATGTCGTCGAGCGAGGCGTTCATATAGTAATAGCTCGTCTCGACATCGAACTGGATGCCCAGTGTCGATCCCACACCCGCCTGCAGATAACTGGTCAGATCGTAGCTCAGCGGCGTCGCGCCCTGGACCGCCGCGTCGCCCGGCTGGGTCGAGAAAATCTGCGAGATCACCGCGCCCGCATCGTCGATCAGGCTCACGCGGAACTGCTGATTGGGATCGTCGAAGCCCGACGCGTAGTGGTTCACGAGCTGATAGGTGAAGTTGAAACTTGCGCTGATCACCCGATCGGGCACCGTGAAGAACTGCGTCAGGGTCGAAATCCCGTAGCCGGTTTGCTCGTTCATCACGTCGTAACTGCCCGAGATCGGATCCACGCGGCGCGTCGGCCCGCGCGGATTGAACCGCCCGTTATTGATCTGGAAGTCCTCTGCATAGGAAGAGCTGGTCGAATTCCAGCCCGACAGATCGCCGGTCTCGAAATCACCGTTGGTGATCAGATCGACCGTCACCGCCTGCGCGGCAGAGGCATAAAGGACGCTCGCCACCACAAGGGCGAGACAGCGTTTCGCAAAACTGGCAATCGGTAACAACATGACACGCTCGATCTCGATGGCGTCGCCCCGTTCTTGATGCGGAGACGACTTCGTTACCCTTCATTAACCATCGGAATCGGGACGCACTGGGGCTCCACCGGGGCAATTTCACGATGGGCCGCCATGATGTTTCCACAATCGAAACGCCGCCCCGGAGGGCGGCGCGATTGTTGCTAGCGATGCGAGAGGCAGGTTACCGGGCCCAATCCCACGGCACGGTGAACTCGCCCAGCTTATGGGCCAGCGCATCCTGATCGCAGTCTCCCGTGGTCGCCAGATGCGCCACCAGACCGCGCTTCTTGTCCTCGGTGACCGAGATGACATGCGCCTTGATGCCCGCCGTCTCCAGCTCGGCATTGAGCACCCGGATGATCGCCTTCTTGCGCAGGTCGGGCTTGAAGATCTTGCCCACCGCCGTCTTCGGCAACTCGTCCATCACCTCGAGATATTTCGGAACCGCGGCGCGCTCGTGGATATTGGCGCGCGCATGCTCCATCAGCTCTTCGTTGGTCACCTCGGCATCGGCAACCAGCTCGACATAGGCGCAGGGCAGCTCGCCCGCGAAGCTGTCAGGCTGGCCGATCGCCCCCGCGAAGGCCACCGCCGGGTGGCTCAGCAGCGCGTCCTCGATCTCCGCCGGGTCGAGATTGTGCCCGCCGCGGATGATCAGGTCCTTCGCGCGGCCGGTGATCCAGAGATAGCCATCTTCGTCGATACGGCCCAGATCGCCGGTGCGCAGGAACCGCTCCTCGGCGAACAGATCGTGGTTCTTGTCCGGCTCGGTATAGGTCGAGCCCTCGAAGACGCCCGGATTGGCGACGCAGATCTCGCCGATCTCATCGCGCGCGCATTCGTCGTAGGTGCCGTTGCGCTTCTTGAGAATGCGCACATGGGTATAGGGCATCGGGATACCGACCGAGCCCACTTTCTTCATGCCGTCCACCGGGTTGACCGACACCAGACAGGTCGCCTCGGTCAGGCCGTAGCCCTCCGCGATCTCGACCCCGGTCGCGGCCTTGAAGCGGTTGTAAAGCTCGATCGGCAGCGGCGCCGAGCCCGAGAGCGCGATCCGCAGCGAGGAGATATCGGCATCGACCTTGCGCTGCACCATCGCGGACACAGCGGTCGGCACGGTGATCAGGAAGGTCACCTGCCAGCGCTCGATCAGCTTCCAGAAATTGTCGAACACGCCCTCCCCGCGATAGCCCGCAGGGGTCGGGAAGATGACATGCGCACCGCTCGCGATGGCCGACATCAGGATCGGATAGGCCGCGAAGACGTGGAACAGCGGCAGTGGGCACATCATCACGTCGTCTTGCTTGAACAAGAGCCGCCCGCCGAGCCAGCCATTGTAGATCATGCCGGAATATTTGTGCTGCGCGACCTTGGGCATGCCCGTCGTGCCGCCGGTGTGGAAATAGGCCGCGACGCGATCCTCGTTGGGATCGTCGAACATCAGCCGGTCGCCGGGCATCTTGCTGGCTTCGCCGTTGAAGCTCATCACCTTCGCGTTGTGCTTCACCTCGGTCTTGGGGCGAATGAAGGGCACGATCCAGCTTTTCGGCGGCGAGAGGTAGCGATTGAGATCGACCTCCAGCACGGCCTCGACATTGGGCGCAAGGCGCACGGCTTCAGCCGCCTTCTGCGCCACGTCGGTCTTCGGGAACGCCTTCAGCGTCACCAGAACCTTCGCCTTGGTCTCACGCAGAATGGCGCCGATCTGCTCGGCATCCAGAAGCGGGTTGATCGGGTTCACGATCCCGGCCGTCGCGCCCGCCAGTAGCACCGTCGCGGTCTCGAGCGAGTTCGGCAGCAGGTAGGCCACCGTATCGGTCGGCCCCACGCCCAGATGGCGCAGCAGGTTCGCGGCCTGCGTGACCTTGCCGTGCAGCTGCGACCAGCTCAGCGTCTCCGCCTTGTCGGTCGGGCCGGACATGATCTGGAATGACAGGGCCGGACGATCGCCATGGGCCTTGGCGGTCTCGCTCAGAAAGCCGTAAAGCGTTTCGGGGCGGTTGCGCGCCTCCCAGGGTTTCTCGGCCTCGACCGCATCACGGTCGGCAACTGTCGCGAATTTCTGCATTAGTCTCCTCCAGCGGCCGCCGCGTTCCTCCACTGACGGGCCATGCGCAGGATGCGGCAAAAGCGCCCGCCACGGCAAGAGTTACGCCGCCGCCAAAACGTCACGTCACGCAAATTCTGACGTGGGGAAACAAGCGTCCGGGTTCAAGGTGAAAAGGCGCGAACGCCCCGTCACGCCCCTTCGGTGAATTGCAGCCTCGCGAGTTCGGCATAAAGACCGTCTTCGGAGACGAGGCTGTCATGCGTGCCTTGCGCGACGATCTTGCCGTCCTCGAAGACGACGATCCGGTCGGCCTTCTTCACGGTGGCCAGACGGTGCGCCACGATCACCGTGGTGCGGGTCTTGGCGAGCTGATCGACGGCCGCCTGCACCTCGCGTTCAGAGGCTGCGTCGAGTGCCGAGGTCGCCTCGTCCAGAAGCAGGATCGGCGCGTCGCGCAGGATCGCGCGCGCAATCGCGATCCGCTGCTTCTGACCGCCCGACAGCATCACGCCGCGCTCGCCGACATAGGTGTCGAACCCTTCGGGTAGCGCTTCGAGGAAGTCATAGGCATGGGCCGCGCGCGCGGCTTCTTCGACTTCGCGATCGCTCGCATCGGGGCGACCGAAACGGATGTTTTCGCGCGCCGAGGCTGCGAAGACGACCGGATCCTGCGGCACCAGCGCGATCGCCTGACGGAAATCGTGCCGCGCCATGTCGCGCAGGTCGTAGCCATCGATTGTCACCTTGCCGGTCTCGGGGTCCCAGAACCGCTGGATCAGCTGCACGACGGTCGTCTTGCCCGCGCCCGACGGGCCGACCAGCGCCACCGTTTCGCCCGGCGCGATGTCGAGATCGACATGATCGAGCGCCGAGGCCTGCGGCCGCGACGGGTAATGGAAGCTCACATCCTCGAAGCGGATCGCGCCGGTTGCGGGCATCGGCAGCGGCACCGGATGCGCGGGGTCCTTCACCGAATCCTCGCTTTGCAGCAGTTCCACCAGACGCTCGGTCGCGCCTGCGGCCCGCTGCAATTCGGACCAGATTTCCGACAGCGCGCCGACAGAGCCCGCCACCATCACCGCGTAGATCACGAACTGCACCAATTCGCCCACGCTCATCTCGCCGCCGCGCACGTCGCGCGCGCCGATCCACAGGACGCCCACGACGCCTGCGAAGACGAGGAAGATCACGATCACAGTCATCACCGCGCGCGTACCGATCCGCTTCTTGGCGGACTGGTAAGCTTTCTCGGTGACGTCGGAGAATTTCTCGCGGGTGATCGCCTCATGGGTGAAGGCCTGCACGGTCTGCGCGGCCAGAAGCGACTCCGAGGCCGAGCCCGACGAATTCGCGATCCAGTCCTGGTTCTCTCGGCCCAGCACCCGCAGGCGACGGCCCAGAACCACGATCGGAACAACGACCACCGGCACGACCAGCAGCACCAGCCCGGTCAGCTTGGCCGAGGTGAACATCAACATGATCAACCCGCCGATCAGGATCAGCACATTACGCAGCGCCACCGAGACCGACGAGCCAATCACCGACAGGATCAGCGTCGTGTCGGTGGTGATGCGCGAGATGATTTCGCCCGTCAGGATCCGTTCGAAGAAGGCCGGGCTCATCGAGATCACCCGGTCGAACACCGCCTTGCGGATATCGGCCACGACCCGTTCGCCGAAGCGCGTGACGAGGTAGTAACGCAGGCCCGTCCCGAGCGCGAGCAGCCCGGCGATGACCAGAGCCGCGAAGAAATACTGATCGAGCAGCGCCGCGCCTTTCTGGAACCCGTCCACCACGCGGCGCACCGCGAGCGGCAGGATCAGCGAGATCGAAGCGGTGGCGATCAGCGCCAGCAACGCCCCGAAGGCAAGTCCCTTGTAAGGTGCGATGAAGGGGCCGAGCCCCTTGAGCGCGCCGATCTTCTTCGTCTTCGGCCGGTCATCGGCCGGTCCCGTCGGTCTGCGAGCCATGAAATCTCCCTTGCTTGGTTCAAGGGTTTAGGGGGCGGGAGGTCAGCGGGCAAGCCTCGATTGGCCAAGCCCGCGGCACGCCCATGCCCGGACGGCCTCACGATAGCTCACATTTTCGCCGAAAAGGCTACGGGCGGCCGGACTCGAACCGGCACGGGCAATGCCCAAGGGATTTTAAGTCCCGTGCGTCTACCATTTCGCCACGCCCGCAGCGCGCTCTGGCTAGCGCGGGCGCGGCGGCTTGGCAAGGCCGCGAGGCGCTCAGCGCCCCTCGAATTTCGGCGCGCGCTTCTCGAGGAACGCGGTCACGCCTTCGCGGAAATCGTGGCTCTGGCCGAGGTTGCCCTGCAGCTCCGCCTCCAGCTCCAGCTGGGTCGACAGATCATTGCTGTAGCCCTCGCGCAGCGACCGCTTCACCGCGCGATAGGCCGCCGTCGGGCCATTGGCCAGATGCGCCGCACGGGCGCGCCAGTGATGGTCGAAATCGACCTCGGCGATCGCCTCCCAGATCATGCCCCAATCGGCCGCCTGCCGGGCCGAGATCTTGTCGGCGAACAGCGCCATGCCCATCGCGCGGGCAAAGCCCACCTGACGCGGCAGCCAATAGGTGCCGCCCGCATCCGGCATCAGCCCAATCCGCGTGAAGGCCTGAATGAAGCTCGCCGTTTCCGAGGCAATCACCACGTCGGCGGCCAGCGCGAGGTTCGCCCCCGCCCCTGCCGCAGGCCCGTTCACCGCGGAGACCACCGGCAGCGGGCTCTCATAGATCGCCTTGAGCATCGGCTCGTATTCGTCGCGCAGCACCCGCTCCAGATCGAGCCCGGCCGCCGCGACCCCGTCGCCCAGATCCTGCCCCGAACAGAAAGCGCGCCCCGCGCCGGTCAGCACGATCACCCGTGCCTCATCCTCGGCGCGTTTCACCGCCTCGAGGATTTCCGCGCGCATCTGCGCGTTGAGCGCGTTCATCACATCGGGCCGGTTGAGCGTGATCACCGCGACCTGCTCTTCGACCTCGTACCGGATAACCTTGAACACCATCTGGAAAACGCGCCTCCCTCTTTGTCGCGCGCCCACGATAACGCGGGTCACGCGAAGGGAAAGCGGAACGGGGCGTCACGAAGGACGCCCGCCTCGTTTTCTTCAGAAGATCTCGAACAGGCCCGCAGCCCCCTGCCCGCCGCCGATGCACATCGACACGACGCCATAGCGCGCGCCGCGGCGCTTGCCTTCCAGCAGGATATGGCCCGCCATGCGCGCACCCGACATGCCATAGGGGTGGCCGATCGAGATCGCGCCGCCATTGACGTTGAGCTTGTCGTCGGGAATGCCCAGCCGGTCGCGGCAATAGAGAAGCTGCGAGGCGAAGGCCTCGTTGATCTCCCACAGATCGATATCCTCGATGGAGAGCCCCGCGCGCTCCAACAGGCGCGGGATCGCGAAGACCGGGCCGATGCCCATCTCGTCGGGCGCACAGCCCGCAACCGCCATGCCCCGGAACGCACCCAGAGGCTCCAGCCCGCGCCGCGCGGCTTCCTCGGCAGACATTACCACGCAGGCGGACGCGCCGTCGGAGAGCTGGCTCGCATTGCCTGCGGTCACGCATTTATCGGGGCCCAGCACCGGCTTGAGCCCTTGAAGCCCCTCCAGCGTGGTCTGCGGACGGTTACACTCGTCGCGCTCCAGCCGCACCGACTGCTCCGAGACCTCGCCCGTGGCCTTGTCCTTCACCAGCTTCACCGCCTCGACCGGCACGATCTCGGCGTCAAAACGCCCCGCCTCCTGCGCGGCGGCGGTGCGCATCTGGCTTTGCAACGCGTAGCTGTCCTGCGCTTCGCGGGTCACGCCATAGCGCTCGGCCACGACCTCCGCCGTCTCGATCATCGACATGTAATAGGCGTCGGGCACACCGGGGCTGCGATAGCGATAGCCGTTCCAATGCTCGTTCTGCACCAGCGAGATCGAGTCGAGCCCGCCCGCAAGCGCCACGTCCATCTCGCCCGTCATCACGCCATGGGCCGCCGCCGCGATGGCGTTGAGCCCCGAGGCGCATTGCCGGTCCAGCGTGACGCCCGCCACGCTATCGGGCAGACCCGAAGCCTGCGCGAGATGGCGCGCGACATTGACGCCGGTGGAGCCCTGCGTGAGGGCCGAGCCGAAGATCGCATCGGCGATCTCGCCGCCCTCAAGCCCGGCACGGGAGACGGCCGCGCGCACGGCATGGGCGGCCAGCGCCGGGCCTTCGAGATTGTTGAACGCCCCGCGATAGGCCTTGCCGATGGGCGTGCGGGCGGTTGAGACGATGACAGCGTCGCGCATGGGATTCCTCAGATGGTTTCGAGCCCGCACCAGTCCGCGATGAACAGGGCGGTGCTCTGGGTGATGCGACGGATGCTTTCCAGCTCGACGCGCTCGTTGAAGCCGTGGATCGCCTCGGCGCGCGGCCCGTAGACCAGCGCGGGCGTGTCGGCATAGAGCCCGAAGAAGCGGGCATCGGTGGTCGCGGTGATCGCCACGCGGTCGAGATCGCTCTCGTTGACGCTGCGATGCGCCCCTTCGAGGGCTCCGATCGCGGCCTTCGCGGTGGCGGAGTGGTCGTCGGAAAGCGCGTAGCCCTCGGCCATGAAGCCGTGCCAGACGATCTCGGGCAGCGAGTTCTTCAGGAAAGCGTTGGAGCGCGCGGCATCCATGATGGTCTCGGTGATCTCGGCACGTGCGGCGGCGATGTCCTGACCCGGATAAATCGCGATGCGCATGTCGAAGATGCACCAGGCGGGAACGGAGGACGCCCAGTCGCCCCCCTGAATCTTGCCGATATTGAGGTTGATCGGGTGATGGACATGACCGAAGTCGGAATGCCGGCAGCCCGGCGCGTTCCAGCGTTCTTCCAGCCCGTGCAGCGCCTCGATCAGCGGGATCGCGGCCTCGATGGCGTTCGCGCCAGTGCCAGCATAGGCCACATGCGTGGGCAGGCCTTTCAGGTGCACCTGCGCCCAAACCACGCCGAGCTGTGCGCCCACCAGTTTTTCCTCGAACGGTTCGGGGATCAGCGCGGCGTCGGCGCGGTAGCCGCGCTCAAGGCAGGCCAGCGCGCCGTTGCCGGTGCATTCCTCTTCAACGACGGATTGGAAGAACACATCCGCGCCGGGGGCGAAGCCCGCCTTGCGCAGCGCATCGAGCGCGAAGAGGTTCGACACCAGCCCCGCCTTCATGTCGCCCGCACCGCGCCCATAAAGCCAGCCATCGGCGACATGCGGCTCGAAGGGCGGCGCGTCCCACATGTCCAGAGGACCTGCAGGCACCACGTCGATGTGACCGTTGAGGATGAGCGAGCGGCCCTTTTGCGATTGGCTGCGATGGGTGCCCACCACGTTCACCGCGTCCTCGTAATCGCCCATCACCGGCGAGAAGCCCGGCATGTCGCGGATTTTGTCGACGTCGATCTGCCAGCGATCCACCTCGTAGCCGCGCTCATCGAGAGCGGCGGCCATGAAGTCCTGCGCGCTCTGCTCCTGCCCACGGGTGGACGGGTGCGAGGTCAGCTCGGAGAGAAACGCGGTCTCGTCGTCGAATGCGGCGTCGACCGCCGAGAGGATGCGGGTTTTCAGCTCGGTATCCATGTGGTGCCTCAGAATCTGGGAATGTCGCCTTGCGGCAGCGCAAGGGGCGCGCCGGTCGCCTCGCGGATCTCCGCCTCGGAAATGCCCTCGGCCAGTTCGACCAGCGCGAAGCCCTGCGCGGTCACGTCCACGACCGCCATGTCGGTATAGATCCGCGCCACCCGCCCCTTTGCGGTCAGCGGCAGCGAGCAGGTCTCGAGCAGTTTCGGGTTGCCCTTGCGGTCGCAATGGGTGGTCATCACGACGACGCGGCGCGCCTTCTGCGCCAGTTCGATCGCGCCGCCCGCGCCGGGCGAGAACTTGCCCGGGATCTTCCAGTTCGCCAGATCGCCGTTCTGCGCGACCTCGAAGGCGCCCAGCAGCGTCAGGTCGAGCCGCCCCGAGCGCACCAGCGCGAAGCTTACCGCGCTGTCGAAAAAGGCCGAGCCGGGGATCGTCGAGACATAGGCCCCGCCCGCGTCGATCAGGTTGCGGTCGGCGCGCTCGGGCGGCAGCGTCGGCCCGATCCCGGTCAGCCCGTTTTCCGAATGCAAGCAGACGGGGAAGTCGGCGGGCAGATGGTTGACCACCTTTGTGGGCAGGCCGATGCCCAGGTTCACGACCATGCCGGGCGCGATTTCGCGCGCGGCACGGGCCACCATGCGGGATCTAGCGTCTGACAATGCCATACTCCTCGGAAATCTCGTCGAGCTTCACGACGTGGTCGATGAAGGCACCGGGGCTCTCGGCCGCGTCCGGATCGAGCCCGCCCAGCGGCAGAAGCTCTTCGGTCTCGGCGATCACGCGGGTCGCGGCCATCGCCATGAGCGGGTTGAAATTGCGCGCGGTGGCGGCATAGGCGAGGTTGCCGAAGCAATCGGCGCGCGCGGCATGGACCAGCGCCACGTCGCCGCGCAGAGCCGGTTCGACCAGCATCGGGCGGCCATTCATCTCGACCACCTGCTTGCCCTGCGCCAATTCGGTGTCGATGCCGATATCGGTGAGGATCGCGCCCAGCCCCGCGCCCCCGGCACGGATACGCTCGGCGAGGATGCCCTGCGCGCAGAACTCGACCTCCATACGGCCCTCGTTCATCGCCGCGATGGCGTTGGCGTTGAGCCCGAGATGGGTGACGATCAGCTTGCGCACCTGACCGCCAGCGATCAGGTGGTCGATGCCCATGCCCGCCTCGTTGGCGTCGTTCTTGACCAGCACGAGGTCGCGCTGCCCCTGACGGGCCAACTCGCGCAGCAGCGCGAAGGGGGTGCCGGGCACGCCGAAGCCGCCCACCAGCACCGTGGCGCCGTCGGGGATCTGCGCCACTACCTCTTCCATCGCGATGGATTTGTCGGGCAGCTTCATGCGCTGACCTCCTCGACCACCGGCAGGTCGTGATTGGCGGCGAAGGTATCGAGCGCGTCGGTGAGGATCGCCATGATCTCGTCGATCTGCGCCTCGGTCACGATCAGCGGCGGGCAGACGAGGAAATGGTCGCCCTCGTAGCCGCCCCGCGTGCGACGCGAATAGATGATGAGACCGCGCTCATAGGCCAGTTCGACCAGCTCGGTATGGGCGTTCCACTCTTTCGGCAGAACCTCCATCGTGTCGCGGTCCGAGACCAGCTCGAAGGCCAGCAGCAGGCCTTTGCCGCGCACGTCGCCGATGAAGGGATAGCGGTCCATCAGACCGGTCAGCCGAGCCTTGAGAACATCGCCCATCCGCGCGGCATTGCCGATCAGGTCCTGCTCTTCCATCTCGTCGAGCACTGCGAGACCGGCCGCGCAGGCCAGCGGGTTGCCCGCATAGGTGAAGCCGTGCAGGAAGCCGCCCGCGTCGAGCAGCGCCTCGACCATGTCGTTGCGCGCGACCACCGCGCCAAGCGGCGCGTAGCCCGCCCCGAACCCTTTCGAGAGCGCGACGATGTCGGGGGTGATCCCCCAATGCTCGGCGGCGAGGAACTTGCCGGTGCGCCCGGACCCGGTCATCACCTCGTCATAGATCAGCAGGATGCCGTATTCTTGGCAGATCTCGGCCACGCGGGTGTAATAGCTGTCAGGCGCCACGAGCGCGCCGGTCGAGGCCCCGCCCACCGGCTCCATCAGGAAGGCGAGCACCGTCTCGGGGCCCTCCGCCTCGATCTTCTCGCGCAGCATCTCGGCATATTTGATGCCGCGTTCTTCCTCGGTGAGGTTGTCGCGGTCGAGGTAGCAGGTCGGCGCCGGTATCTTCGGCATCTCCGTGAACATCGGCGCGAATTTCCCGGTGAAGAGCGGGCTGCCGGTCACGCTCAGCGAACCCATCGTCGCGCCGTGATAAGAGGGCAGCCGCGAGATCACCTTGTAACGGCTCTCCTCGCCTTGCGTGACCGCATATTGCCGCGCGAGCTTGATCGCGGTCTCGACCGCCTCGGAACCGCCGGAAACGAAGAACACCTTGTCGAGACCTTCGGGCATCCGCGCAGCGACCCGTGCGGCGAGATCCTCGGAGGGGTGCGTGCGGAAATGCAGCCGGTAGCCGAAGGTCGAACGGTCCATCTGCGCCTTCATCTTCTCCAGCACGCGCGGATTGGAATGGCCGATATTCGAGACCATCGCCCCCGATGAACCGTCGATGTAGCGTTTCCCGTTCTCGTCGTAGTGGTAGATTCCCTCGGAGCGTTCGAGGAAAGGCCGCGGCTGGCGCGACTGGTAGAACAGGTGAGACTTTTCAGTCGTCATTTTGCACCTTCGAGATGTTTGCGCAGGAAATTCCGGGTCCGTTCCTGGGTCGGGTTCTTGAAGACCTGCTCGGGCGGGCCCTCCTCGACCACGACGCCCTTGTCCATGAACAGCACGCGATCGCAGACCGAGGCGGCGAAATCCATCTCGTGGGTGACGATGATCATGGTCATGTGCTCTTGCGCGAGCTTCTTCATGACCAGGTTCACCTCTTCGACCAGCTCGGGATCGAGCGCCGAGGTGGCTTCGTCGAACAGCATCAGCTTCGGCTTCATCGCGAGCGCGCGGGCAATGGCCACACGCTGCTTCTGACCGCCCGAAAGCTGCGCCGGGTAATAGTCGATCCGCTCCAGCATGCCGACGTGATCGAGCTGCTCCTCGGCGAGCTTGTTGGCCTCCTTGTCGGAGATCTTCTTCAGCAGCTTCGGCGCCATCGTCACGTTGTCCCGAACGCTGAGATGCGGGAACAGATTGAAGTGCTGGAACACCATGCCGATGTCCTGACGCATCTGGTTGATGTGCTTCTCATACTGATTGTGCGGCAGGTTCTTGTTGACCTGCACCCCGTCGAGCCAGACCTCGCCGCCGGTGAGCGGATCGAGATCGTTGATGGCGCGCAGCAGCGTGGATTTGCCCGAGCCAGAGGGCCCGATGATCGCGACGATCTGGCCACGCTCCACGTTGAGCGAGATGTCCTTGAGCACTTCCAGCGTGCCGTAGGATTTCTGGGCGTGACGGATTTCGACGAAGGATTTTGTCTCTGTCATGTCGATATCTCCCGGATCAGCGATAGAGGCGGTTGCGGTTCTCGAACCAGCGGATCACCGCCTCCATGCCGAGATTGATGATGTAGTAGAGGACGGCAGCTGCCGCGTAGAACTCGAAGGCGCGGTAGGTCTGGCCGATGGCGCGCTGCGCCGAGAGCGTCAGTTCCGACACCCCGATCACCGAGACCAGCGCCGAGTCTTTCAGCAGCGCGATCATGTTGTTGCCGATGGGCGGCAGCACGTCGCGCACCGCCTGCGGCACCACGACCTTGACGAGCGCCTGTCTGCGCGACAGGCCCAGCGTCCGTGCGGCCTCCATCTGACCTTTGTCCACCGCGAGCATCGCGGTCTGGATCAGCTCGGAGTTATAGACGGCGAAGTGGAAGCCGAGGCCGATCACACCTGCCACGAAGGCCGGAAGGTCGATGCCGATCTGCACCAGCCCGAAATAGATCAGGAAGAGTTGCAGCAGCAGCGGCGTGCCCATGAAGAGCCAGGCGATGAAGCGTACCGGCAGGCGGATGATGGCTGGCGCATAAAGCGCGATCACCGCGAGCAGGATACCCCCGAAGAAGCTCAGCAGGGCCGACGCGGCGGTGATGGCGATGGTCCACAGGACACCCAGCAAGAGCGTGCCGTAGAAAGGCGGGATGACGGAGAAATCGAGACCCATGGCTCACTCCTTCTCTTGCGGGCGGGAAAGGGAAAGGGAAAGGGAAAGGGGGGCGGATGCACGGCTCATTGGATGCGCACCTTGCGGTCGAGGAACGACACGCCCTTACCCACCGCGGTGATGATGATGAGGTAGAGAACCCCCGCGAGGAAAAACATCTCGAACGGCTTGTAGGTCGAACCGATGTAGCGTTGCGCGGTATAGGTCAGCTCCACCACCGAGATCGCGGAGACGAGCGCCGTGCCCTTGATCTGTGCGTTGATATTCACGCCGAGCGGGCGGATCATCAGCCGCAGCGCCTGCGGCAGCGTCACCTTTCGGAACGCCTGCGCCTTCGACAGACCCAGCGTCCGGGCGGCCTCGGTCTGGCCCCGGTCGACCGCGACGATAGCCCCGCGCATCGTCTCGGTCATGTAGGCCCCGATATTGACGCCCAGACCGATCACACCGGCCTGAAAGGCATCGAGCTGGATGCCGATCTGCGGGCCGCCGAAATAGAGCAGGAACAGCTGGATCAGCGCGGGCGTGCCACGAAAGAAGCTGACATAGGCCGCCCCGATGAAGCGCAGGATGGCAAAGCGCGAAAGCCGGGATGCTGCGCCAAGTGCCCCGCAGATGAGCCCCAGCACGATGGTCAGAACCGAAAGTTCGACCGTGATCACGGCAGCTTTCAGGAAGTACGGATAGACCTTGAGGATTAGTTCGATATCCACGGCATTCCCCTTAATGATGATCGCGGCGGGACAGGATGGGCAGCGCGCGTATCTCGCGCACGAGCGCTGTCGTCTCTTCGATTGCCGCTTCTAGGAACGCCCTGCCCGTCTCGGCATCGGCGACGGTTGGATCCCCCATCGTGCCGTCCGGCGAGACTGAGGACCACCAGCGCATCAGCATCGCCTTGCCACCACCGGCCGCCAAATCGAGATTGAAGAATTTGGTGTCGGGATCGTGCAGGTTCTGACACTCGGCCTTGTCGAGATCGACAAGCTCGGGGTGCAGATGCTTGTACATCGCAGCTTCGAATTCTCCGGCATGGGCAATGCCGCCCACTTCGGATTTGCGCAGGCCCTGAATTCGGTCGCTGCACAAGTTCCAATAGGACGCCGAAACACAGATGATGCCGGTGCGGATGACCGTCTTGCGCGCAGCGAGATCGAGGATCGGGTGGTTCGACCCGTGCGAGTTCAGCAGCAGGATCCGGCGGAAGCCGTGATGCGCGAGGGACTCCGTCACGTCGCAGACGAAATTGATCAGCGTCTCCGGCTGAATCCAGATGACCCCCGGAAAGTCCTTGTGATGCTCGTTGAAGCCATAGGGGATCGCGGGCATGACGAAAACTTCGTCGGGCGCGGCTTCGGCAACGCCATTAGCCACCGCCATTCCCAGAACCGTATCGGTATCGAGCGGCATATGCGGCCCGTGATCTTCCGTTGCAGAAACATTCAGGATCACCACACGATCCTTATCCGCGTCACGGACCTGCTCCCAAGTCAGCTTTCCATAGTCGGCGGTCATCCGTTCGGTGTCCTTTCGGGAATCCATCGAAGTTTGGGGTGTGGCGGGGCAGCCGTCAGACGACGGACTGCCCACCATTCCTTGGATCGCGCCGATCAGCGGATGTCAGCGCCGATCCACTTCATCGCGATTTTCTCATAGGTGCCGTCTTCCATCATGGAATCGAGCGCCTTCTGCATCGCGTCTTTCAGCTCGGGATTGCCCTTGCGGATGGCGATGCCCGCACCGATCGCGTCGGTCTTCAGATCGTCGAGAATGCGGTATTTGTAATCGTTCTTCTTCATCGCGAGGATCGCCGCGATCGAGTCGTTGATGATCGCGTCGACACGACCGTTCTGAAGCTCGAGGATCAGCTCGGGCAGACCTTTGTAGGTCTTCACGTCATAGCCTTGCTCACGCGCCCACTCTTCGTGCGTTTCGCCCAGCGTCACGCCGACGGTGACGTCCTTCAGATCGGCAACGGATTTGATCGGGCTGTCGGGCAGCACGAAGATCGCGCGCTTCGTCGTGTAATACGGACCGACGAAATCGACGACCTTCTCGCGCTCGGGCGTGATCGACATCGAGCCGACGATGGCGTCGTATTTGTTGGCCAGCAGACCGCCGATGATCCCGTCCCACGCGGTCGTCACGATCTCGGTCTTCAGCCCCATGCGCTTGGCGATCTCCTCGCCGATGGCCGGGTCGAAGCCCACGACCTCGTTCGAATCGTTGATGAAGTTGAAGGGCGGGTAGGCGCCCGACATGGCGATCCGGATCACGCCCTTGTCCTTGAGGCTCTCCAGCTCGTCAGCCGCGGCGAGGCTGGGCAGCGAAATGCCGGTCGCGGCGAGCGAGCCAGCCCCGAGGATGGTTTTGAGAACGGTTCTGCGGTTGGTCATGGATTTCTCCTGTTGGTCATGACTGCGGGCGGCCTTGTTTCCGGCGCGTCCCGCCACGGCGAGCGCCCCTTCCAGAGCCTCGTTGACGGAAACGCTTGCATGGCGACCGCCATTGCGCAAATAAATAATAGAAATCTTCAATATAGATCTAGGCTATGGTCAAGCCCTACGAACAACGTTTCCCCTGGCATCTCGACTGGAACCTTCTGCGCACCTTCATGGTGGTGGTGGAGCAGCGGGGCATCTCCCGGGCGGCCTATCTTCTGGGGCTCAAACAACCCACGATTTCGGCCGCGCTCAAGCGGCTGGAGGAACGCACCGGCCACGAGCTGATCATCCGAAAACCCAATGAATTCAAGGTCACTAGGGCGGGCAACCTGCTCTATCAGGAATGCGCCCAGATCTTCGGCGCGGTATCGCAGATCCCTTCCCTACTGGAGACTGGCGCGGAGGAGCTGCGTGGCCATATCGCGATCACGACGACCTCGCATGTGATCTCGGATCACTACGACGCGGTGCTGCATGATTTCGCCACCGAACATTCGAAGGTGACCTTCTCGATGACGGTGGCCGAGAGCGAGGAAGTGGTGAACCGGGTGCAACAGAATCGGGCGAGCCTGGGGATTTGCCTGCTTCACAAGACGCCCGAGAACCTCCGCGCGCAGGTGCTCTACCGCGAGTATTTCGGATTGTTCTGCGGCACGCGCCATCCCCTTTTCGACCGCGAGGACATCACCCTCGCCGAGATCGAAGGCGAGACCTCGGTGTCGTTCCAGACCGAGACCGAGGACGGCCCGCTTCACCCGGTTTCGCTGCTGCGTGCGCGGGCCAAGCTCGCCCCGAGCTGGCGCGGGGTGTCGTCGAACCTGCACGAGCTGCGCCGGATGATCGTGGCCGGCATCGGGATCGGGGCGCTGCCGCTGCACGTCGCGCATCGCGACGTCGAGTCGGGTCGGCTACGCCAGTTGCCGCCCTATGACGGGTTGCCGATGGTGAATATCTACCTGCTCACCAATCGGCAGCGAAAGCAGTCGAGCGCGGAAGCCGCCTTCCTCGCGGCCTGCGAAAAAATGATGGCCGAGAGCGACCTGAAAGAGCGGACCTATTACTGAGCGCGCGTCTCAGAAGGTCGGCGGGGTCGCCGCCGAGACCACCACGCAACGCGCCTTGGCCACGTTCCGGAACCGGTGCGGCAGGCGGCTGTCGAACAGGTAGGCATCGCCCGCGCGCAGAAGCTCGGTGGTCTCGCCCACCGTCAGCAGCAACTCGCCCTCGATGACGAAACCGCCCTCCTCGCCCTCATGGGCATAGGCCTCCGCCCCGGTATCGGCGCCGGGCTCATAGGTCTCGTAGAGCAGCAGAATGTTGGTCTGCCCCGACTTACCCGCCCGCTTGAGCGAGAGCGCATCGAGCGCCGCGCCGCCCGAGCGGTAGATCCGGCCCGGGTTGATCTCGGTGAGCTCGGAATGACGGAACACGAACTTGCCGGGCTCGGAGGGCGTATCGCTGTCGAAGAACTCCGCCAGCGTGGTCTCGAGGATTTCGAGGATCTTGCGCAGCGAGGTGATCGAGGGAGAGGTCTTGTTCCGCTCGATCAGCGAAACCAGCCCGTTGGTCACGCCCGACCGCTGCGCCAGCTCGCGCTGCGACAATCCCTTGTCCTCGCGGATCGCCCGAAGCCGTCCGCCCACGTCGAATTCGCTCACCGCAAGCCTCCTGTCCTGTGCCTGTTCTAGAGTGCGACCGGGCGGAATTCCAGCGCGCGCACCTTCGCCATGCGTTTAACAAACTAAACATTGCACAGCTATCCGTTAAACACTAGCGTCACATCATTCCGTGATTCTCCAGCCCCTGAGGAGTGCCCATGTCCAGCAATGCCGACCTCGAAACCCGCCGCGCCGCCGCCCTTGCCCGGGGCGTGGGTGTGCAGACCCAGAACTTCGCCGTCTCCGCCGAGAACGCCACCGTCACCGATGCCGATGGCCGCGAGCTGATCGATTTCGCCGCCGGGATCGCAGTGGTGAACACCGGCCACCGCCACCCGAAAGTCATCGAGGCGGTGAAAGCCCAACTCGATGCCTTCACCCATACCTGCCATCAGGTGATGCCCTACGAGCCCTATGTGCGCCTCGCCGAGCGGCTTAACGAAAAGGTGCCGGGCAATTTCGACAAGAAGTCGATCTTCGTCACCACCGGAGCTGAATCCGTCGAGAACGCGATCAAGATCGCCCGCGCCTACACGGGCCGCAACGCGGTCATCGCGTTCAGCGGCGGCTTCCACGGCCGGACCTTCATGACGATGACGCTCACCGGTAAGGTCGCGCCCTACAAGGCGGGCTTCGGGGCGATGATGCCCGACGTGTTCCACGTCCCCTTCCCGAACGCGCTGCATGGCGTGTCGACCGAGGACAGCTTCGCCGCGATGGAGAGCCTGTTCAAAACCGATCTCGACCCAACGCGCCTCGCCGCGGTGATCTTCGAGCCCGTGCAGGGCGAAGGCGGCTTCAACCCCGCCCCGCATGATTTCGTGAAACGCCTGCGCGCCTTCTGCGACGAGCATGGCATCGTGATGATCGCCGACGAGGTGCAGACCGGCTTCGCGCGCACCGGCACGCTGTTCGCCATGGACGCCTACGACGTGGCGGCCGACGTCACCACGATGGCGAAAGGTCTGGGCGGCGGTCTTCCGATCGCGGCGGTGACCGGTCGCGCCGAAATCATGGACGCGGCGAACCCGGGCGGTCTGGGCGGCACCTATGGCGGCAACCCGCTGGGAATCGCTGCCGGGAACGCGGTGCTCGACGTGATCGAGGAGGAAGACCTCTGCGCCCGCGCGAACGAGCTCGGCTCGCGTCTCAAGCAGCGTCTGGAGGCGATCCGCGCCAACATGCCCGAGATCGCCGAAATCCGCGGCCCCGGCTTCATGGTCGCGGTCGAGCTGATGTCGGACGGCAAGCCCGATGCAGCCCTGACCCAGCGCATCCGTGTCGAAGCGCTCAACCGCGGCCTGCTGCTGCTGACCTGCGGCGTCTATGGCAACGTGATCCGCTTCCTCGCGCCGATCACCATCCCCGACGACCAGATGGCCAAGGCGCTCGACATCCTCGAAGAGGCGATGACCGCCGCGAAGGAGGGCTGATATGCTCAAGCTGAACGACCCGAGCCTGCTGGAGACCCGCGCCTATGTGAACGGCGAGTGGATCGAGGGCACGAAGCGCTTCGCCGTGCAGGATCCTGCGACCGGCGAAACCGTCGCCGAGGTGGCCGATCTCGACGTGGACGCCACGCGCGCCGCGATCGAGGCCGCCCATGCCGCGAAACCGGACTGGGCTGCGCTCACCGGCAAGGAGCGCGCGGGCTACCTGCGCCGCTTCCACGACCTGATGATGGAAAATCAGGACGACCTCGCCGCGATCCTGACCGCCGAGATGGGCAAGCCGCTGGCCGAGGCCACGGGCGAGATCGCCTATGGCGCAAGCTTCCTCGAATGGTTCGCCGAAGAGGCCAAGCGCGTCTATGGCGACGTGATTCCCGGCCACCAGCGCGACAAGCGCATCCTCGTGATCCGCCAGCCCGTGGGCGTGGTGGGCTCGATCACGCCGTGGAACTTCCCCAACGCGATGATCGCGCGCAAGCTGGCCCCGGCGCTGGCCGCGGGCTGCACCTTCGTCGGACGTCCCTCCGAGCTGACGCCGCTCTCGGCCCTCGCGATGGCGGTGCTGGCCGAGCGCGCGGGCATCCCGGCGGGTGTCTTCAACATCATCCCCGGCGTCGATGCGGCGGGCATGGGCGAAGAGCTCTGCGCCAACCCCAAGGTCGCCAAGATCACCTTCACGGGCTCCACCCGCGTGGGCAAGATCCTGATGCGCCAAGGGGCGGAGACGGTGAAGAAGATCAGCCTGGAACTCGGCGGCAACGCCCCGTTCCTCGTCTTCGACGATGCCGATCTCGATGCGGCGGTCGAAGGCGCCATGATCGCGAAGTTCCGCAATAACGGGCAGACCTGCGTCTGCGCGAACCGGATCTACGTGCAGGCCGGGGTCTATGACGCCTTCGCCGAGAAGCTGGCCGCGCGGCTTGCGACGCTGCGCCCCGGCAACGGCTTCGAGCCGGGCGTGACCACCGGGCCGCTCATCAACGCGGACGCGCTGGCCAAAGTCGAGGCGCATATCTCCGACGCGACCGAAAAGGGCGCGCAGGTGGCTGCGGGCGGGCATCGCTCGAACCTCGGGCGCACCTTCTTCGAGCCGACGCTGCTGACCGGCGTGACGCAGCAGATGCGGGTCGCGCGCGAGGAGACCTTTGGGCCGCTCGCCCCGCTGATCCGCTTCGAGACCGAGGCCGAAGCGATCGAGATGGCCAACGCGACCGAATTCGGGCTGGCGGGCTATTTCTACGCCAACGACCTCGCCCGTGTCTGGCGTGTGGCCGAAGCGATGGAAACCGGCATCGTCGGCGTGAACACCGGACTGATTTCGACCGAGGTCGCCCCGTTCGGCGGCATCAAGCAATCCGGCGTCGGCCGCGAAGGCTCGAAATATGGGATCGAGGATTTCACCGAGCTGAAATACATGTGCCTCGGCGGGATCGAGTAAGCGCTGAACCTGAGACATCAGGGCGAGAATAGAGAAGCGGCGGGCTTTCCCGCCGCTTCTTTTATTTTTAGAGGACTGAAGAGCGCCTGCGCCCGGAGCGCGCCCTGCTTTTCCCTCTGGAGGGAAGGCTCGAGCGAGGGCAGGAAAGCCCCCTACTCCCCCATCAACTCATTCAGCCGCTTGCGCTCGTCCTCGGAGAGATCGGGCTGAGCCGGACCCTCGGACGCGGAGCGGCGCGAGCGGACATAGAAGAACCCGCCGATCAGCGCGACGATCAAAACCCCCGGGCCGAGATACCAAAGCAGCAGGTTCGCCCCGCGCTTCTCCGGCTCGAACAGGACATATTCGCCGTAGCGCGCAGTAATGTAGTCGATCACCTGGCTATTGGTGTCGCCCGCCTGCAAGCGCTCGCGCACAAGCAGCCGCAGATCCCGCGACACTTCGGCATTGGAGTCGTCAATATTCTCGCCCTGACAGACCGGGCAGCGCAGCACCTTGGAGATTTCGCGCGCCCGCGCCTCGAGCGCCGGGTCCTTCAGGATCTCGTCGGGCTGCACCGCAAGCGCAGGCCCGATCGAGAGGAGCGCCGAAAGCATCAACGCCAAGGCAAAGAAGGTTTTCCTGAGCATCATTTACTCCGCCGGAGACGCTTGCGACGGGGCGGCACGCGATTTGCGCGCCCCCGCTGCCACACGGTAGCGGCGATCCGACAGGCTCAGAAGCCCACCCAACGCCATGATGATCGCGCCCGCCCAGATCCAGTCCGCGAAGGGCTTGATATAGGTACGCACCGCGTAGCCACCCTGATCCTGCGGATCGCCGAGCACGAGGTAGATATCGCCCAGTGGCGTGGTGTGGATCGCGGCTTCGGTCGTCGGCATCCGCTGCACCGGATAGACGCGCTTCTCGGGATGCATGGTGCCGATCAGCTTGCCGTCTTTCTCGACCGTCATCGTGCCGGTGGAGGAGGTGTAGTTCGGACCTTTGACCTGTTCGACCTTCTGAAGCGTGATCTGGTAACCGTCCACAGTGAAGGGCTCGCCGACCTTGGCGACGCGGATATCCTCGATCTGGCCCGCGGTCAGGAGACCGATCCCGATGAAGGTGATGCCGAGGCCCGCATGCGCGGTGGCCTTGCCCCAATCAGCGCGCGGCAGGCGCTTGAGGCGTCCGAAATTGCGAGCCGAACGCTGCCACAGCTCGGTCATAGCCCCGAAGACAAGCCAGCTGCCCAGGAACACCGCGACGAGGGCGAGCAACGAATTGCCGCTCTCGACAGCCCAGGCGAGGCCGCCCACGGCCAGCGCCAGCACGAATGCCGGGATCAGCGGCTTCACCACGCGACCGAGACGCGCGCGTTTCCATGGCATCATCGCGCCGATCGGCAGGATCAGGGCGAGGATCACCATGAACGGGGTGAAAGCCTGATCGAAGAACGGCGCGCCGACCGACAGCTTGCGGCCAAAGAACATCTCCGCGACCAGCGGCCAGACCGTGCCTACGAAGACCACGAGCGCCGCGACGGCCAGCAGGATGTTGTTGATCACCAGCGCGGTTTCCCGCGACAGCATCGAGAACACGCCCTTGGCCTGCATCGAGGTGGCGCGGAACGCATAGAGCGTCAGCGCCCCGCCCACGAAGAGCGCGAGAATGCCGAGGATGAAGATGCCGCGCTGCGGGTCCGACGCGAAGCTATGCACCGAGGTGATCACGCCCGAACGCACGATGAAGGTGCCGATCAGCGAGAAACCGAAGGCCATGATCGACAGAAGGATGGTCCACGATTTCAGCGCCTCGCGCTTCTCGACCACGATGGCAGAGTGCAGCAGCGCGGCGGCCAGAAGCCACGGCATGAAGGAGGCGTTCTCGACCGGGTCCCAGAACCAGAAGCCGCCCCAGCCAAGCTCGTAATAGGCCCACCACGAGCCCAGCGCGATGCCGATGGTCAGGAAGATCCAGGCCGCCAGCGTCCACGGGCGCACCCAGCGCGCCCAGGTCGCGTCGACCCGGCCCTCGATCAGCGCCGCCACCGCAAAGGAGAACGACATCGAGAGGCCGACATAGCCGAGATAGAGGAAGGGCGGGTGGAAGGCGAGCCCCGGGTCCTGCAGCAGCGGGTTCATCCCCTCGCCGTTGAACGGCGGCTCCGCGAGACGCAGGAACGGGTTGGAGGTGAAGATGATGAAGCCGAGGAAGGCCACGCCGATCCAGGCCTGAACGCTCAGCACGCGGGCGCGCAGCCGCGGCGGCAGAGCGCCACCGAACACGGCCGCCGCCGCCCCGAAGAGCGACAGGATCAACACCCACAGAAGCATCGAGCCTTCGTGATTCCCCCACACGCCGGTGATCTTGTAGAGCATCGGCTTGTCGGTATGGGAATTCGCCCAGACCAGCTTCAGCGAGAAGTCCGACACGACGAAGGCGTGGGTCAGCGCCGCGAAGCTCACCGCAATGAGCAAAAACTGCGCTGTCGCGGCGGGTTCGCCGACCGCCATCCAGCCGCGCCAGCCTTTTTGCGCGCCGACGATGGGCACGATGGCCTGCACGATGGCCACCGCAAAGGCGAGAATCAGGGCAAAATGCCCGAGTTCATTGATCATGGGACTCCTCCTGTCGCGGGGCGAGAGCATAGAGATATACGGCCTTCGGGCCAAGGAGGATGCGCGCCGATGTCGCAACTTTCCGACAGTCACTCACGGGGGCGTGAATGGCGCAGCCCATTCTCAAGGTCTAAGCAAGGCGCGTGAGACCAGGAGGGATGCTGAAAATGCGTGCGATCGTGATCGGGCCGCTGCTGGCCTTGGGGCTTGTGGCAGGATGCCAGTCGGAGCCGGGCGACCCTCTCGAGGCCATCGCGCCGAACGCGATCTGGGAAGTGGTGTCGATCGACGGCAAGCCCCTGCCCGACGGGGTCGAAGTCACGCTGACCCATCCCGAAAAGGGCCTGATCGCGGGCAAGGCGGGCTGCAATCACTATAACGGCCGGATCTCGGAGAAGGATGGCCGGGTGCGCGTCGGCGAGCTGGCCGGAACGCGCATGATGTGCCCCGAGCCCGCAATGGGTGTCGAGAAGGCCTTCCACTCGGCCATGGCCCGCGTCGATACGGTGAAACTGTCGCAGGATCGGCTGGAGCTGATCGCGCAGGGCGACACGGTGATCGAAGCCACGCAATAAGCGCCTTGACCGGCGGTGCGGGGCGTGGCCCTCTCGGGCGATGTTCCCGATCCGCGATCACAACCCCTCTTACAGCACCCCGTGGGTCACCTGGACCCTGATCGCGATCAATATCGTGGTCTATGTGATGACCGCGCCCTGGGGCGGCGATATGCGCGAACTCTGGCTCGACAACGCGCTCTGGCCTGCAGCGGTGACGCATGGTGTCGCGTGGCACGGGCTTTTCACCCACATGTTCCTGCATGCTGGTATCCTGCATCTGGCGGGCAACATGCTGTTTCTGTGGGTCTTCGGCGACAATCTCGAAGACCGGATGGGGCGCGTTCTCTTCCTGATCTTCTATCTCGCCTGCGGGCTGGCCGCCGCCTTCGCGCAGATCTCGGCGAACCCGAATGCGACTGTGCCGATGGTGGGCGCCTCGGGGGCGATTGCAGGCGTGATGGGGGGCTATCTGCTGCTCTATCCGAAAGCCCGGATCGACGTTCTGTTCTACTTCCTCGTCTTCTTCAAGATCTGGGCCACGCCTGCTTGGCTGGTGCTGGGCCTGTGGTTCGCGATCCAGCTATTCAACGAGCTGACCTCCGGCGCGTCGGGCGGCGTCGCCCACATGGCCCATATCGGCGGCTTCGTGGCGGGCGCGCTTCTGACGCTGCCGCTGTGGTATCGCCTTGGCGGGCCGCTCTTCTGGCGGCTCACCCATGGCCACCCGCCCTTCCCCGAGGCGCGCGAGCGCCAGACCAATATCCCCACAGTCACACGGAGACGCTGATGCTGCCCGAAATCCAGTCGCCCCACCGCCTGACCTGCCATTGCGGCGCGGTGGAGATGGAGGTGACCCTCTCCGACGGGCTCAACACGAAGCGGCGCTGCGACTGCTCTTTTTGCCGTCGGCGCGGCGCGGTGGCGGTCTCGGCCCCGCTCTCGGGCATCCGCATCGTGAAGGGCGAGGACAACCTGACTCTCTACCAATTCGGCACGATGACCGCGAAGCATTACTTCTGCAAAACCTGCGGCATCTACACCCATCACCAGCGCCGCTCGAACCCGAACCAATACGGCGTGAATGCCGCCTGTCTGGAAGGGGTGAACCCGCGCGATCTGGACCCGGTGCCGTGGAATGACGGCGTCAATCACCCGACCGATCGCGTCGATTGATCCTTTCGAATGAACGCGGCGGCGCGCTCGGCGATCATGATCGTCGGCGCGTTGGTATTGCCCGAAATCAGCCGTGGCATCACCGAGGCATCGACGACGCGCAGCCCGTCGATCCCGCGCACCCGCAGCTGAGGATCGACCACCGACATGTCGCCCTGCCCCATCGCGCAGGTGCCGACCGGGTGGTAGATCGTATCCGCCCGTGCCCGGATATCGGCCATCAGCCCCTCATCCGTCCCGTCATGCGGATAGAACCTGCGCCCCCGCCACGGGCGAAGCGGCTCCGCCTCGGCGATCCGGTCCAGAAGCCGCGCGCCTTTCAGCAGCAGCGCCGCATCGCGCGGATCGGAGAGGTATTCTGGGTCAATCAAGGGCGCCGCGCGCGGATTGCTCGAGGCCAGCCGCAGCGTCCCGCGTGACTGAGGCCGCAGCGGGCAGATATGAGCCGACCAGCCATCGGCCAGATGCGGCTTGCGCATATGCTGATCGACGATGCCCACGACGAAATGGATCTGCAGATCGGGCCGGGTGAGGCTCGGATCGCTCCGCAGGAAGGCCCCGCCCTCGGCCATGGGGGAGGCGAACAGCCCCTCGCCATGCTTGCGCCACGCGCCCGCCGCCCGTGCCAGCCGCATCAGCCCGCGCGGGTTCAGCCCCACCACGTCGCGCCGGGGCGAGGTGTAGCTGATGACGTAATCCAGATGATCCTGAAGGTTCGCGCCCACGCCCGGCAAGTCGAGACGTGGCTCGATGCCGACCTCGCGCAGATGATCCGCAGGCCCGATCCCGGACAGCATCAGCAACTGCGGCGAGCCGAACGCCCCCGCCGAGACGATCACCTCGCGCGCCGCCTCGATCTTCATCCGCTTGCGGCCTTGCCGGACGATCGCCCCCGTCGCACGGCCCTCCGTGATCTCAATCTTCTCGGCGCGCGCGCGGGTCAGCACGGTCAGATTGGGCCGCGCCATCACCGGATGCAGATAGGCCGCCGCCGCCGAACAGCGCTCGCCCTTGCGCGGACCGTCCCAGAACTGCGTGACCTGATAGAGCCCCGCCCCTTCCTGTCGCGGTCCGTTGAAATCCTCGTTCGGCGGGCATTGCACGGCTTCGCAGGCCTCGATGAAAGCGCGGCTGATCGCCCGCGGTCGCCGCTGGTCGCCGACCTGCAACGGCCCTTCGGCGCCATGCCAGTCCGACGCCCCGCGGGCATTGCGCTCGGAGGCGAGGAACCACGGCTTCACGGTCTCCCAGTCCCAGCCCTCGGCGCCCGCCTCGGCCCAGCCGTCGTAATCCTCGGGCTGGCCGCGCGCATAGAGCATCGCATTGATCGCCGACGACCCGCCAAGCCCCCGGCCCCGAGGCTGGAACCCACGCCGCCCGTTCAACCGCGGCTGCGGCACGGTGCGCAGCGCCCAGTTGTGGATCGGCGGCCGCCCGGCGACCATCGTGGCGACCAGCGCAGGCGCACGCACGAAAATGTCGCGCGCCTCGCGGCCCGCCTCGACAAGGCAGACGGTTACGGTCGGGTCCTCCGACAGTCGCGCCGCCAGCACCGACCCCGCCGAGCCGCCGCCCAGAATGAGATAATCGAAACGCAAGGGCTCCTCCTTCCCTCGTTCGCGAAAAGCCTAGCGGGTTTCGGAAGATAGGGAAGGATTACGCTGGGTCGGACGGGTCAGGGACGCGCCCGAGCCTCGGGTGAGAACGGCTGGAGTTGAATGCCCGGATCAGCCGCGAAGCGGCCCGGGCAGCGCCCGACCGCCCCCTCGGGCGGGCGCTTTTGCGACGGCAGCGCGCGGGTCGAGGTCGCCCGGACGTGGCGGGGATAAAGCGCCAACCTCAGAGGGCGACGCCCACCCGGCGGTCTGGCCCCGCCCTCCCCTACACACAAAAGAAAACGCCCGGTCTCTCCGACCGGGCGTTCCAAACTCTCTCGAGGACAACCTTAGCTGCGCAACGTGCCGCCGGTGGCCTTGCTCACCTTCTCGACGATCTTCTTGCTCACCGCTTCGATCTCGGCATCGGTCAGCGTCTTGTCGGCGGGCTGCATCCGCACCGTCAGCGCGATCGACTTCTTGCCCGCGCCCATCTGCTCCTCGGCCTTGGCGCCGGTGAACTGGTCGAAGACATTCACGCTCTCGATCAGCTTCTTGTCTGCACCCATCGCCGCGTTCACCGCCGTCAGCGCCTCGACATTCGCATCCACGACGAAGGCGAAATCGCGCTCGACCGCCTGCAGGTCGGAAATCTGAAGCGCGGGCCGCGTTGCGCCCTTCTTCTTCGGGAAGGGGATGTTTGCCAGACGGATCGTGAAGGCGACCGCCGGGCCCTTCACGCCCAGTTCGCGCAGCACCTTGGGATGCACTTCCCCAAACGTCGCCAGCAGGTTCGGACCAAGCGCCACATTGCCCGCCCGGCCCGGATGCCACCACGCATCGAGCTTGCGGTTGATCTGCGCGCGCGCCGGCGCGCCGACCGCAGCCAGCACGGCCTCGGCATCGGCTTTCGCATCATAGAGGTCCACCGGACGGCGCGAGCCGAAGGGATCGCGCGGCGCGGAGTGACCGACCAGAAGCCCGGTCGCCTGCAGAACCTGCTCGCCCGGCTCGCCGCCGTTGAACGCAGGGCCCACCTCGAACAGCGCCAGATCGTTCAGACCGCGCGCCTGATTGCGGGCGGCCGCCTGCAAGAGACCCGGCAGCAGATCGGGGCGCATATGCGTCATCTCCGAGCTGATCGGGTTCTCCAGCTTCGTCGCATCCGCGCCACCGCCGAACAGCTTGGCCGAGGCCTCGTCGATGAAGCTGTAGGTCACGCATTCATTGTAGCCCAAAGCCGCCGTCGTGCGCCGCGCCATCCGCTCGCGCTGCTGCATCGGCGTCAGGATCGCGTCCGGCACGCCGGTCGTCTCGCGGCCCATCGGCTTACCCTCGAGCTTCGTCAGCGAGGCGATGCGCGCCACTTCCTCGACCAGATCGGCCGAACCCAGCACATCGGGGCGCCAGGTCGGGGGCGTCGCCATGTCGCCGTCGAGCGTGAAGCCAAGCGCCTCCAGCGTCTCGCGCTGCGTGGCCTCGGGAATATCCATGCCGACGAGCGAGATCACCCGCGCCGGGTCCAGCTTGTAAGCGCGGCTGACATCCGGCACCGCGCCATCCATCACCAGCTCCGACACTTCGCCACCGCACAGATCGACGACCATCTTCGCCGCCAGATCGAGCCCCGGCAGCGTGAAAGCCGGATCGACACCGCGCTCGAACCGATAGCGCGCATCCGAGTTGATCTTCAGCGCACGGCCCGTCGCCGCGATGGTGATCGGGTCCCAATAGGCGCTCTCGAGGAACACATCGACCGTGTCCTCATCCGCACCGGCCTCCTCGCCGCCCATGATCCCGGCGAGGCTCTCGACGCCCTTGTCGTCGCAGATCACCATGTCGCCTGCGCGCACGGTATAGGTCTTCTCGTCGAGCGCGAGGAACTCCTCGCCGCCCTCGGCCGGCTTGATCACCAGATTGCCCGCCACCTTCTTCATGTCGAAGACATGGAGCGGCCGGTTCAGGTCATAGGTGAAGTAGTTCGTGATATCGACCAGCGTCGAGATCGGGCGCAGACCGATCGCCTTGAGCCGCTTTTGCAGCCACTCGGGCGACGGCCCGTTCTTCACGCCGCGGATCACGCGACCTGCAAATAGCGGGCAGCCTTTTTCCTTCAGCACCGGGTCGATCGTCACCGAAATCGGAGCTTTGAGCGCAGCCTCGACCTTCGGCACGTCGAGCGGCTTGAGCTTGCCCAGCCCCCGCGCCGCCAGATCGCGCGCAATCCCGCGCACGCCAAGCGCGTCCGGCCTATTCGGCGTAATTGCAATCTCGATCACCGGATCGACTGCCTCGGGACGGTTCTCGGCCAGCCAGTCGGTGAACTTCTGCCCGACCTCGCCCGACGGCAATTCGATGATCCCGTTATGCTCGTCCGACAGCTCCAGCTCGCGCTCGGAGGCCATCATCCCGTGGCTCTCCACCCCGCGGATATTGCCCACCGACAGCGTCACATCGATGCCGGGCACGTAATCGCCGGGCTTGGCCAGCACCACCGTGATCCCGGCCCGCGCATTCGGCGCCCCGCAGACGATCTGCGTCACACCCTCATCCGTCTCGACCATGCAGACCCGCAGACGATCGGCGTCGGGGTGCTGCTCGGCCGATTGCACCTTGGCGAGCGTAAACGTCTCCAGCTTCGCCGCCGGATCGACGACCTCCTCGACTTCAAGCCCGAGATCGGTGAGCGCCTCGGCGATCTGATCGACGGTGGCCTCGGTCTCGAGATGATCCTTGAGCCAGGACAGGGTGAATTTCATCGGACTTCCCTCAGGATTGCTTGCGCTGCGCGAGGTCCTTGTAATCCCCCATCTCAAGGAGTTTCAACTCCCGCCAAAGCCGGATCGAGGGTTTTGCGGCGAAAAGGAGCGACCCGATCAGGAACAACCACGTGCCGGGGATCATCAGGCTCTCGTAGAAGAAGAAGATCGAGCCGATCACGAAACAGAATGCCGCGCCGAAATCGACCACCGTATAGGCGATCTCCGTGAGGGCGACGAAGCGGCGCTGCTCGGGGCTTTGTTCATGCTTCGGGGTGTCGAAGAGGCGTTTCTTCTGGGCCATCGGGTTCTCCTTGATAGTCCTTTACCAAGCGAAACCGCTCGCAAACGAGTTCCATCTCGGGGGTAAAACCTCCGTTACGCTCGAAATAGGCCTGATGACCCTGCCGCCAGCCTTGCAGCGTCTCGTCCTCCCCCTCGGCCAGAGCGAAGTCTTCATCGACATCGCAAAAGCGCTGGATCGTGACCTCGATGGTCTCGATCATCACCGCCGGTTTGCCGTCCCAGTCGAGCGCAATATCGCGGCGACCCACCACCGGCATATCCTCGCCCCCTTCGGTGAAATAGGTGAGCGCGCCGCAGGTGGCGGTCTTCTTGCCTTGGCGGATCAGGGTGAGGAGCTGGTCGCAGAGCTCGCGGCTGTCGCCGAAGGTGAAGGTGATGGGGTCGGGCATTGGGGGCTTCCTTTTTGGTTGGGGGAAGCGGGCGGCGGATCAACCAAGGGCATGTCTCTATTCCCCCATAAGGGCTAGTTTGCAGCCTTTGTCATCCGAATAGCTTCGCGCAAATGATCGTATGCAATCTCCAGATCGCCTCTGAGATCAGAGGAAGTTACGGCTGACAGTTTGCGAAGCTCATCTTCCGCTATTTGAAAGGCATGTCGGACAGCTTCTTTGTCATCAGCTGCTCCATTCCACTCATTGTATCGGTCAAACGCATCCCAAAGACATAATTCAGCTTCACGAACTTGCTTCTGAAGCCTGTCAAGGAACTCATACTCATGGGAATAGATGCCAAGCGCGGACAAGCGGATAGTCTTTTTCGAAAGTTCTCTTAGCTCAGATTTGAGCTGCGGCAGATTCCCAAGAACACGTCGACAGTCTTCGTAGTAGCGATGAAATGGTTTCCCTCCATACAGAGCAGCTATGCCGTCAAACTCAAGCGATGCTCGGGGAACACAATCGTCAAGGCCTTCAGCTATATCGAGAAGACCCTGCAGAACCTCTTCCGCGTGCTGGCTACTTTTTAGGGTGAGTTGCTGCCTCTGCCACTTCCTGTATTGCCAGATCGCAAACGCCACCCCAAGGACGGTCGCCAAATTCGCGGCAGCCTGCAAGATTAGCAGAGCGTTAGCCGCGAACGAGGCGCTCACCGGCTCAACCCACCAGCCACCGTCGGCAGATCCAGCGCGCTAAACCCATAGTGCTTCAGCCAGCGCAGGTCGCTCTCGAAGAACGCCCGCAGGTCCGGGATGCCGTATTTCAGCATCGCGAGGCGGTCGATCCCGATGCCGAAGGCGAAGCCCTGCCATTCGTTCGGGTCGATCCCGGCGGATTCGAGCACTTTCGGATGCACCATCCCCGAGCCGAGGATTTCCATCCAGTCGTCGCCTTCACCGATCTTCAGGCTACCGCCCTCCCACGAGCAGCGGATATCGACCTCGGCCGACGGCTCCGTGAAGGGGAAATGCGAGGCGCGGAAACGCAGCTCGACGCCGTCCACCTCGAAGAAGGCCTTGCAGAACTCTTCCAGCACCCATTTCAGGTTCGCCATCGAGATGTCTTTCCCGATAGCCAGACCTTCGACCTGATGGAACATCGGCGTGTGGGTCTGGTCCATATCCATGCGGTAGACGCGGCCCGGCGCGATCACGCGGATCGGCGCGCCCTGCTCCAGCATCGCGCGGATCTGCACCGGCGAGGTATGGGTGCGCAGCACATGCGGCGGACGATTGTCGCCCTCGTCGCGATGCATGAAGAACGTGTCATGCTCCTGCCGGGCGGGGTGCTCGGGCGCAATGTTGAGCGCGTCGAAATTGTGCCAGTCGTCTTCGATCTGCGGGCCTTCGGCGACCGCGAAACCCATATCGGCGAAGATCGCGGTGACCTCGTCCATCACCTGAGAGACCGGGTGAATGGTGCCCTGCCGCCGCGGCCGACCCGGCAGCGTCACGTCGAGCCATTCCTCGCGCAGCCGCGCATCGAGCGCCGCATCCGCCAGCGCCGCCTTCTTCGCGCGCAGCGCCGCGTCGATCTCGTCCTTCAGCACGTTGAGCGCTTTGCCCGTGGTCTGGCGCTCCTCCGGGGTCATCTTGCCCAGCTCACGCATCTTCAGGCTGATTTCGCCCTTCTTGCCCAAGGCGGCCAGACGGATCTCTTCCAGCGCGGCCTCGTCGGTCACATCGGCCACGGCGCTCAGGTATTTATCGCGAAGCTCTTGCATATCATTCCCCGGGAATTTGCTTGGCCCACGGGTTAGCCGCGCCGGCGCGCCTTTGCAACCTCGCGCTTGCAGGCAAAGGGCGGATGGGGGCGCTGCCCCCGGCCTTGCGACCTCCCCCGGGATATTTCCCTCGAGAAGAAGCGCAACAGATCCTTAACCAGAATCGGATTGTCTCAGAGACGCGGTACAGGCGGGGACGCCGATGACCGCTCAAGGGGAAGCGCCCGGTCTGCCGCCCGATGATGGGTCCGAGCCGGGCGTTTTTTCTTCCTCTTGGTGGAAATATCCCGGGGGGCTCGTGAAACGAGCGGGGGCAGAGCCCCCTCCCCGGCCAGCCTCCCACGCGAAACGAAAAAGGCCGCCCCAGATGGAGCGGCCCTTCCCGAATTCTGTCGTAAGCCGATTACGCGGCGGCGGCGGCTTTCGCCTGCTCGACGATCGCGCCGAAGGCTTCGGGCTCGTGCACGGCGAGATCGGCGAGAACCTTGCGGTCCACTTCGATGCCAGCCTGGTTGAGGCCGAAGATGAACTTCGAATAGCTCAGATCCGCATCGACGGCGCGCACGGCGGCGTTGATACGCTGGATCCAGAGCGCGCGGAAGTTGCGCTTACGGGCTTTACGGTCGCGGGTCGCGTATTGGTTCGCCTTGTCGACCGCCTGGGTCGCAGTGCGGAAGTTGCGCGAGCGCGAGGAATAATACCCTTTTGCCTTCTTGAGCACTTTCTTGTGCGCGGCGTGGGTGACCTTACCGGATTTGACGCGTGCCATTGTTCAAGTCTCCCGAGTTCAGCGGTTGTAGGGCATGTATTTCTTGACGATCCTCGTATCCGCCTCGCAGAGCACCATGGTGCCCGAGGTTTCGCGGATGAATTTCGTCGAGCGTTTGATCATGCCGTGACGCTTGCCGGCCGGACCGACCTTGACCTTGCCGGTCGCGGTGAACTTGAACCGCTTCTTGGCAGCGGATTTCGTCTTCATCTTGGGCATTTACAGCTCCTTTGCAGGGTGTGGAAGCGCGACTCGGCATGCCACTTAGGCCGGCCGCGCGGGTTCAGAGTGGGCCTGTTAGACGCCGCAGGTCCGTTTGGCAAGGGAAAAATCCGGAACTGCCCCACCCCCTAAGGGCGACCCTAGTAATTGACCACGCGAGCCAATATGCGCGCCACCGCGTCTGGCACCGTCTTGAGCGTATAGCCCCCCGGCCGGGCGTAGAAAGCCAGCAGGATCAACGCACCAGCCACCAGGATCCCGACCGTCGCCGCCCGCGGCGGGCGGCTGTCGGAGAAGGCGGAGATCGCAGCCGGGATCGCGATGATCGCGATCGCCAGCCCGATCGTCAGCAGGAGATCGGCATCTATCGAAGAAAGATCCATCGCCTGCGCCCTTGTCACCAACCCTCTCGGGAAAGGTTACTCAGGGTCAGTGCGGTAAATCAATCGCTCATCACAGGGTGCGACGCGCAGGATGTTCGTGGTGCCCTGCACGTTGAACGGCACGCCAGCGGTGACGACGATCTGTTGCGTCTCGTCGGCAAAGCCGAAATCGCGCGCCGCGCGGGCGGCGTTGACGACGGCCTGCTTGAACCGCTCCAGCTCACCGCACGGAACCGCATGCACGCCCCAGGTCAGCGAGACCCGGCGCAGCGTCGCCTCGATCGGCGAAAGCGCGATGATCGGCACCCGCGGACGCTCCCGCGCGATGAGCGCGATCGTTTTGCCCGATTGCGTATAGGCGCAGATCGCCGCGATATCGGTGGTCTCGGCGATCTCGCGCGCGGCGGCCACGATCCCGTCGGCGACGGTCTGACGGGCCGCATGGCGCGAGGCTTCGATCACTTCGCGGTACGTCGGGTCCTTCTCGACCGAGATCGCGACGTTGTTCATCGTCTCGACAGCTTCGACCGGGTAGTTACCCGCCGCGGATTCCGCAGACAGCATGACCGCATCGGCGCCCTCGTAGATCGCGGTCGCGACGTCGGAGACCTCCGCGCGGGTCGGCATCGGGCTCTCGATCATCGATTCCAGCATCTGCGTCGCCACGATCACGGGCTTCGCCCAGGTGCGGCATTTGCGGATCAGCTGCTTCTGGATCGGCGGCACGGCCTGAACAGGCAGCTCCACGCCCAGATCGCCGCGGGCGACCATGATCCCGTCCGAAGCCTGAAGAATCTCGTCGAAGCTGCGCACCGCAGAGGGCTTCTCGATCTTCGACAGGATCGCCGCGCGGCCCTTGGCCAGCTCGCGCGCCTCTTCGACGTCCTCGGGACGCTGCACGAAGCTCAGCGCGAGCCAGTCGACGCCCATCTCGCAGGCGAATTCCAGATCTCGCCGGTCCTTCTCCGACAGCGCGGCCAGCGGCAGCACCACGTCGGGGACGTTCACGCCCTTGCGGTCCGAGATCGTGCCGCCCACAGTGACGGTGCAATTCGCGAAATCGTCGCCGCAGTCGTCGACCACCAGACGGATCTTGCCGTCATTGACCAGCAGTTCCGAGCCCGGCTCGAGCGCTTGGAAAATCTCGGGATGCGGCAGGCACACACGATGCGTGGCGCCCGGCGTCTCGTCGAGATCGAAGCGGAACTTGTCGCCATCTTCCAGCTCCGCGCCATGCGCGGCGAAAGTGCCGACGCGCAGTTTCGGGCCCTGAAGATCCGCGAGGATCGCGATCGGGCGGCCGAATTCGGCTTCGAGTTGGCGAATGATGGCGTGCCGAGCGCGATGCTCTTCGTGGCTGCCATGGCTCATGTTCAGGCGGAACACGTCCGCGCCTGCGACGAACAGAGCTTTGATGCTGTCATAGTCAGAGGAAGATGGGCCCAGCGTAGCCACGATCTTCACGTTGCGAAGGCGTCTCATGCGTCCTCGTTTTCCGTTCAAATTGATGTCATGTCGTGGGCCAAGTACGCGTATGGCGCAATTTGTCGCGGGCCGCAACTGGCGTGGCGCAATCTTTCCCGTTATCTGAGCCATATCGAGCAAGCGTGAAGAGACTATGAACGAAAAACAGCCCCTTTCGATCACTGGAGAGGCACGGACCGGACGATGGCTGGTCACCTGCGATCATGCGCGCAACACCGTGCCCGACTGGGTGGGCGGCGGCGATCTCGGCATCGACGCCGAAGATATGGCGCGTCACATCGCCTATGACGTGGGCGCGCTGGGGCTGTCCGAGGCACTGGCGGAGCGGCTCGACTCACCGATGATCGCGAGCGATTTCTCTCGACTGGTGATCGACCCGAACCGGGGCGAAGACGATCCGACGCTGGTGATGAAGCTTTATGACGGCACGATCATCCCCGCGAACCGCCATGCCGACGCGGCAGAGGTCGAGCGGCGGCTGGACCGGCTCTATCGCCCCTATCATGCGGAATATGCCCGGCTCGCGGCGCGGCGCGACGATACGGTGATCTGCGCGGTTCACTCCTTTACACCGCGCCTGCGCGGGCGACCGCCCCGGCCGTGGGATGTCGGCATCCTGCACGCTCCCGCCGATCCGCGCCTCGCCTATGAGATGATCGCGGCGCTCGAAGCCGAGGGCGATCTCTGCGTGGGCGACAACCAACCCTATCTGGGCCATCTGGAGGGCGACTCGATCGACCGCCACGCGCTGGCGCATCGCCGCCCGAACGTGCTGATCGAGCTGCGCAACGACCTGATCGCGACGCCCGAGCAGCAAGCCGCATGGGCCGACCGTCTGACGCCGATTCTGACACGGGTTCTGGCGCAGAGCGGGCTGTAATTGGCGACAGTAATCGCGTGAGGCGAGGGATTGTTTCCAAGCTACGTTACTCCTGCCATATTTTGATCACATTGTATTGACGCTTTCGTGAGTGTCGCGGATATTTTCCCTGATTTCAGGGGGATATCACCGATGCTCGCGACTCTTCTTCTCGCCTTCCTGCCGATGGCGCTCCTTGTCGGGGCCAGCCTCGACGGTGGCGGCGACCATAAAGATGACCATGACGACGAGGAAGCGGCTCGTCCTGATGAAGAGGGCACCGGTGCAGGCGAGGAGATCGACATCTCCGGACCCGATCAGCTGACAGAAGGCACGTCGGGCGACGACACGATCCGTGGCACCGATGGGACCGACACGGTGATGGGGCTCGCAGGCGACGACGACATCTATCTCGGCGATGGCAATGACGGCGGCGACCTCTCCCCCGAGGACCAGCAGGCGATGGATCAGGCGACGAGCCTCGGCGAATTCCTCGATCTTTATGAGGCGTCAGGCGTCTTCGGCGCGGTCGGCGGCTCGGGCAACGACTATATAGACGCGGGCGCGGGCAACGACTCGATCACCGGCAGCCAGGGCGATGACACGCTGCGCGGCAATCTCGGTGCCGATTACCTCATGGATGCCGAAGGGTCGAACGCCCTCTATGGCGGCTATGGCGATGACGAACTCTATGCCGTCGATCAGGACGGCGCGCCCGACCTGCTCGATGGCGGGGCGAATAACGACTACCTCAATGGCGACGACGGCGACACGATGACCGGCGGCACCGGCTCGGATTGGTTCGGGGTCGATTGGAACGAGGGAGACGCGCCGGTAACCGTGACCGATTTCGGACAGCTCGACCCGACCCCGGCCCCCGGCGCGCTCGGCGAATTTCTGGGCATCGAGGTGGACGACCTCGACAACGTGTCCGACTTCACCGTCTCGCAAAGCGGCAGCGACTCCATCGTGTCGATCAATGGCCAGCAGGTCGCGACGCTCAAGGATGTCGAATATGCCGCGCTCAAGGCGGCGGGCGGCGCGATCTATGCCACCGACGGACTCAACTACGGTCAGCCAGTCTACGCCTGACCCGTTCTCGAATCGTGCCGGGAGGCCGCCGATCGCGCGGCCTCCTTCCGTTTCGGTAAAGCCCCAAAAACGCGACCATATCCGATCGCGATACTAATCCTCGCCATTCTCTCTGATGGTTAACGCCCCCTGAACAATGGGCCGGTTTCGGCCTCACAAAGCTTTTGCGCAGCCGACAAAATGTCGCGACGATCAAGGCAAGATCAGGAGAAACCATGCTCGCCTTGTTCATCGCCACCACCATCGCGTTATGCCTTCTCGGCTGGGCCGAGGGTCTGCCGCGCCAGCGCCAGGTTCGCGCCGCCGCCGACACCGGAGCGGCCGCCCCTGCGCCGTCGCACGGCGCTCCGCTGGAAAAGGCGCTCGGCACGCGCCCCGCCAATGTGGAAGACAGCGCGAACGACCTCGATGCCGCCGTGATGATGCGCATCGAAGCGCTGCTGGCGCATCCGAACCAACAGGCCGAGACCCGCGCACACGCTCCGGCACCTGCACCCGCCGCAGGCCCCGAGCCGCTGCCGCGCATAAACGGGTTCGAACCGGGCGACGCCATCGCCCTCGATTTCACCGGCTCTGCGCCCCGCCGCGACGACATCACCTTCCGCACCTGCGCCGAAGGCACGCTCGTCGTGATTGAAGGTCAGGCCGAACTGGTCATCACAGGCATCGCGCCCGAGCAAATCGCGCCAGATGCCTTCCAATTCCGCGCTCATGCGGCGGCCTGAGAGACACCGCTCGCATGACAGGAAAAGACCCCGGTTGGGCTGGCCGGGGTCTTTTCTTTTTTAAATTCCAGATGTTGCGCCTCGGCGCGGATCAGATCGCGGCCTTGCGGCTCTCGTCGAGATAGATCTCGCGCAGACGCATAGCCACCGGGCCAACCGCGCCCTCGCCCACCGCCTCGCCGTCGATCTCCACCACCGGCATCACAAAAGCCGAGGCCGACGTGAAGAAAGCTTCATCCGCACCCTGAGCCTCTTCGATGGTAAAGGGACGCTCCTCGATCTCCATCTGGCTCTCGGCGGCATATTTCAGCAGCGAGGCGCGGGTGATCCCGTGCAAGATGTCGTGGCTCAGATGCCGCGTGATGATCTTGTTGCCCTTCACGATATAGACGTTGTTCGACGAGCCTTCGGTCACGAAGCCATCTTCCACGAACCACGCATCGTTCTTGCCAGCCTTCTCGGCCGCCATTTTGGCCATCGACGGATAGAGCAGCTGCACCGTCTTGATGTCGCGGCGATGCCAACGCAGGTCGGGAAGCGAGATCACCTTGATGCCTTGCTTCGCCTTCGGATCGTCGGCGAGGTTCGGCTTCGACTGGGTATACAGCACCACGGTCGGGGGCGTGCCTTCCGGCGGGTAGTGGAAATCGCGATCGCCCGCATTCCCGCGCGAGACCTGAAGGTAGATCATGCCTTCGTCGAGATCGTTGCGCTTGACCAGTTCGCGGTGAATCTCGATCCATTCGTCTCGGGTCAGATCGCAGGTCATCTCCAGCTCCGCCAGCGAGCGACCGAGCCGGTTCATGTGACCTTCGAATTCGAGGATCTTGCCGCCAAGAACGGAAGTCACTTCATAGACCGCATCGCCCATCACGAAACCACGGTCGAAGACGGAGACCTTGGCCTCTTCCTCGGGAATATACTCTCCGTTGAGATAGACGATCCGGCTCATATTCTTGCTCCTTGCAAACTCAGCCCCAGAGTTCCGGCTCCGGCGGCTCCACCACGCTGCCCTTGTAACGCAGCGGCACATCGCGGTCTTCGGCCAGAAGCAGCGGGCCGTCAAGATCGACGTAATCCGCCCCCTGCGCGACCAGCATCGCCGGCGCCATCGCAAGGCTCGATCCCACCATGCAGCCGACCATCACGCCGAACCCTTCGGCGCGCGCGAGATCGCGCAGCCGCAAGGCCTCGGTCAGACCGCCGGTCTTGTCCAGCTTGATGTTGATGACGTCGTATTTGCCGCGCAGATCGGTAAGCCCGTCGCGCGTATGGCAGCTCTCATCGGCGCAGATCGGCACCAGCCGCTGAATATCCGACAGCGCCTCGTCCCCCGCCGCAGGCAAAGGCTGCTCGACCAGCGCGACACCCAGCTTCTTCAGCTCGGCCTGAATGTCGAGGAAAGTCTCGATCTCCCAGCCCTCGTTCGCATCGACGATGATCTTCGACTCCGGCGCGCCCTCGCGTACCGCGCGCAGACGCGGCATGTCCTCGGGCGTGCCGAGCTTGATTTTCAGCAACGGACGATGCGCATGTTCGGCGGCCGCCGCGCGCATTTTCTCCGGCTCGTCCAGCGACAGCGTATAGGCCGTGGTCTGGCTCACGGGCTTGTCCAACCCGGCCAGCTCCCAGACCGGAACGCCCTTCTTCTTGGCTTCCCAATCCCACAAAGCGCAATCGACCGCGTTGCGCGCAGCCCCGGCGGGCAGCGCCTCTTGCAGCTCGGCGCGGGAAATCCCTTGCGGAAGGCTTTCGATCTGCGCGGTGACGCTGTCGAGGCTTTCGCCGTACCGCGCATAGGGCACGCATTCGCCCCGCCCCGTCACGCCGTCGCGCTCCAGCGTCACGCTCAGCACATGCGCTTCGGTGCGCGAGCCGCGCGCGATGGTAAAGACCTGCGCCAGCTTGAACGTATCATGACTCACCCGGATCATCCGCGCCCCCTTCGACTTGGTGCAAATATCCCCGCCGGAGGCATCCGGCAGGGGTCACAAGCGAGACAATCAGATCGCGGCGAGCGCGTCCACCAGCTTGCCAGCACCGAAGCGGAACGGATCGGTCGTGGGCAGGCCCATTTCTTCCTCGACCTTCGCGAGATAGGCCTTCGCCTCGTCCTCACCCATCTTCTGGGTATTCACCGAGATGCCGACCACCTGACAGGCGGGATTAGCGACTTTCGCCAGCGCAAGCGCCATGTCGCTCAGCTCTTGCAGCGAGGGCAGCTTGTAGCCCGGCAGCCCGCGCATATGGGTGCGCGTCGGCTCATGGGCGAGGATCAGCGCGTCTGGCTGACCGCCATGGATCAGCGCCATTGTCACACCCGAATAGGAAACGTGGAACAGGCTGCCCTGCCCCTCGATCAGGTCCCAATGGTCGTGATCGTTATCGGGCGTGAGGTATTCGATCGAGCCGGCCATGAAGTCCGCGATCACCGCATCGAGCGGCACGCCGTCGCCGGTGATCAGGATGCCGGTCTGGCCGGTCGCGCGGAACGTGGCCTTCATGCCGCGCTCGCGCATTTCGCGCTCCATGCAAAGCGCAGTATACATCTTGCCCGCCGAGCAATCGGTGCCCACGGCAAGGCAGCGCTTGCCGGTGCGCTTCTCGCCATTCGCGATCGGATATTTCACCGCCGGGATGCGCACGTCATGCAGCTGACGCCCGCAGGCCTTTGCGACCGCGACCAGATCGGGCTCGTCGCGCAGCAGGTTGTGCAGGCCCGACGCGAGGTCGAGACCTTCTTCCAGCGCTTCGATCAGCACTTTCTTCCAGCCCTGCGAGATCAGGCCGCCACGGTTTGCGACGCCGATCACCAGCGTCTTGCAGCCTTGTGCGATGGCTTCTTTGATATCGAGATCGGGGATGCCCATGTCGGCTTGGCATCCCTCCATCCGGTACTGGCCGACGGCATATTCCGGCCGCCAGTCTTTGATCCCCTGCGCGACTTTCGCGGACAAGGGATCGGGGGCATCGCCCAGGAACAGTAGATAAGGGGTGTCGATCAGCGACATGCGGGTCTCCCTGTGGTCTGTGTTTTGTCTTGTTTGTTGATGATATTAGGGCGCGGCGCAAAAATTTCTTGGGGATTTCCGTGCAACATTTCCGGCAAAACGGAAGATCCTTCGGCAAAAGCGCCAACTCGCCGCAATTTCGTGCATAACCCGGATTTTCGGATGCCAGCAATGCTGCAGCGCGGCCCTGATTCTGCGCCTGCAAAATCGCCTTGCAAGAGGCCGCGCAACAATATACCCAATCCGCAACCCAAAACGTAACTTCCTTGCGAAAGGCTGCTTCATGAGCTTCCGCGTTCAACCCACGCCCCCTGCCCGTCCGAACCGCTGCCAGCTTTTCGGCCCCGGCTCGAACACCAAGCTCTTCCCGAAAATGGCCGCCTCCGCCGCCGATGTGATCAATCTCGACCTCGAAGATTCGGTCGCGCCCAACGACAAGGCGCAGGCGCGGCGCAACATCATTCAGGCCAGCCACGAGATCGACTGGGGCAATAAATACCTCTCGGTCCGCATCAACGGCCTCGACACGCCCTATTGGTATCGCGACGTGGTCGAACTGCTCGAAGAAGGCTCCGAGCGCATCGACCAGATCATGATCCCGAAAGTCGGTTGCGCGGCGGATGTCTATGCCGTGGACGCGCTCGTCACGGCGATCGAAACCGCGAAAGGTCGCAGCAAGAAAATCTCGCTCGAAGTCATCATCGAAAGCGCTGCCGGTCTCGCGCATGTCGAGGAAATCGCTGCATCTTCTCCGCGCCTGCAGGCGATGAGCCTTGGTGCCGCCGACTTCGCCGCCTCGATGGGCATGCAGACCACCGGCATCGGCGGGACGCAGGAAAACTACTACATGCTCCGCAACGGCGAGAAGCATTGGTCCGACCCGTGGCACTGGGCGCAGGCCGCGATCGTCGCCGCCTGCCGCACTCACGGCATTTTGCCAGTCGATGGCCCGTTCGGCGATTTCTCCGACGATGATGGCTTCCGCGCGCAGGCCCTACGCTCGGCGACGCTCGGCATGGTGGGCAAATGGGCCATTCACCCCAAGCAAATTTCTCTTGCAAATGAGGTCTTTACGCCGTCTGATGAGGCAGTGACCGAGGCCCGTGAAATTCTTGCGGCGATGGAAGAGGCCAAGGCTCGTGGCGAAGGTGCGACCGTCTACAAAGGCCGTCTCGTCGACATTGCGTCAATCAAACAAGCTGAAGTGATTGTAAGACAAGCCGAAATGATTAAAGATTAAGCCGCGCGCGAACGAATCGCGATATAGTTATCGAATCCCGGAGCGGTTGGGAGGGGAGGCCCGGCCGCATGAGGGAAAAGGAGCGCCCTGGCTTACGGCCGGGGCGTTTCCGTTTTTCTAGCGCCGGGGAATCCCACGCAAACGCCATCCAGCCGCGCTGTGCGACGGCCCGATGACAGCTCCGCAAATCGCAGCGCCTCAGCCCTGCAGCGGCAAGCGGATCTCCGTCAGCAAATCTTCCGGCTTCGTGTTCATCGGATCGTTGAGATAGACCTCATAGGCCACCAGATCGCGGTGCTCCGTGCCCGACGTCGGATACCAATCCTCGTCCAGCCAGCGATAGGCTTCGGGCAGTTGCTCATAGGGCCCCTTCACCGTCACCACCGCATATTTCCCGGCCGGATAGCGAATCTCCGCAAGCGGCGGGAAGATCACGAACCCCTCGCCCACCGCGAAACACGCATGCGAGCGCAGCTCCTCCGCCGGCACTTTGCGCGGATTGTCGTGCCCGATCATCGCCGCGTGCTCGACTTCCGCCCAGGACGGCTCCGGGATCAGCGAGACAAGTTTCTGAAAGACCGGGCCGACCGACGGGTAAGGCCCTTTATGTGCCAGCCCGGCAAGCCGCACCGCTGGCATCTCTTTGATCTCGACTTCATACGCCAAATTAACCCTCATCCGGTTAAAGCGCGCGTTTCCTCGGTCAGTCTATCACCTCCCATTCGCCGCGCCTATGAGGCAAGGCGCCGCCGCTCGTGCAATCGGGACGCGCCCGCCATGCGCCACCCAGTTGCAATTCCCGAGCGTTGAAGACATTAAGGGCGCGAGTTTCCGGATGCGGAGTGATCCATGACCTATCTCGAATTCGAAAAGCCGCTGGCAGAGATCGAAGGCAAAGCCGAAGAGCTGCGCGCGCTGGCCCGGCAAAACGAAGAGATGGATGTCGACAAGGAAGCGTCAGCCCTCGACAAGAAGGCCGAGGCGATGCTGCGCGACCTCTACAAAGACCTGTCGCCCTGGCGCAAATGTCAGGTCGCGCGCCATCCCGACCGTCCCCACTGCAAGGACTATATCGACCAGCTCTTCACCGAGTACACGCCGCTCGCGGGCGATCGCAACTTCGCCGACGATCACGCGGTGATGGGCGGCCTCGCTCGTCTCGGCGACAAGCCGGTGATGGTGATCGGCCATGAGAAGGGCAACGACACCGCAAGCCGCATCGAACGCAACTTCGGCATGGCCCGCCCCGAGGGCTACCGCAAGGCGATCCGTCTCATGGACATGGCCGCCCGCTTCGGCCTGCCCGTCGTCGCCCTGATCGACACCCCCGGCGCCTATCCCGGCAAGGGCGCGGAAGAGCGCGGCCAGTCCGAAGCCATCGCCCGCTCGACCGAGAAATGCCTGCAGATCGGCGTGCCGCTGATCTCGGTCATCATCGGCGAAGGCGGCTCCGGCGGCGCCGTGGCCTTCGCGACCGGCGACCGCGTCGCGATGCTGGAACATTCCGTCTATTCGGTGATCTCGCCCGAAGGCTGCGCCTCCATCCTGTGGAAGGATGCCGAGAAGATGCGCGAAGCCGCCGAGGCGCTACGCCTGACCGCGCAGGATCTCAAGAAGCTCGGCGTGATCGACCGCATCATCTCCGAACCTATGGGCGGCGCACAGCGCGACGCCACGGCGACCATCGCTTCGGTCGGCTCGGAAATCTCGCTGATGCTGGCCGAGCTGGAGGGCAAGAAGCCCGCCGATCTGATCAAGGCACGCCGCAAAAAGTTCCTCGACATGGGCACGAAGGGGCTTTCGGCCTAAACCGAAGCTCCTTCCCGAAACGCGATAACCGGTCCCGGCCTCACGCCGGCTCCGCCTGCCTGCGCATCAACCCCGCCCCCAGTGCAAGCGCAATGATGACCGTGCCGTAGATCTCGGTCGTCAGCCGCAGCCCCAGCTCCGGCACCGCCAGACCTGCCAGCACCGCGGGCACCCCGAAGGCCGAGTAAGCCAGAGTGAACAGCGCCGCGAACAGCCCGCCACGCTCATCCGGTGCGGCCAGCGGCGCGAGCGAGCGCAACACCCCCGCAAAGCAGGTGCCGAAGCCGATCCCCGCGATGAAGACGCTCGCAAGATAGAGCGCGAAACTCCCCGTCGTGAGCGCCGCGAGCGACAGCACCGTGCCCAGCACCAGCCCGTCCGTCCCCAGAAGCGCGATACGGCGCGGGGCCAGATTGCGCGTCGCATAGCACGAGGCCGCTCCGGTCCCCGACAAGAGCGCGACGATCGCCCCCTGCGCCAGCGCGGTGTGAACCTCGAAGACCTGCGCCACGATCGGCGCGCCCAGCGACAGGAACAGCGAGCCGGTCCCCCACCCTGCCAGCACCGCGGGCGCACCGCGCCGGAAGGCCGCACGGATATGGGGCGGCACAGAGACCTGCGGGCGCAGCGAGGCCAGCGTCCCCGCGTGGCGCGGCGCGGTCTCCGGCGGCAGCCAGACCAGCACCGCCAGCACGCCATAGACCAGCGCGAGCCCGAGGAAGGTCACCAGACGCGGCGCGGGCGCATAGGCCAGCAACGCCCCGCCCGCGAGCGCCCCGGCCGCCAGCCCCGCCAAGGGCGCGACCGCGTTCCAGACCGCCGCGAGACCGGGCCGCGTAGACGGCTCATGATCGGTCGAACTCGCGCTCAGGGTCGAGATCAGCAAGCCGCTCGCCAGCCCCTGCAGCACCCGCGCCAGCAGCAGCGCCATCGCCGTATCCGCCCAGAGGAATTCGAGCATTCCAAGCGCCAACAGCACGAAGCCCACCGACAGAACCGGTCGCCGCCCGAGATGGTCGGAGAGCCGCCCGAAGACCAGCAGGGTCACCAGAAGCGCCCCGGCATAGATCGCGAAAATCCCCGTCATCATCGCCGAGGAAAAGCCGATCCGCGCCTGCAGGACCGGGTAAAAGGGCGACGGCGCGCTCGCGCCCGCCAACATCAGAACGAGCCCCGTGATTGCCAGCACGAAGCCTGCCGGGCTCCGCGCGGGCGGATTTGGAGATGCGGCGCGCGGGCCAAAATCCGTGTCGTCGGTCATCGCTGTCTCCTGATGCGATTGGTTCGAAAATTGTCGAACCTCCACATACTCGACAGAACGCATGGTTCAAGTATTATCGAACCATGAGCACGCCCCCCGAACTCCCTCATCCCCCCGCTGACTCGCTGTCACTGTCGCAAGTGCTCTTCGCGCTCAGCGACCCGGCGCGGCGCGAAATCGCCCGCAACCTGCGCGAGGGACCGCTCGAAGCGGCGGCCTGCAGCGCCGTGGCGGCGGATGTCCCGAAGTCGACGAAATCCCATATTCTCAAGGTTTTGCGAGAATCCGGCGTAATCCGGAACGAGCCAAACCCGAACGGTCGTGGCCGCCTGCTCACCTTGCGCCGGGACGACATTGAGGCGCGCTTCCCCGGCCTGATCGACCCAATCCTCGACGCCGATCTGCGAGAGAGCTGATCACGCCAACGTGTTCCCGCGCCCGCATCCATCAGCGCAGCCGCACCCCTTCGCCGCCGCACCCCTTCGCCTTGGCAAAAATATCCCCGCCGGAGGATCCCTCCGCCGCCACCCGCTCAGGGCTTCGGCAGCTCGAACCCGGCCTCCAGCATCAGCGCATCCGAGCGCGGCTCGACCACCGCCTCGACCGCCGCCAGCGTCTGCGGCGCAGAGCCCGCCGCCTCGATCGCCGGCAGGAACTCGGTCACCGCCACGCCCGACCGGATCGGCCAGCCGCGCTTGCTCCAGAACAGGCCCGCATTGGTCGCGGCGGGCACCACCGGCAGCTTCGTGGCCTCCGCCACCACGCCCACGCCCTGCTTGTAGCGGCGCCTCTCGCCCGGCGGCACGCGCGTGCCCTCGGGATAGATGATCAGCTGACCCAACCCATGCGTCGCGCGCGCCTCTTCGACCGCGCCCAGCATCACCTTCATCGCCTCCGACCCCTTGGAGCGGTCGATCGGAATGCAGCCCGCCTTATGCGCGAACCAGCCCATGACCGGCACGTTCAACAGGGCCTTTTTCATCACGAAGGCCCGGCGCGGCAGGTGATTGGCGAGGATCAGAATGTCGAAAAAGCTCTGATGCTTGGCCGCGACGATACAGTCGCCCTCGGGCGGCGTGCCGCGCAGCTCATAGCGCAGCCCCAGATAGACCCGCGCCATATCCAGCAGATGCTGCGTCCAGATACCGGCGGTGCGATGCACACCGGCCCGCCCCTTGGGCAGCACCTGAAACACAAGGCCCCAGGCCCCGATCAGCACCGTCGCGAGCGCGATGTGAACGTAGTAAATCCCGGTCATCACATGGGTCAGCGGCGTGACTTTTCCGGGGCGGCGCGAAGGGTCGGACATCAGCGAAGTCTCCTGAGCATACGCAGCGCGGCGAAGCGGGTGGCGGCAAAAGCCACGATCGCGGCGATCGGCGGAATGATCAATGGCCAGAGCCATGCGGCCCCGGAAAAGCCCAAGCCGGTGAGGAAGCCGCCTGCAGCCTCGGTCGAAGGCAGCAATGCCACCGCGAGCATCCCCAGCACCGTGCCCGCCACCGCACCGATCAGCCCGCGCGTGGTGAAGCGACGCACGAAGGCCCGCCCGATGAAGGCGTCTTTCGCGCCCACCAGCCGCAGCGTCGCGATCACCTGACCGTTGGCGGCCAGCGCAGCTTGTGCGGCCAGCGTGATCATCCCCGCCATCGCGCCGAAGATCAGCAGTAGCGACAGCAAGCCCAGCGTGCGGATACGCTCCGCCGCCGCCACCAGCGGACGCCGCCAGCGGGTATGATCGTCAAAGATCGCGCCGGGCGCTTCGGCCTGCAGCCGCAGCCGCAGCCCCTCGGCGTCGACACCCGCGCCGGTCTCGGTCACCGCGATCAGCTTCGGCAGCGGCAGTGCATCGACGGGCAGATCGGGACCGAACCACGGCTTCAGCAGCCCCTTCATCTCGTCATCGCCCATCACCCGCGACGAGGCGACACCCGGCGTCGTCTTCAGCACCTCCTGCACGGCGGCGACCTGCGCATCCATCTGCTCGGGCGGGGCGGAGATGCGGATCGTGGCCGAGCGCGCGAGGCTGTCCGCCCAGCGATCCGCAAGCCGCCCGGTCGCCAGCGACAGCGCCAGCGCAAAGACCGCAAGGAAAGCCATCGCGGCAGCGGTGAACAGCGTCAGCCGCGCGGTGAACCCGGTCGGCGGCACGACCCGATCCGGCCCGGTGGTCTCGGAGGCGAATGTCAGCAAGGTCAGCTTCACAGATCGGCCCCCGCCGTATGCAGATGGCGCTTCGCGATGCGCAGAACCCGCGCCGAGACCTGCGGCTTCGCCTGCCGGATCAGGTTCAGATCGTGGGTCGCGATCACCACCGTCTTGCCCATCTTGTTCAGCTCGACCAACAGCGACAGCAGCCGAAGCGACATCTCCCAATCGAGGTTCCCGGTCGGCTCGTCGGCAAGGATAACATCGGGCGACATGATGACCGCGCGGGCCAGAGCGACGCGTTGCCGCTCCCCGCCCGACAGTTGCGGCGGCAGCGCATTCGCCTGCCGTTTCAGCCCGACCCAGGCCAGCAATTCGCGCAGCTGGGTCATGTCGGGCGTGCGGCGATTGACCGTCATCGGCAGCGCCACGTTCTCCTCCACCGAGAGGTGATCGAGGAACTGGCAGTCCTGATGCACGACGCCGATGCGCTGGCGCAGCCCCGCGATTTCGTCCCGGTTCATCTCGCGCACATCCTTGCCGAACAAGGACAAACGCCCCGCCGTCGGCAGCAATTCCGCGTAGCATAATTTGAGAAATGTGGTCTTCCCGGCCCCCGACGGTCCGGTCAGAAAATGGAATGACCCAGGGGCAAGCGTCAGGGACATATCGCTAAGGAGCTCCGCCCCGCTATAGCTCATCGCCACATTTTGCAGCTCGATCACTGCCAGCCCCTTTATTTGGTGCGCGTTTCGCGAATTAAGTGGCCCAAATCATTTGGACATTCCGCCCGCGCTTGCTACAACATAAGAAAGTGGTTGGCCAGAACGGCAAAACGCCAACACGGGCAGGGATGGGACAATATGCGGTTGGTTTGCCCCAATTGCGGTGCGCAATACGAAGTGGATGACGCTGTCATCCCAGATGGCGGACGGGATGTGCAATGCTCCAATTGCGGGCACGGCTGGTTCCAGCCGAGCAAGGATATGTTCTCCGCCGAACCCGACACCACAACCGCAGCGCCCCCGCCCGAAGGTTGGGATCTCGACGCCGAGACTGAGGCCGAGGCAGAGGTTGCACCCGAGGAAACTGAGGCTGAGGTGACGGCGGAGACGCCCACCGAATCTGAGCCCGTTTCCGAATCCGAGCAATCCTCCGAGCCCGAACAAGTTTTCGAGCCCGAGCCGCTTCCCGAACCCGAGCAACAACCAGAGCCCGAGGCCGCAACGCCCCTGCCCGAGCCCGAGCCAGTCGTGACGACGCAAAGCACGGACGATACGGATGCCGCCATTGCGGCGATGGTCTCGACGCCGGAGCCCGAGGATCAGGACGACGACGAGGAAGAGCCGGGCCTCGGCCCTGCCCCGCGTGTCGGCGCGACCCCGCGCAAACCGCTCGATGACGGGCTGCTGTCGATCCTGCGCGAAGAGGCCGAGCGCGAAGCCGCGCAGCGCCGCGCCGAAGGCTCGAGCGAGCTTGAGACGCAAGACGAATTGAACCTCGAAGAGCGCGAGACCAGCGAAGATGCGGAACGCGCCGCCGAGGCCGCCGCCGCCGATCTGGCGCGCCGCCGCAAAAGCGCGCAGGACTTCTCCGATCTCAACGAGTCCGAAGAGGATCGCGTGGCCGACCTGCTCGGCGAGGACGACGAAGACATGCGCGCGATCCGCGGACGCGAACGGCTGCCCGACATCGATGAAATCAATTCGACCCTCACCGCGACCTCGGATCGCGAGGGCGACAGCGTGGCCGAATTCTCGCCGGAAATGGCGCGCCGCCGCCGCTCTGGCTTCAGCCGCGGCTTCATCTTCGTGATGGCGCTCACCGCGATCTTGGCGCTGCTCTATGCTTTCGCGCCGGACATCGCCGCGAAGGTCCCGGCGCTCAAATCGCCGCTGACGCAATATGTCGTGGCGGTGGACGAGGGGCGCATCTGGCTCGACGACCAGTTGCAGATCCTGACCCATCGCCTCTCGCCCGAGGCGACCTCGGACGGCTTCACCGAATAAGTTTTCCTAATAATCTGCCGCCGCGCATAAGTTGAACTTATGCGCGCGCGGCGTCAGCCCGCGTTCGAGAACTGGTCGAGCAGCCGCTTGAGGTAGTCCAGCTCTTCCTCGGGGCGCAGACGATCGGCCGAGCGACGGCGGATTTCATCGAGCAGGTCCTGCGCCCGGCGATAGACATCTTCGCCGTTGAGCATCTGACGGTCGGTGCCGAGCTGGTTGCCCTCGCCCTGCGCCCGACCCAGCGGATCGCGCGGCATCTCGCGCCCACCCTGCTGTCCGGGCTGACCCGCCTGCTGATTGCCCTGCTGGCCGGGCTGCTGACCGTCACGGCGCGCCTGTTCGTTGCGCATCGCCTCGCCAAGCGCGCGCATCCCTTCGCGCAGCGCCTCGATCGCGTCGGCCTGACGGTCGATCGCCGCCGAATTGTCGCCCTCGCGCAGCGCCTCCTCGGCCTGATCCATTGCGCGCCCAGCATCGTCGAAACGCTTCTCGGCCTGCTGGCCCGCCTCGTTGCCGAAGCCCGGCAGCAGCCCGCGCTGGCGGTCGAGTTCGCGGCGCAGTGCGCGCTGGCGATCCGCGAGGCTTTGACCATCGACACCGCCCTGCCCGCCATTCAGGCCGGGCTGATCGCCCTGCCCCTGACCGTCGCGCTGCGCCTGCCCGTCCTGGCCTTGACCCTGACCGGGCTGGTCGCCGGGCTGCTGGCCCTGACCTTGTTGGCCTTGCTCGCCCTGCTGGCCTTGTTGACCCTGCTGGCCTTGCTGCTGACCCTGTTGCCCTTGCTGGCCCTGCTGACCGTTCTCGGCCTGCTGCTGGCGCTCCTCCGGGGTCATGAACTGGTCCTGCAGATCGCGGAACGCATCGTCGGACAGCTCCTGCTGCTTGCGCAGCGTATCCTGCATGTCGCGCATCGCCTGACCGCCGGGCATGTCGCCCTGACCGTTCTGGCCCTGCTGGACCTTGAGGTTCTCCATCATCCGCGCGAGCTGGTCGAGCAACTCCTGCGCCTCGGCCATCCGGCCCTCCTCCATCAGCTTCTGGATCTGGTCCATCATCTGCTGGATCTGGTCGCCGGTGATCTGTTGACCCTGCTGCGGCTGCTGACCGAATTGCGGGCCTTGTTCCTGCTGCTGCGAGCGCTCGGCAAGCATGCGGATGTAATTGTCGGTCGCCTCTTTCAGCTCCTGCATGAGCTTGGCGATCTCATCCTTGGACGCCCCGTTGCGAATTGCCTCGGAGAGCTTTTCCTGCGCCTTCTGCATCGCGGCCAAAGCATCGGCGAGCCCGCCATCCTCGACCAGCTCCGCCATCTTCCACAGCGCCTCGGCGATCTCGTCGCGGGCCTCGGGCGACAGGTCGGGATCGTCGAGCCGCCCGACCACGAGGCGGATCATCAGATACACCTCCTCGCGCTTGATGAAGCCCTCGTGCCGGTTCGAGATCGCGCGCAGCAGCTGATCGGCATAGCCGCGATTGTCGCGCGACCACAGCAGATCGCGGCGCACTTCGATCAGGGCGGAGGCGAGCGGGTCGAAGAAGCGCTTGCCGGGCAGGATGATCTCCTGCGTACCGGAAGAGCCGGTCTGGCCGCGCCCGTCCTCGACATCGAGCGTCAGTTTCACCGGCAGGTTCGCCCAAGGATGCTTCGCGGCATCCTCGACGAGGCTCTCGGTGAAATCGGCCCGCGAGCCGGAAATCGGCAGCGGCAGATCATAGATCAGATCGTCGCGCGGCTCGGGCGGAATTTGCAGACCGTAACGGCGATCGACCTTCGCCAGATCCAGCGAGATCACCGCATGGCCCTTGGTCACGGCGTAATCGTCCTGCGCGGAGAAGGGCAGGCTCAGCTTGCCATCGGCGCGGCGATCCGGCGTTCCGGCCAGCGCGACCGAAGGCGCCTCGTCGGGGCGCACCACCACATTGAAGCGGCGCGCGGCGGGGCCTTTGAACTCCAGAAGCCCGTCGCGGACGGCCTCGAATTCGTGGGTCTCGATGCCGCTGGCGGTTTGCGCCGCGCCCTGTTCGGGAAGCGCGGCCGGGTTCGAGACGCTTTCGGAGAAGCCGATCGCGCCGGACGCGCCATACAGCCGGATCGAGAAGCGGGTGCCTTCAGGCACGATCAGCTCGTCGCCCTCGACCTTGTTCAGATAGAGCCCCGGCTTGCCGGTATAGCGCGGCGGCGCGGCCCAGCCCTCCCAGCTTGGGCCCATTGCGGCTTCGGCAGAGCCCGCAGGCGTCGGCAGTCCTTCGGTCGGGTGCAACAGCCGCTGCGGCACGCCGAAGATCACCGCGACGACCAAGGCCGTCAGCGCGGTCAGACGCAGCGCGTAAGGATCGCGGCGGGCAAGATCGGGTTTCGGACGCGGCGCGCGGGCGGCTTGCGCGGCCTTGGCCATGCGCCGCAGATGCGCCATCCAAAGCGCGCGGGCGGCGGGATCGTCCTGCCCCAGCGCCATCTCGTCGGTCAGCGCCGAAAGCGGACGGCCCGGCAGCGTCGCATCGAGCCGCGCAATCGCGTCCGTGCGGCGCGGCCAGCGCATCCGCCATGCGCCCCATGCCAGCGCGACGAGCGACGCGATCAGCGCGACCAGCCAGAACCAGCGCCCGCCCGGCCCCAGATAGGCAGGCAGCGCGAAGGCGATGGCGGTGGCGATCAACGCAAGAACCGAAAGAAGCGGCCAGAACGCGCGCAGCCCCCGCTCGACGATCATCCCGGCATGGGTGAGCGCAATAGGCCGGGCGAGCGGGGCCAGAGCGGCCTGCCCGTCCTCCTTCGTCGCGGTATCGCGCGAAGCTTTGCTGAACCAGTTCCTGACCGGCATACTCTCCCTATCCGTCGGCCCCGATTCCCTTCCTACGGATCAGAGCCACTCCGGGATCGTATCGCGGGAGAGCATTTCCTCAAAGCTCGGTCTTGCCCGAATGAGAGCGAATTCGCCGCCGCGCACCAGAACCTCGGGGATCAGCGGGCGAGAATTGTATTCCGAGGACATGACCGCGCCGTAGGCCCCCGCCGAGCGGAAAGCGACCAGATCGCCCGGGCCGAGCGGCGTCAGATTGCGCGCCTTGGCGAAAGTGTCGCCGGTCTCGCAAACCGGCCCGACGATGTCGAAAGGCGCGGATTCGGTGCCCGGCGCGGCTTCGATCACCGGGACGATGTCGTGATGCGCGCCATACATCGAGGGCCGCACGAGGTCGTTCATCGCCGCGTCGAGAATGAGGAAATCGCGCCCCTCGCCCTCTTTCAGCCAGATCACCGAGGTGACCAGAAGCCCGGCATTGCCCGAAATCAGGCGGCCCGGTTCGATCTCGATCTCGCAGCCCAGATCGCCGACGGTGCGCTGGATTACCTGCCCGTATTCGATGGGCAGCGGCGGCGCGGAGTTCGAGCGCTCATAGGGAATGCCCAGACCGCCGCCGAGGTCGAGACGGCGGATATCGTGGCCATCTGCGCGCAGCGCCTCGGTCAGCTCGCGGACCTTGAGGAAGGCCGCCTCGAAGGGCTCCAGATCGGTCAGCTGCGAGCCGATATGCACGTCGATGCCCACGACCTCGATGCCGGGCAGCTGGGCCGCCTCGGCATAGACCGCGCGGGACTTGGCGATCGGGATGCCGAACTTGTTCTCGGATTTGCCGGTCGCGATTTTCTCATGGGTCTTCGCGTCGACATCCGGGTTCACCCGCAGCGCGATCGGCGCGGTGACGCCCATCGACGCGGCGATTTCCGAGATCGCGAGCAGCTCCGGCTCGGACTCGACATTGAACTGGCGGATACCGTTCTCGAGGACGTAGGCGATCTCCTCGCGGGTCTTGCCCACGCCCGAGAAGACTACGCGATCCCCCGGCACGCCAGCCGCCCGCGCCCGGCGATATTCGCCGCCCGAGACCACATCCATCCCCGCGCCCAGATCGCCCAGAACCTTCAGCACCGCGAGGTTCGAGTTCGACTTGATCGCGAAGCAGATCAGGTGATCCGTCCAGCTGAGCGCCTCTTCGAACAGCTTGAAATGGCGCTCCAGCGTGGCGGTCGAATAGACGTAGAAAGGCGTGCCGACGGCCGCCGCGATCTCGGGGATCGGCACATCCTCTGCATGAAGGACGCCGTCGCGATAGAGGAAATGATCCATGAGAGGTCTCGATTACTGGGACTGGTTACCATCCGCCTCGGACGGCGGGACGGGCGGACCGTCGACACCGCAGGCGGCGAGCGAGAGAAGAAGCGTCAGGGCGAGGGTCAGGGTCTTGGTCATGGGGTCACCGAAAGGGTCATGATGCCAACGCGCGCCGTCGCGGCGGGATAAACTTTGATGCCGTCACGGTTGATGCCGACATGCGTGTGCAGCTCCGGATCGGCGGCACAGGCGCCAAGCAGACCGATCAGCATGAACGGAGCCGCGAATTTCATCCAAGCCGTTCCTTCCAGCGAGCGATCTGCGCGCGCACCTGATCGGGCGCGGTTCCGCCGTAAGACTGGCGCGAGGCGACCGAGTTGTGAACCCCGAGCACGTCGAAGACGCTCTCCGTGATCGCCGGATTGATCGACTGCATCTGTTCGAGGCTCAGATCGGGCAGATCGCAGCCTTTTTCCTCGGCCATGGCCACCAGCGAGCCGGTGACGTGGTGGGCGTCGCGGAAGGGCAGCCCCGCCTCGCGCACCAGCCAGTCGGCCAGATCGGTCGCGGTCGAGAACCCGCCCGAGGCCGCGGCCTCCAGCTTGTCCGCGTTCACCGTCATGTCGCCGATCATCCCCGCCATCGCGGCAAGCGCGAGCATCAGGTTGTCGGCGGCGTCGAAGACCTGCTCCTTGTCTTCCTGCATGTCCTTCGAATAGGCGAGCGGCAGCCCCTTCATCACCGTGAACAGCGCGACCGAGGCCCCGAGGATGCGCCCGATCTTGGCGCGGATCAGCTCTGCCGCGTCCGGGTTGCGCTTCTGCGGCATGATCGAAGAGCCCGTCGACCACTTGTCCGACATCGCGACAAAGCGGAACTGCGCCGAGGACCAGATCACCAGCTCTTCGGCGAGGCGCGACATGTGGACCGCGCAGATCGACCCGGCCGAGAGGAATTCCAGCGCGAAATCGCGATCCGACACCGCGTCGAGCGAGTTCGCCATCGGACGGTCGAAGCCCAGCGCCTCGGCCGTCGCGTGGCGGTCGATCGGAAAGCCGGTACCCGCCAGCGCCGCAGCCCCCAGCGGGCATTCGTTCATCCGCTTGCGCGCATCCTCAAAGCGGGATTTGTCGCGTGCGAACATCTCGACATAGGCCATCATGTGATGGCCGAAGGTCACCGGCTGCGCGGTCTGCAGATGGGTGAAGCCGGGCATGACCCAGTCGGCACCCTCCTCGGCCCGGGTCAGCGCGGCGCGGATCAGCGTGTCGAGACCGGTGATCGCGGCGTCGCATTGCTCGCGCACCCAGAGACGGAAATCGGTCGCGACCTGATCGTTGCGCGACCGCGCCGTGTGCAGCCGCCCCGCCGGTTCGCCGATCACCTCTTTCAGCCGCGCCTCGACATTCATGTGGATGTCCTCGAGCGCGGTCGAGAAGGGAAAACCGCCCGCTTCGATTTCTGACAAAACCGTGAGCAAACCTTCTCCGATCGCCTCGGCATCCTTATCACTAATGATGCCTTGCGCGGCGAGCATCGCGGCGTGGGCCCGGCTGCCGCGGATATCCTGCGCGTAGAGCCGCTGGTCATACCCGATCGAGGCGTTGATCGCCTCCATGATCGCGTCAGGTCCCGCGGCGAAACGCCCGCCCCACATCGCGTTGGAGGACTTGTTCTCGTCGGTCTGATCGGTCATGGTCTGAGGCCCTTGCTAGGAGGCTATATGTTACGGTTTCTCGTCCTTTATACGGCGCTGGCGCTGGGTGCAAATGTTGCGCAGGCCGCGGATCTAGATGCGGTGAAATCGGGGCAGATGGAATCCCTCGTCACCTATGACGAACCGCTGCCACTGCCGCCCTTCACGGTGACCGACGAAAGCGGCGACGAGCATTCGATGAAAGATTTCGAAGGCAAGGTGGTCCTGATCAATTTCTGGGCGACGTGGTGCCCGCCCTGCCGCGAGGAAATGCCCTCGCTGAATGCGCTGCAAAAAGCCTATGGCGAGAATGGATTTCAGGTGATGACGATTGCCACGGGCGGCTCGAACTCGCCCGAGAAAGTCGCCGCCTTCTTCGACAAGGAAGGCATCGACGCCCTGCCCCGCTTCCACGACGATGCCAATTTCGCCGCCCGCGCGATGGGCGTTCTCGGACTGCCGGTCTCCGTGCTGGTCGACAAGAACGGCCACGAGGTTGGCCGGATGATCGGCGGCGCGGAATGGGATTCGCCCGACGCGAAGAAGGTCATCGAGGCGCTGATCGACGAGAAGTAAGGGAGGGTAGTGTGGCGGCAGCAGGCACTTTGCCGCCGGACCGGTCTTCCGTTGCGGCCCGATTTTCGATCGCATCCCGAGCAACCCGGTCCGCGTGTCGCAACATTTTGCAGAGTCCGGCGTCTGGGCTGCATCTGAACTGCCAGCCACGCCTCTGCCCGCGCGAACTTGTTCTTCGCAGTTCTACGCTGAATGTTTCCTTTGGCGCTTCGGTCCGCCGAGACTCACGCCGCGCTTCTCCCTGCGCGCAGATAGCGCCCTAGCCAATGTTCGATCTCTTCCGACAGGGCCAGGATGGCCTCCAGCCGCCCTTTGATATCGTCATGGAAACTGTCGAGCTGGTCGATCGTAGCCGCGAGGCCGCCATTCGCATCCCGCATGCGCCCACACTCGACGCGCCCGAGAACGCGGATCGTGTCGAGCCCGAGCAACTGGCGACGAATGTCTCGGCTTTGGTTCATCATATCGTCGGCGAGTTCGGCCGCTTGACGCATCGCGGCATTTGCATCGGCGGTGCCTTTGGTGACGAGCGACTGAAGCAATGCGCGTTCTTCCTCTCGGGGCTGATCATTCTGCACCTCTTCGCCCATAAAATTGGTGCTCATTTCGTTTAGGACGCGCGCGCAGCCCAGTTGGAACACGGCGCGCGCGACCTGAAAGGCCATCTGACCGCAGAGATTGCCGCGACCGGCAACGAATTTGCGCAGCCGCTCCGAGATGACAGCAGACGAGGCTTTGTAATTTTCCGAGATCGCGGACACCGGCCCTCCGGACGGCTCTAGCCGCGAGGCAACGATCCGCATGTTGTTAGGCACGGATTGCAATGCTTCGAAACTGCGTAGAAGTCCGAATTGCTCCTTCGTGAGGCGCCCCATCGCGGTGTTCAATTCGGCCAGCATCCGCGTATTCTCATCGGCATTTCGATTGAGGCGGCGATCCCGTTCGGTAAGCTCAAGCGCCAGCGCATAGGCCATGAAGGCGGTGTAGCTGGAATAGCCGCCACGCTCCGCGAAATCACGCAGCAGCGTCGCGCTCTCCTCCGGGTCGAGCGACTCCGCCCGCTCGCGCGCAGAGAGATCACGGTAGAGCTGGTGGATTTCATCGGACAGCTCGCTCGTCGGTTTCAGCCGGACCGAGAGGTAGCCCCCCTCGATCGGCATGACGACCGCGAAGACCCAATACCACCCGCCGCCTTTCGCCTTGTTCTTCACATAGGCGCCCATGGGATAGCCTTTTTTCAGCGCATCCCAAAGCACCCTGAACACCGCTCGCGGCGTATCGGGATGACGCACGATCTTATGCGGCGCCCCGATCATCTCGGACCACTCGAACCCCGCGGTGCGCCGAAAAATCTCGTTGCCCGATTGGATCACCCCGCGCGTATCGGTGCGCGAGTAGAACAATTCTTCCAGCGCGAAAGGCACCTCGTTGGTGCCGCGCAGTGCCGGCTGCCCCATTTTCGTCATCGCCCATTCTGTTGCATCAAGGTCCACCCTAGGCACCTGCCGGTTACCATCGACTTAACGCCAGATGCGAATTTCCCGTTAACCACGTGTCCGGCCTATTTCCCGGTCTTTACCCCTTCTTAGGCGCTTGCGCCGATACTTGGCTCGAAGGCGAAGGAGGGGCAGATGACGAATCGAGACGCGAGGGCCATGCCGGTGCATCGTGACGAAGATAGCCCGCTGAGCTTTGCGGCTGCCGAGCAAAGTCGGCAGGCCTTGGCCATGGTGCGCGCGGCGATCGACCGGCAAGACGTCATGCTGGCCTATCAGCCCGTGATCCAGACCTGTCGCCCCGACCGACCCGCGTTTTACGAGGGCCTGATCCGGGTTCTCGACGATCGCGGGCGCATCATCCCCGCGAAGGAGTTCATCAACGCGATCGAACGGACGGAGGTCGGGCGAAAACTCGATTGCCTCTCGCTCGAACTGGGTCTGAAAGCGCTTCTTGGGCAGCCGGATCTGCGCCTGGCGATCAACATGTCGGCGCGCTCGATCGGCTACGCGCCCTGGACCAAGGTCCTCAATCGGGGCCTTGCGGTCGATGAAACCGTCGGCGAGCGTCTCATACTGGAGATTACCGAAAGCTCGGCGATGGAAATTCCCGAACTGGTCAGCGTCTTCATGGAAGATTTGCAGGCCCGCGGCGTCAGTTTCGCTCTCGACGATTTCGGGGCGGGCTACACGTCTTTCCGCTATCTGCGGGATTTCTACTTCGACATCATCAAGGTCGATGGGCAGTTCATTCGCGGCATCTCGCACGATCCGGACAATCAGGCGCTGACGAAATCGCTGCTCGACGTGGCGCGCCATTTCGAGATGTTCACGATCGCCGAAGCGGTCGAGTCGCTGGAGGATGCCGAATATGTGGCAAGCCTCGGCGTCGATTGCATGCAGGGCTATTACTTCGGCGCGCCGACGATCCACCCCCCGTGGAGCCAGTCTCACGAACCGCAACGGAGACGTGCATGACCCCAGCCAGAGCGCAATAAAGTTGCGTTAACAATTTCCCGAGCGACGGGATTAAGCTTGACCTCTCGTTCCCTTCCGCCATGCTGCGCAGCAGCAGAACGGACGCGCTGTCGCGCCCGCTTAAGTGATGAGGAGGATCCCATGACCAATGTCGTCATCGTCTCGGCCGCGCGCACGCCCGTCGGCTCGTTTTTGGGCGCGTTTGCCAATACGCCCGCACATGACCTCGGCGCCGCCGTGATCGAGGCTGTCGTCGCCCGCGCCGGGATCGAGAAGTCCGATGTGTCCGAAACGATCCTCGGTCAGGTGCTGACCGCGGGCCAAGGCCAGAACCCCGCCCGCCAAGCCCATATCAACGCGGGCCTGCCGATCGAAAGCGCTGCCTGGTCGATCAACCAGGTCTGCGGTTCGGGCCTGCGCACGGTCGCTCTCGGCGCCCAGCATATCATGTGCGGCGATGCCGATATCGTCGTCGCGGGCGGCCAGGAAAGCATGTCCCTCAGCCCCCATGTCGCGCATCTGCGCGCGGGTCAGAAGATGGGCGACATGAAGATGATCGACTCGATGATCAAGGACGGGCTGTGGGACGCGTTCAACGGCTACCACATGGGTCAGACCGCCGAGAATGTCGCCACCCAGTGGCAGATTTCGCGCGAGATGCAGGACGAATTCGCGCTGGCGTCGCAGAACAAGGCAGAAGCCGCGCAGAAAGCTGGCAAGTTCGCCGACGAGATCGCCGCCTTCACCGTGAAGACGCGCAAGGGCGACACGGTCGTGGATCAGGACGAATATATCCGCCACGGCGCGACGATCGAGAACATGCAGAAGCTGCGTCCGGCCTTCGCCAAGGACGGCTCGGTGACCGCAGGCAACGCGAGCGGCATCAATGACGGTGCGGCCGCGGTGCTGCTGATGTCGGAGGAAGAGGCCGAGAAGCGCGGGCTCACGCCGCTGGCCCGCATTGCCTCCTACGCGACCGCCGGGCTCGACCCGTCGATCATGGGCTGCGGCCCGATCCCGTCCTCGCGCAAGGCGCTGGAGAAGGCGGGCTGGAAAGCCTCCGATCTCGACCTGATCGAAGCCAACGAAGCCTTCGCAGCGCAGGCCTGCGCGGTGAACAAGGACATGGGTTGGGACGTCAGCAAGGTGAACGTCAATGGCGGCGCCATCGCCATCGGCCACCCGATCGGCGCCAGCGGCGCGCGAATCCTCAACACCCTTCTGTTCGAGATGAAGCGTCAGGGCGCGAAAAAAGGCCTCGCCACGCTCTGCATCGGTGGCGGTATGGGCGTCGCAATGTGCATTGAAGGCCTCTAACGGCAAAAAAATGCTGCATCTGCAAAAAGAGCGCGCAACTTTGTTGCGCGCTCTTGTCATTTTCGGTAACAGCATTTCAAGGGCATTCCATTTGGAGGAGGAATCATGGCGAGAGTTGCATTGGTCACCGGCGGATCGCGCGGCATTGGCGCGGCGATCTCGAAGGCGCTGCAGGCGGCGGGCTACACGGTCGTCGCGAACTATGCCGGCAATGAGGAGGCTGCGGCCAAGTTCACCGAGGAGACGGGGATCAAGACCTACAAATGGTCGGTCGCCGATTACGACGCCTGCGCGGCGGGGATCGAACAGATCGAATCCGAGGTCGGCCCGATTGACGTTCTGGTGAACAACGCGGGCATTACCCGCGACGCGCCCTTCCACAAGATGACCCGCGAGCAGTGGAACCAGGTGATCGACACCAATCTCAGCGGCATCTTCAACATGACCCACCCGCTCTGGACGAAGATGCGCGAGCGCAAGTTCGGCCGGGTCGTCAACATCTCCTCAATCAACGGCCAGAAGGGTCAGTTCGCGCAGGCGAATTACTCGGCGGCGAAAGCGGGCGATCTGGGCTTCACCAAAGCGCTGGCGCAGGAAGGCGCGCGCGCAGGCATCACGGTCAACGCGATCTGCCCCGGCTATATCGCGACCGAGATGGTCATGGCGGTGCCGGAGAAGGTGCGCGAGTCGATCATCGGCCAGATCCCGGTTGGGCGTCTGGGCGAGCCCGAAGAAATCGCGCGCTGCGTGGTGTTCCTCGCCTCGGACGATGCGGGCTTCATCACCGGCTCGACGATCACCGCGAATGGCGGTCAGTACTTCATCTGATTTCGCCTCTTGGCATTCTCGACGGAGGCCCGCATTTTGCGGGCCTCTTTGTTTTGGCGGGGACAGCATGACACGCGGCAAGGCCACTTCGATCGGGTTCACGGCGGTACTGCTGTGGGCGCTGCTGGCGCTGTTCACCGTGGGGTCGGCCCCGGTGCCGCCTCTGATGCTGAACGCGCTGTGTTTCGCTTTGGGCGGCGCGGTGGGCGTGATCTGGCTGGTGGCGACCGGCGCGCTGGGGCAGCTGCGGCACGTCTCGTGGAAGGTCTATCTCGCCGGGACCGCGGGGCTGTTCGGCTATCATTTCCTCTATTTCTCGGCGCTGCGCCTCGCGCCCCCGGCCGAGGCCGGGCTGATCGCCTATCTCTGGCCCCTGCTGATCGTGCTCTTTTCCGGGTTGCTGCCCGGCGAGCGGCTGACGCTTTGGCATGTCGCGGGGGCGGTGCTTGCGTTTGGCGGAGCCGCGCTGATCCTCGGGGGCGGAGTCTCCGCCGATCCGGCGGCGCTGCCCGGCTATGGGCTGGCGTTGATTTGCGCGCTGACATGGTCGAGCTATTCGCTGCTGTCGCGTCGGTTCGGCGCGGTGCCGACGGCGGCGGTCGCGGTCTATTGCCTCGCGAGCGCCGCCCTGTCGGCCGTCGCCCATCTTGCGCTGGAGCCGACGATCTGGCCTGCGGACGCGATCGGCTGGGCCTCTGTGATTGGCTTGGGGCTGGGGCCGGTCGGGCTTGCCTTCTACACATGGGATCTTGGCGTGAAGCGCGGCGATATTCAGCTGCTGGGCACGGCCTCCTACGCGGCCCCTCTGGTCTCGACGCTGGTGCTGGTCGCAGTCGGGATTGCGGACGCCCGCCCGACCCTGCTGATTGCGGCGGCGATGATCGCGGGCGGCGCCGGGCTGGCGGCGCTTGGCGGTCGGCGTCGGCGCGTCGCGCCCCCTCCACCCGACATGACCGGGCAGGAGATGCCGCGGAAAGGTTCGGCCTGAGTCGGCGCCCCCTCGAACGGCCCTTTTCAAACGACACGGGCCGCCCCGAAGGACGGCCCGATTAAACTCGTGGGAGGGCCCTCAGGCCGTTTCGAGGCGGTGGATTTCCTCTTTCAGCCTAAGTTTTTGCCTTTTCATCTGAGCGATTTCGAGATCGTCGATGCCGGGTCTGCGCGAAGCGCGCTCGACCTCCATCGACAGAGCCTCATGTTTTTTGCGAAGTTCGGTGATATGCGAACCAAGCGACATGGCAGTCTCCTCTCCAGTTGTCAGCCCGTCGATTGCAGCACAGGTTTTGAGTCGTGTCACGGAAATGTCGTATAGCGACGGGTTATCCCCAGCATTTTCGCGAAATCTTGCGAAAGCGTTAACGCGGAATCGGCAATTTTTGACCTTCGCGCAGGATTTCGCGCGCAATTTCCGTCAAATCCTCTGCATCGCGTGAGTGCATCGGCGCCGAATGCAGGATCAGCGGCGCCAGAAGCTGCAGCGGGGTCCGCGCACCTTTGCGGGCGGTGACGATCACCCGCCGCGCCGGGCGACCGACTCGGGGCGCGATCGGCAGAACGGAGATCGCGCCGGTCCGCCCGTGCAGCCCCACCAGCAGATCCGCCAGACGGTCGGCCTGCTGGATCAGCGTGATCCGCCCCTCGGGCTTGAGCCGTCGCAGCCCCGCGTCGAGCCATGCGCTGATCGGCGTCGCCTCACGCTGCGCACGCTCGCGCCCGGGATCGGCGGCGGGCGTGCCATCCTCGGGCCCGAAATAGGGCGGGTTGGCGATGACGTGATCGAAGCTGCGCGCGCGCAGATCGGCGGGCATCTGCGCCAGATCACCCTCGATCACCTCGAGCGCGACCCCGTTCTCCGCCGCGTTGCGCCGGGCCAGATCGGCATAGGCGGGCTGCAATTCCATCCCGCTTTGCGCAAGCCCCGGCACCCGCCAGCCAAGACACAGGCTCGCCACCCCGGCCCCGCAGCCGAGCTCCAGAACCGACTGGCCCGCCTGCGCCGGACAGGCCGCCGCGAGCAGGACCGGGTCCATCGCCGCGCGGTAGCCCGCGCGCGGCTGGGAGATGCGCAACCGCCCGCCGAGAAAGCCATCGACTGTCAGTTCATCGGGCCCGAACCGATCCATGGGCATCAATCCGATTTGATCTCGTTATCGCGCAGAACCGCCTGCGCCATGAACATGTCGCTGTCGCGCACCATCAGGCGGCGCGGAAGGATTCCGAGCGAGCCTTCCAGCACGCTCGTATGGACGTCGAGTTGAAACGTGCTTATACCCTCGCCCTCGAGAAGGGCGGTCGCCATGGCCAGTTTCACCGGGTCCGTGCTGCGCAGTAGCTCTTTCATATCCCTCACTTACGGCCCCTTGCGAGGGCTGTCGAGATGAGGCAGATCGAAGGGATGAACATGAGCCTCGACGACAAGCCCGACAACACGGCGAAACCGCATGACCGGCTCGCGGAAGCCTTGGCAAGCGACATGGCGGCGGTGGATGCGCTGATCGCCGAGCGCATGGCCTCGGAGAACGCGCCGCGCATCCCCGAAGTGACCGCCCATCTGGTCGGCGCGGGCGGCAAACGGCTGCGGCCGATGCTGACCGTCGCGGCGGCGCGGCTGTGCGGCTACGAGGGCAATCTGCATCACAACCTCGCGGCGGCGGTCGAGTTCATCCATACCGCGACGCTGCTGCATGACGATGTGGTCGACGAGAGCAAGCAGCGCCGGGGCCGTCCGACCGCGAACCTGCTCTGGGACAACAAGTCGAGCGTGCTCGTTGGCGATTACCTCTTCGCGCGGTCGTTCCAGCTGATGACCGACACCGACAACCTGCGGGTTCTGTCGATCCTGTCGAACGCCTCCGCCGTCATCACCGAGGGCGAAGTGCTGCAGCTCTCGGCGGCGGAAGACCTGAACACGACCGAGGGCACCTATTACAAGGTGGTGCGCGGCAAGACCGCGGCGCTGTTCTCGGCGGCGACCGAGGCGGGCGCGGTTCTGGCCGGTGCACCGGAGGATCAGATCGCGGCGCTGCACGATTACGGCGAAAGCCTCGGGATCGCGTTCCAGGTGGTCGACGATCTGCTGGACTATCTCAGCGATGCCGAGACCATGGGCAAGAACGTGGGCGACGATTTCCGCGAGCGCAAACTGACCCTGCCGCTGATCAAGGCGCTGGCGAAAGCCGACGCGGACGCCCGCGCCTTCTGGACCCGCACCATCGACAAGGGCGACCAGCGCGACGGCGATCTGGAGCATGCGATGGAGCTGCTGCACGCGACCGGCGCGCTGGAAGAGACGCGCGCCGCTGCCCTTGAATGGGCCGATCGCGGGCGCGAGCGGCTCAAGGTGCTGCCCGAGAGCGAGTTGCGGCAGATGCTGGACGATCTGGCGGATTACGTGGTGGCGCGGCTGCGCTGAGGGGGGCTCTGCCCCCCGCCCTGCGGGCGCCCCCCGGGATATTTAGATCAAGAGGAAGAGGCGCGGCTTTGGGGCTGCGCCTCTTCCTCTTGATCGCCGAGCAAGCCAGACGCGTGCCACCAGTCGGGGCGACGTTGGGCCAGCATCGCCTCGGCGGCCTGCGCCCCGTCCAGCGTCTCGAACAGCGCGAAACAGGTGGCCCCCGAGCCCGACATGCGCGCGAGGCGGCAACCGGGCAGCATCATGAGACCGTCCAGAACCTCCCCGATCACCGGGGCGGAGGCGATGGCGGGGGCTTGGAGGTCGTTGCGCTGGGTCGCGAGCCAGTCGATGCAATCGGCCGCGCCAGTGAAACTCGGCAGCACTTCCGGCATCGGGGGATTGTCCTTCGAATCGAGCCCCTTGAAGATCGCAGGCGTCGGCACTTCCACGCGCGGATTGACCAGAAGCGCGGGCAGCGGCGGCAGGGCCACGGGGTCGAGCGTCTCGCCTATACCGCGCACGCGCTGAGGCTGCGGCGTCAGGCACATTGGCACGTCTGCCCCGAGTTGCGCGGTCTCTGCCGGGAGCGGCTGGTCCCAAAGCGCAGCCAGCCCCCGCAGCGCAGCCGCCGCGTCTGACGATCCACCGCCGATGCCCGAGGCGGGCGGCAGATATTTGTCGAGATGGATCTCGGCCCCCTGCCCCGCCGGGCGCGACAGGAGGGACGCGGCCTTCAGCACGAGGTTCGACGGATCGGCGGGCACGCCCGCCGCCTCCGGTCCAGCCACGCTGAGCGAAAGCGCGTCGCTGTCGCGCAGCACCAGCCGGTCGCCCATCGGCCCGAAGGCCACGAGGCTGTCGAGCAGGTGATAGCCATCGGCCCGCTGGCCGATGACATGAAGCGTCAGGTTGATCTTCGCCGGCGCGAAGGCGTCAATTATTCGCATCGCTCGCGGGCGTTTCGGGGGCGGCCTGAGCAGTATCCTTGCTCGGGCCCTTATCCTCGAGCGGCGGCAGACCCTGCTCCTTGCGCAGCTGGTCCAGACCCACCTCGATCTTGCGGCGGATCGCGTCGGGATCGAGCTCCTCGGTGGTCTCCGCATCGTCGGTCGCGAAGGACAACGCGCGGCGCCACTGGAATTTCGCCTCGCGCTGACGCCCCACGGCCCAGAGCACATCGCCCAGGTGGTCGTTGAGCAGCGGATCGCGCGGCTCGAGCTCCACGGCGCGCTCCATCTTCTCGGCCGCTTCCTGATAATGGCCAAGCTTGAACAGCGCCCAGCCGAGGCTGTCGATGATGAAGCCCGCATCGGGACGCTCGGCGGCGGCCTTGCGGATCATGTCGAGCGCTTCGTCGAGATTCTCGCCCTTGTCGACATAGGAATAGCCCAGATAGTTCAGCACCGAGGGCTGATCGGGCGAGAGGCGCAGCGCCTCGCGGAAGCCCTTCTCGGCCTCGTCCCAATTGCCCGAGCGTTCCTGCGCGATGGCGCGCGAATACCAGACGAACCAGTCCTTCGGCTCGGGCTGGCCAAGCAGGTCGATCGCCTTGTCATAAGCTTTCGCGGCCTCAGCAAAGCGGCTCTCGCGGCGCAGCGTGTCGCCCAGAGCGGTCCAGACGCCCACGAGCTTGGGACGGCTGCGCGACAGGTTCTCGAGCACTTCGATCGCCGCATCGTTGCGGCCCGCGCGCACCATCGATTCCGCGCGCCCGATCTCGGCGGCGTGGTAGATCGGGCTGTCGGGCTTGATGTCGGCATAGGCTTCGATGGCAAGGTCGTATTGGCCCTGCTGGTCGAGCATCGACGCGGTCAGCAGCGTCGCGTCATCCATGTCGGGCCGGATCATGTTTGCCAGCCGCGAATGCACCAGCGTGAACGTGTCGGGTGCATCCCCGATCAGCGCCTGTGCGACCGAGTAATAGACCTCCGCCACGCCGTCGGACGCGTTGCGCACGACGTCGAAGGGCAGCGTGTCACCCGCCTCCAGCTTGGTGCGAATGTCCTTCAGCTGCGGGTCGAGATCCTTACCGAAGCGATCCTCGATCAGTTTCAGCGCCTCTTTGTTCTTCTCGAGCTGCGAGAGCACTTCGACATGGGCCAGCACACCGCGGCGGGTCGAGGTGATCTTCTCGCCATGCTCGCCGCTCAGGATCGCATCGGCGCCTTCGTAATCGCCGACCAGCGCCAGCGCGAGCGCCTTGTGGAAGCCCGCGAAAGCCGCGAGGCCCTGCTGCTTGCCGACCTCGTCGAAGGCCGCGGAGGCGTCGGACATTTTGCCGTCGCCCGCCAGCGCCCAGGCCTTGGTCAGACCGCCCACGAGCGGCCCGGGATCGGCGCCGCTGTCGAGAAGCGCGAGCGCCCCGGTCCAGTTCTTGTCATGCGCATCGGCCGCCAGCGCGGTGAGCGCCGCGATCTGGCTACCGGTCCCGGCCTCCACCATCTGCTGCGCAAGCGGCGTGGCGCGGTCGAAATCGGCGATCGCGATCTCGGAGACGAGCGTTGCTTCTGCGGTCGCGCCGCTGGTATCGCCGCTGGCCATCAGCTGACGGTAGTAATGCGCGGCCTCGGCGAAATCGAATTGCTGCGACGCGATGCGCGCGGCGAGATAAGCCCCCGCCTCTGCCGGGCTGGGGTCATTCGCGGTGTCGGCAGCATCGCCTTTCGCGGCGGCGTCATCGGCGGCCTGCGCCGCATCTTCGGCGCTGCCAGCCTTCGGCGCATCCTGAGCCAGCAGCGGCATCGGCGCGGTGGAGCCCATCAAGAGGGCGAAGAGCGCAAGGCGCAGCGGGGTCTTCAAACTCGACACGAAACGGTCCTCTCATTCGGGTTGAAATCGAGCGTAACGGCGCGCTGCGGGCATTACAATGAGCCGAACCACCGCACGCGGGAAGCCGCCTGCACAGACACGGCGTTGTGATGAGGGAATTGACGTAAAGTCGTCGCGCGCGGATACTCAACCACAGCTTCAGGCGAGACGACGAGAATTCGCCAGGCTCGAAGGCTACGCATAACGAGTATTTGCAGATTGCACATCTTTAAGGTTAGCAGTCTGCCTGTAAATTCTTCTTCGAGTTGAAAGACGATCACCTTGTGACTGATACCCAAGTCAAGTTCATCAACGCCAAATCTCCCGATATGACTCGAGTGACCACGCTGCTCGATCTCTGCAGTGGCGAAAACAGCTGGGCAAATCGCGGCCCTCTGTATCGAAAGCTCGTAGAATCATTCGCTACGCATTTCAACTTCGGACCGCAAACATCCGTCACGCCCTGCGCGAACGCCGGAATTGCATTGGAGGCGATGGCGAAGCTTCTGGCGCTGCGCGAGGGGCGCGCGCTGCGATGGGTCGGCTCCGCGTTCAGCTTTCAGAACCTGGGACGCGGCCACTTCGCCGATATGCACTTTGTCGATTGCGACGATCAGGGGCTTCTCGACCTGGATCAGTTGAAGGCGCTTCCCGAAGACAGTTTCGACGGGCTCGTCGTCGTGAATCCGTTCGGCCTTCATCGGGACTTCTCCGCCTATATCGAATACGCCAAGGCCACCGGGAAACTCCTGCTTCTGGATAACGCGGCGGGGATCAGCCGCGATTTGCCCGATTGGCCGTGGCAGGCGCTCAGCCTGCACCACACCAAGCCTTATGGCATGGGCGAAGGTGGTCTTGCGATTACGCCCGCGGAGCTATCCGAAGAGTTCTACAGCCTGATCAATTACGGGGCGGTTCCAGCGGAACCGTCTTGCTGGGTGAACAACGGCAAGATTTCCGATATTTCCTGCGCCTTTCTGATCGACCGCCTCGAGCGGGTCGACACTTGGGAGAAAGAGTATTTCGAGCAGGCCGAGCGCGTGCATGACATCGCGCGCGAGCTTGGCCTGCGCCCTTTGACGCCATTCAACATCGGCGCGCCCGCCATGAGCTGGGGTTATCTTGGACAGACGGAAATCCCTTTGGAAACGATCTTGGACAGCAAACAGCTGACCTTCGGAAAATATTACAAACCGCTGGCTGACCTGCCGAAGACGACGGAGCTGTATCGCAATCTCGTCAACATCCCGACGCATCCCGATGTCGCCCTGCTGAGCGACCGGGATTTGCGGGAGGCGATCGAGCGCCTGCTCTGAACTCAGGCGGGATCGCTCTTGGTCTGGATAACCTTCGCGGGGACTCCCACCGCGACACTGTTTTCGGGAATTTCCCGGACCACAGCAGCCCCCGCGCCGATCACCGAAGCCCGGCCGACGGGGATGCGTTGAATGATGCTCGCCCCGGTGCCGATCTCGACTTCCTCCGCCAAGCGGACATTGCCCGAGATATTCGCCCCCGGGCTGATCGTCGAGAAGGATCCGATTTCCACATCATGCCCAACTGTCGCGCTGAGATTGATGTGAACATGATCGGACAGCTCGATATCTGTCGTCAGGCAGGCGCCTGCGCAAATGATGACACCGTCGCTCAGCCGGACATTCTCACCGAGCCACGCCCACGGATGCACCAGCACCGGAAAAGCGTGTCCGCGCGCGCCCAAACGGGTCGCAATGCCCTTGCGTGCAGCCGGAGAGCCAATCGCGATGACAACATCCGGCAGCGGGTCGTCTCCGAAGGTGGACAGATCGGAGGTGACCGGCAGCCCGTGGACCGTCTCCGGGTGCTCGATGCCGGGATCGACCGCAAAGCCGAGCACGTTCCATGTCGCAGCCTCCGCGTTAATCGCATGAATTACCTGAAGGACTTCGCGCCCGAAGCCGCCGCAGCCATAGATCACGATGTTTCGCATGGGCACAAACTCCTCCTCGCAGCCGGCGCGATCAGCCGAAGCGCTCTTTCAGAATAGCGAGAAAGCGCAAGACATTCTCGGTTTCCTGCTCTCTTGCCGCTGCCATGTCGGCAATCAACTGATCGCGCGTCGCGCGCGCCCAGTCGATTTCCTACTCACCATAAGCGACCCCGTGCTTCAACTCGAAGCCGTCCCGCCAATCCTCCGCACTCAAGCCCGGACGTGGGACGACCACCGGCACACAGCCCGCCAGCGCCGCGTAATAGGCATACATCGTGTAGAGGTCGTGGCAGTAGAAAACTTCGGTCTTATTGAAGACCTCGGCGATTTCTTGGTGACTGAGACCGTCGAGCGGAATAGCGCGGTCGCCTTCCGGGATTTGCGAGAGCGTGTCCGTTCCCTTCCGGATCATCCGGCAACTGCCGGAGCGCGAACGGTTTTCATCCCGATAGACGTCCTCGCGCAGCCACCGCACCCGCAGCAGACGATCGGGTGAAACGGAGGCCACACCTTCGGCGAAGGCTTCCTGATAGAAGAAGACTTCCTCGCTCGGATCGAGGGTCTCATTGCCGCCCAACAGGCCGGGGCGGTTCAGCAGCCAGCGGACCACGCGCTCGGCTTCCAGCGGGTTACCCCTGACCGTCTCCGGATAGACAACGATCGCATCGTCAAGGACCGCATCGGAGGCCATGGGCACATCCATGCTCTCATGCGCAAAAAATTCCGGCAGCTTCCGGCGATAGTTCCAGCGCTTCAACGCGCCAAGCCACGCGGGGCGCAGAGACCGGTAGGTCTTGCAGGGCTGACTCGCATAGGCGTCGACGCCAAGGCTCCGCATGCGGTCGATCAACGCGTGGAGCACGATCTGCCCCCCGCTGTTTTCGTCGAAGGGGCGACAGACCACGACGATCGGCCGGGTCGGAAACGAGCCAGTCGGGGCTTGTGTCGGCATATTCGGCCTTCCCAGAGTCCGGTGCAAAAAGGGGCCCGCAGGCCCCTTTCGCGATCACATGTTCGGGTAGTTCGGCCCGTCGCCGCCCTGCGGGGTGGTCCAGTTGATGTTCTGGCTCGGGTCCTTGATGTCGCAGGTCTTGCAGTGGACGCAGTTCTGGAAGTTGATCTGGAACTTCGCGTCGTCGCCCTCGCCGACCACCTCGTAGACGCCCGCCGGGCAGTAGCGCTGCGCGGGCTCGTCATATTTCGGCAGGTTCACCGAGATCGGGATCGACGGATCCTTCAGCTTCAGGTGGCAGGGCTGGCTCTCTTCATGGTTGGTGTTCGAGAAGCTGACATTGGTCAGGCGGTCGAAGCTCAGCTTGCCATCGGGTTTGGGGTAGTCGATCGGCTTGAACTTGCTCGCCTCGCCGGTCGCTTTCGCATCCGATTTGCCATGCTTGAGCGTGCCGAACAGCGAGAAGCCGAAGAGGTCGTTGGTCCACATGTCGAGCCCGCCGAAGATCAGCGAGGGGACCATCCCCCATTTCGACCACATCGGCTTCACGTTGCGGACCTTCTTGAGGTCGTTCGCGATCGGACCCGAGCGCAGATCGGCCTCGTATTCGGTCAGTTCATCGCCCGAACGACCGCCTTTGATGGCCTCCGCCGCGGCTTCCGCCGCCGCGATGCCCGACAGCATCGCGTTATGGTTGCCCTTGATGCGCGGCACGTTCACGAGCCCCGCCGAACAGCCCAGCAGCACCGCCCCCGGCACGGTCAGTTTCGGGATCGACTGCCAGCCGCCTTCCGAGATCGCCCGCGCGCCGTAAGCCACGCGCTTGCCGCCTTCGAGCAGTTCCGCGACCATCGGGTGATGCTTGAAGCGCTGGAACTCCATGTAGGGATACAGATGCGGGTTCTCGTAGTTCAGGTGCACCACGAAGCCGACATAGACCTGATTGTTCTCGAGGTGGTAGATGAACGACCCGCCGCCCGCATTGCCGCCCAGCGGCCAGCCCATCGTGTGGGTCACGGTGCCTTCGCGGTGCTTCTCCGGGTCGATCTCCCAGATTTCCTTCATACCGAGGCCGAATTTCTGCGGGCAGTGACCGTCGGAGAGGTTGTGCTTCTCCATCATCACCTTGGCGAGCGAGCCGCGCACGCCCTCGGCGATCATCACGTATTTGCCGCGCAGCTCCATGCCCGGCTCGTAGCCCGGACCCTCGGTGCCATCGGGATTCTTGCCGAATTCGCCCGCGACGACACCGGCGACGCGATCGCCGTCCCAAACGATTTCCGAGGCGGCCATGCCCGGGAAAATCTCAACGCCCAGACCTTCGGCCTGTTCGGCCATCCAGCGACAGACATTGCCCATCGAGACAATGTATTTGCCGTGGTTCGACATCAAGGGCGGCATCGGCCAGTTCGGGATGCGCATCGCCCCGGCCTCGCCCAGCATGTAGAAATTGTCCTTCTTGACCGGAACGGTAATCGGCGCGCCCTTGTCCTTCCAGTCGGGGATCAGCTGATCCAACCCGCTGGTGTCGAGCACCGCGCCCGACAGGATATGCGCGCCCACTTCCGAGCCCTTCTCGAGCACGACGACCTCGAGCTCCGGGTCGATCTGCTTGAGACGGATCGCCGCCGAAAGCCCTGCAGGCCCCGCGCCCACGATCACCACATCATATTCCATCGACTCGCGCGTCACTTCGGTCATGTCTGTCGAACCCCTTGCTGGTCGTCCTAGCTGGCGTCCTGCCTAGCCTACCTCGCGTAACGAGGCAATTGTTACGCTGCGATGCCGCGTAACAATCTTGCGCCAAATTACAATCCCTTCCCAGACTGAGGAGATCGGCAATTCGCCGCGAAAATCGCGCTGTCCACTTGACTTCCGGGGGTCAGAGCAGATTTAGATGCCCTGAATTGGGGACAGTTCCGAATTCGGGAGCCTTCCATGGACAAACAACCGATGACGCGCGCGGGTTTCGACGCGCTCAATACAGAATTGAAAAAGCTCAAGTCCGAAGAGCGGCCCGCGATCATTGCTGCGATCGCGGAAGCGCGGGAATTGGGCGACCTCTCGGAGAATGCCGAATACCATTCGGCACGCGAGAAGCAGGGCTTTATCGAAGGCCGGATCAAGGAGCTCGAAGGGCTTCTGGGCCGGGCCGAGGTGATCGACCCGTCGAAGATGTCGGGCGCCGTCAAATTCGGCGCGACCGTCACCATCGTCGACGAGGACACCGACGAAGAGAAGACCTACCAGATCGTCGGCGAGCCCGAGGCCGATCTGGAGAAGGGCAAGCTCAACATGAAATCGCCGCTGGCGCGTGCGCTGATCGGCAAGGACGAGGGCGACTCGGTCGAGGTTCGCACGCCGGGTGGCGACAAGGCTTACGAAATCCTCAAGATCGTTTTCGCCTGACGCGGTCGTCCCCTGCGCGGTGAGCATTTGACCGCGCGCCACTGACGGAGAGCCTGAATGGAAGGACCCGCAGAGCAGGACAAGGACCGGTTCGCCATGCCCGGCGGACCGCAATCGCCTGCCGGTCGTCCACGCCTCAAGACGCGATATCCCGGCGCGCCGGAATGGATCGCGCTGGGGCTGAGCCTCCTGTGGGTCTTCATGGTCGTGGCCTTCTGGTTCTTCGCCCCGGGGATCGCGCGCGCCGCGTCGCTGTTCGCCACCGTCAGCCTCGTCGTCGGGATGGCGGTGCCGATCGTGATGATCTGGGTCGCGGCCGTAACGGCCCGCGCAACTCGCGAGATGCGCGCCGAGACCGCCGCCCTCAAGCAATCCATCGAGGCGATGCGCACGGCCTGGCTCAATCAGCAGGCGCTGCGCACCGATCAGAATGTCGAGAAGAAGCTCGACGAGATCGCCGCCGTCGCCCGGCAGGCCGAAACCACCATCGCGACCTTCGCCTCGCGCCGCGATGTGCAGGCGAGCCAGCCCTCCGCCGATCGCAAGGCGGCGCTGGTCGCACCGCCCCCGCCGCGGCCCGATGACAGCGAACCGATGCTGGCGCTCGGCACCCCTGCCGAGGAGTTGCGCGCGCCGCTCTCGGTCGCCGATTTCGTCCGCGCACTGAACTTCCCGGACTCGCCCGACGATACCGAAGGCTTCCGCGCGCTGCGCCGCGCCCTTGAAGACCGGTCGACGGCGAAGCTGCTGCGCTCGGCGCAAGATGTGCTGAATCTGCTCGCGCAGGACGGCATCTACATGGACGACCTCAAACCCGACCGCGCCCGGCCCGAGCTGTGGCGTCGCTTCGCACAAGGCGAGCGCGGGCGCGAGATCACCAGCCTCGGCGGCATCCGCGACCGCTCGTCTCTGGCGCTCAGCGCAGGCCGGATGCGCGGCGACACGATCTTCCGCGACGTGGCGCATCATTTCCTGCGCCAGTTCGACCGCACCTTCGCCGAATTCGAGAAGAACGCGTCGGATCAGGACATCGCCGAGATGGCCGAGACCCGCACCGCGCGCGCCTTCATGCTGCTGGGGCGCGTCACCGGAAGTTTCGACTGAGGGGGGCCCGCCCCCTCGGGCTTCGCCCTCACCCCCGGGATATTTTTGCCAATACGAATGGGCGCGGCGGAGGCAGAGCCTTCACAGCGCGCGGCGCATCAGTTGCACCGACCGGAAGTCGAAGACCAGCCGCGTCAGCCGCGATGTGCGCCGCCCCGTGACCTCGAAGCCCAGCCGTTGATACAAGGCACGTGCGCGCAGATTCTCGTCGATCACGTCGAGGCAGAGCGCCGCATAGCCGCGCCTGCGCGCCTCATGGGACAGCGCCTCGATCAGCGCGCGCCCGATGCCCGCCCCGCGCAGCTCGGGCCGCACCGCGATCCCGTCGACCATCATCCCGCCCGCGGGCAGATCATGCGCCAGAAGATGCAGGCAGGCGCCACGCCAGAGCCCGCCGCTGCGCCCGTAATGGTTGTGTAGATCGGACCAGCTGCCGCCGACGAAAGAGCCGCGATGGGTGCGAAACCCGACCACCCCGACAAGCGTGCCGTTGCCGTCGAGCGCCGAGAGCGCGTGGCTGGGGTCGATCACGTCGGCGATGAAGCCCAGGGCGCGCGGCTCGGGGCCCATCACCCGCCCCAGCTTGCCGCCGAAGGCCTGCCAGTAGAGCCCCGCAGCCGCCGTGCGATGCTCGCGCGCGAGCCCGTGCCGGATCGACACCTGAGTCACCGTGTGGCCTCCGCCAGATGCGCGGCCGCCGCGGCGAGATCTTCCGGCGTGTTGAGATTGGTGAACGAGTCGGGGCTGCCCTCGAACTCCACCCGCGCCGCATCCGGGAAGGCCGCGCGCAGGCGCCGCTCTCCCGAGGCGAAGAGCTCCGCGATGCGCGCGCGGTCGTCGACCGGGCACAGCGCCACGCTCGGATGGTCGCGGCCATTCGAGGCGGCATAGGCCGCGCCGCCGGGGGCGCTTAGCCGGGCCACGAGATCGCGCGGCAGGAATGGCGTATCGACCGGCACGCTGAGCAGCATATCCGCGCCCTGCTCCGCCGCCCAGTCGAGCGCGCTCAGGAGCCCCGCCAGAGGCCCCTCGCCGCGCCGCTGGGGCGGATCGGGCAGCACGGGGATCGGGGCGAATCGTAGCGCCGCGCCATTGGCCGAGATCGCGAGTCTGGCCACCTGCGGGCCGATCCGGGCTGCGACATGGGCGAACAGCGGTCGCCCGGCGAGCATCACCGTCGCCTTGTCGACGCCGCCCATGCGCCGACCCTGCCCGCCTGCAAGGATCACCGCGACCACACGCGGCCCGACATCTTCGCCAGCGGTCAAGATGATTGCCTCCAATACAATCGCGCGCTTTGCCTTTGCCCGCATCCTTCCCTATCTGTCCCGCAACTGAGAACGGGAGACAAGCATCATGTCGGACATGACCGCGAACGGGACGGCCCCGAAAGGCACGATCCGAGCCGCCTATTGGCGCGGATTTCGGCATGGTCTGCCGTTCCTCCTGGTAATCATGCCCTTCGGGCTGTTGTTCGGGGTGGCGGCGACCAGTGCGGGGCTCGATCTGGCGCAGGTCATGGGCTTCTCGGTGATGGTCATCGCGGGCGCTGCGCAATTCACCGCGCTGCAGCTGATGGGCGATCACGCGCCGGTTCTGCTGATCCTCGCGGCCTCGCTTGCGGTCAACCTGCGCATGGCGATGTATTCGGCAGCGCTGACGCCGCATTTCGGCAAGGCGAAGACATGGCAGAAGGCGCTGGTGGCCTATTTCATGGTCGATCAGTCCTATGCGATGGCGGCGAACGAATACGAGGCCGAGCCGGAGATGAGCCGCGCCGAGAAGCTGGCCTATTACGCGGGCGTCTGCAGCCCGATCTGCCCGAACTGGTATGTCGCGACGCTGCTCGGCGCGCTGGTGGGGGCGAAAATCCCGCCGGAATTCGCGCTCGATTTCGCGGTGCCGATCACCTTCCTCGCGATGATTGGACCTGCCCTGCGCACGCTCGCTCATGTCGCAGCGGCGGCGGTCTCGGTCGTGGGCGCGCTGGCGTTGAGTTTCCTGCCCTCGGGTGTGGGGCTGATGATCGCCGCGGTCGCCGCGATGGTGACGGGCGCGCAGGTCGAGCTTTGGGTCGCGCGTAGAAAGGCGGTGCGGGAATGAGCGGGTATTCGGACGCCCTGATCTGGGGAATCATCATCGCGCTGGGGATAGGCACGTTCTTCCTGCGTTTCTCTTTCATGGGCTTTCTCGGCGACCGGCAATTGCCGGAATGGGCGCTGCGCTACCTGCGCTATACGCCGGTCGCGGTTCTGCCGGGGCTGGTGGCGCCGCTGGTGCTGTGGCCTGCGGCCACGGGCGGTGAGACCGACCCTGCACGGATGATCGCAGCCTTCGCAACGCTTGGGGTCGGGATTGCGACGCGCAACACGCTGTGGGCGATTCTCAGCGGGCTCGCCGCGCTTTACCTGTCACTGTGGCTGGTGGGGTGAGCCGCGTCTCGGAGGGCTTCCAGTGGAAGCCCTCAGCGGCGAACGCGCCGACCGTGGAGGCGCCGGGGCGCGATTGCTGAAAGTGCAGATCGGGGGCTCCAGCGAAGCCACCGAAGCGGCGAACGCGGATTGCGCGAGCAATGCGCCGGGGACGCCCCACTAACTCCGCCTTAGGCCTCCAGAGGGCCGCGCCCGACCTCGGGTGGGCGCTTTGCAGCGCTCGGTGGCTGGGTGCTTTATCTCGCAAGCCCGAAAGACGCACGTGCCTGCACTGACATCGCCGATGCGCCCTCCCCGGGGGAGGTCGGGCGCGGCCCGGGCCGCTTCGCGGCTGATCCGGGCATAGGTCCCTCGCAACCGACAAAGAAAAAGGCCGTGCCCGGAGGCACGGCCTTCTAACCGTCAAGGTCAGGCGATCTTACTTGATCTTGCCTTCCTTGTATTCGACGTGCTTGCGCACGACCGGATCGTATTTGTTCACGGTCATTTTTTCGGTCATGGTGCGGGCGTTCTTCTTGGTCACATAGAAGTGCCCGGTGCCCGCCGTCGAGTTCAGACGGATCTTGATCGTCGTCGGCTTCGCCATTGTTTATCTCCTAGCTCCGGGCATCGAAAAAACTACGCACCCGCGGAATCCTTGAAGCCCGCCTTTTAGCGATGCGCGATGCGGAGTCAACCGGCAAACCGGGCCGCAGGCTGAAAATTCTTCGCCCACGGCTCAGAAAGCGGTGACGCCCTTTCCGCTCAGATCAGCGGCTTGCCCATCGTCTCGTGAATCTGGGCGACTTTCTCCGTCTCGAGGCCCAGCGCCGCAGCCAGATTCGCCAGATATTGCTTCTCTGCCTCGGTATCGACGGTGATCGGCAGAAGCGCAGACGAATAGACCTGCGACTTCATGTGATCCGAGGTGGCATTGGCCAGAGCGGTGATGTCGATCGGGCCGTCGAGTTCGGATTTCACGAAGGCGATCTCTTCGTCGGAGGCGTCGGACAGGTGATCGAGGATGGTCTGGCGCTCGGTCTCGTCGATCTCGCCATCGGCTTTCGCGGCCTGAATCATCGCGCGGATCATCAGCTTGGCCTGATCCTCCATCATCGCGTTGACCGGTGTGCCCGAGGTCACGGACCCGAGCATTTCCGAGATATTGCCTGCGCCCGTTTTCGCAGCGCCGGTCATGGCACCGATCAGCGCGCCAAGCCCCGCCTCGGTCGCCGCCGTCGCGGAGGCTGCCTGAGAGCCGAACTGGCCGAAGAGACCGCGCACGGTCTCCTTGCCGCCGGGCATGCCCATCTTCTCGGCCCACTCGCCCATCTGGTCACCCATACCGCCGGGCTCGCCCGCCTTGCCGAGCGCATCCTTCATGCCGTCGAGACCGCCCATCTTGTTGAAACGCTCCACGCCCTTGGCGGCGGCGAAGCCCACCGCGAGCGTGGCCAATGTCTTCACGAAGCTCATATCATTCCCCCGAAATGCGGTTTCCTGTTGAGACAGCTTCGCGCGCAGGGACGCGCTTGGCTAGAAAAAACTCACGCGATTTACAGCTTGGCAACCACGTCGGCGAGCATCTGGCGTACCTGGCTCGCGACTTCGGTGAGGTCGTCATTCTCGACCGCGAGCATCGAGGCCACGGGATCGACGGCGCTGACCTCGATCCCGTCCTCCACCTCGCGCAGCACCACGTTGCAGGGCAGCATCGCCCCGATCCGCGGCGCGACGCCGATCGCCTCATAGGCAAGCTTGGGGTTGCAGGCGCCGAGGATCTTGTAGCGCGGCATGTCCTTGTCGAGCTTGGCCTTCATCGTGGCGGACACGTTGATCTCGGTCAGCACGCCGAAGCCCGCCTCGGCCAGCGCCTCGCGCACTTTCGCCTCGACCTCGTCGAATGCCCCGGTCATCACCTTGTCGATCGTATAGCCCATGGCAATCTCTCTCCCCTAGTTGGTCTCGGCTGTTCGCGCCTTTGCGTCGAGCGTGGCCAATTCGATGCGAAACGCAAGTCACGATCATGGAGAGGCCTGTGCTTCAATGCGCGCTCACTGTGCCGCAGTAGCGGGAACCCGTGCGGGCGGTGGCTTGTTCCTTGCCCTCGATCTTGAAGCGAAAGAAGAATTTGCGCGGATGGCCTGTAAGCCGGATTTTGTCCCGGGGGCTTGCACCCCCATGGATGACCATTCCTCTCGCCCTGCGATTGCTCACAGGGTCTAGCTGCCAACCCGGACCGCTCGGGGCGAAGCTCCCCTGCCGTCACCGCAAGCGGCGCAGCGCGCGATCCCTATTCGGCGTTGCTCCCGGTGGGGCTTGCCGTGCCGGTCCTGTTACCAGTCCCGCGGTGGGCTCTTACCCCACCGTTTCACCCTGACCCCGGCCGAAACCGAGGCGGTTTGTTTTCTGTGGCGCTTTCCGTCGGGTTTCCCCGCCCGGGCGTTACCCGGCACCGTTGCTTCATGGAGTCCGGACTTTCCTCGGGCCCCCGGCTACCCGCATACACGGGGCTACGGGAACTCGCGGCCATCCAGCCATCCGCGCAAGGCAGCAGATAAACACTCGCCCCCGCGCGGTCAATCGCCCCCGCGCACGCATGTTCCGTCAGCAAGAAACGCCGCCCCCGCATCACGAGGCCGTGAAATTTCGGGAGCAGTCCGTGCAACCACTTGCTTTTCAGGTGCGGCACGTTGACGCTGGCCGTCCATGAAGTGAAAGGGAGATCACGATGGTAAAGGGAGGACTCCGCCTCGGCCTTGCGCTCGCGGCGATGGTTTGGGCATTGCCCGCTATGGCGAATGAGAAAATCGCCATTCAGGTCAACAGCGCCGATCCGCAAGTGATGAACATGGCGCTGAACAACGCGCTCAACATGATCAAATATTACAAAGACAAAGGCGAAGAGGTCCAGATCGAAATGGTCACCTACGGGCCGGGGCTCAACATGCTGCGCGCCGACACCTCGCCGGTGAAAGCCCGCGTCGAGGAAATGGCGATGCTGGGCGAACCGATCCATTTCCGCGCCTGCGCCAATACGCTCGCGGCGATGACCAAGAAGCTCGGGAAGGAGCCTCCTATGGTCGAAGAGGCGGAAATCGTCCCCTCCGGCGCGGCCTATCTCGTCGATCTGCAACGCGATGGCTACGCCTATCTGCGGCCCTGACGGACGAAAGCGCGGGTGGCCCTTCGCTTTCCGCGCGCTTCGGTTTGAATCGCGACCCAACTCGCCCCGCACGGTATCTCGTGCGGGGCGGTTTACGTTACAGGCAGGGCTGTTTGATTGACCCCCCGGCAGGATCGGCTATCCTCTTGACAAACAAGAGCAGAAACGGGCCCGCATGACCGCCCTCTCCGAATATGAACGCCTCGAGGCGATCGGTATATGGCGTCCCGATGCGGACGCGCAGCGCCGCGAGGTGATCCTCTCGCTGGGCGACGCGACGCTTGTGCTGTCGGAGGCGCGCTCCGGCACGGCGCTCGCGCATTGGTCGCTGCCTGCCATGCATCGCCGCAATCCCGGCAAACGCCCCGCGATCTTCGCTCCTTCCGAGGAGCCGGGCGAAGAGCTCGAGATCGAAGACGAGACGATGATCGCCGCGATCGAGAAGGTCCATGCGATCATCGCGGCAAAGCGCCCGCACCCGGGGCGGCTGCGCGGTGTGCTCATCGGGGCGGTGCTGCTGTCAGTCGGCGCCGTGGCGCTGTTTTGGCTGCCCTCGGCGCTGGTCGATCATGCCGCGCGCGTCGCCCCCCAGGCGAAACGCGTCGAGATCGGCCGCAAGCTGCTCTCCGAGATGGTGAAAATGACCGGCTCGGCCTGTCACAGCCCCGGCGGCGATCGCGCCCTCTCCGCACTGGCGGAACGGCTGCCCGGACAATCGGTCATCGCGGTCCTGCCGCAGGCGCTCGAAGGGGCGCGGCTGTTACCGGGCGGGATGACGGTCGTCGGACGCGATACGATCGACGGGCCGGATACGCCCGAGGTCGTCGCGGGCTACATCATCGCCGCGCAGAACAGCGCCGCCGGAGGGCGCCCGCTGCACCGGATGCTCGACCGTCTCGGCCCCGCGGCAGCTCTGCGGCTGCTGACGACAGGCGATCTTCCCGAGAGCGGGCTTGCCGAATATGCGCAGGACCTGCTGCAGCATCCCCCGGCGCGGGCCGATGGCGACACGCTGCTGCGCGCCTTCCGCGACGCCGGGGTCAGCGCGACGCCCTATGCCTACGCGCTCGACCCGACCGGAGAGTCGGTGTTGGGCCTGATCGAGGCCGACCCGTTCAAGGGCCAGCCTGCGCCGAAGCCGGTTCTGGAAGATGCGCAATGGGTGGCGCTGCAGGACATCTGCTCTGCGCAATGAAAAACGGCCCCGAAGGGCCGTTTGATCTCTCCCGAAATTTCACGCCGCGTCAGCGCACGAGCGCATCCGGGAAGCCCGCCCGACGCGCCGAGGCCAGCGCCGAATTCAGCTTCGCGGTATCGTAAAACGGCCCGGCATAGACCACCGTCAGCTCCTGCGTCTTGGAGGTCGCGACCGGCAGTCCCAGCGCCTGCAGACGCTTCGTTGCAGCGGCGACATTCGCGACATTGCCGAAGCTGCCGACCTGCACATATTGCTTGCCGTTCGAACCGACCGGCGCGACCGATTTGCTCGACACGGTGACGGTCGGCACCACCACGATGCGCGGCTTCGGCACCGGCGGATAAGAGCCCTCGACATAGACCTGATCCGGCGTCGCGGTGGGGCGAAGCTGCATCGGCGTCTCTTCGGTCCAGCGCGCGCGCATCTGTGCATTGCCGTGGACGGTGCGCGGGCCGCGATAGGGGTTCAGCCGCCCATCGTCGAAGGCATTCGTCCAGCCATTCTGCGGCTTGGGCGCGTGGGTCATCACCGGGGCGAGCCCACCGACGCTCACGCTGTGAGACACGCGCGACGGATCGCGCAGCACAGGCGGAGAGGTCGGGGTCGGCGAATAGGGCGCGCGCATCGCGGCAGTGGCGCGGGCCGCAGGGTTCGCAGCCACGGTTACCGACGCAACCGGCACGGTGGGCGCCACGCTGGGCGTATGGCCGCAGACGATGCCGCGGTCGCTATTCATCTGCGGCACCCAGCGCACGGCGCCGCCATAATCCGCGCGCACGAACACGCAGCCCTGACTGTCGACATATTGCGGATCGGTATAGCTCGCCGGGGGCATTTCGGCGGGCGCATATTGCTGCGCCTTCGACTCCGATGCGAAGCCTCCCAGCCCCAGCGTGAGAATCGCGCACAGACCAGCCGCCGCCCCTGCTTTCAGTCGCATATCCACCCCCTGATGTTTTCAAGGGGAGGATAGCCGGGTTTGCCTTTGAGTAAAGGGTGTTGGCCTTACTTCGTCCCGAACATCCGGTCGCCCGCATCGCCCAGACCCGGCACGATATAGGCGTGATCGTCGAGCCTCTCATCAAGCGCGGCGGTCACGATCGGCACATCCGGATGCGCCTCTTTCATGCGCGCGACGCCCTCAGGGGCGGCCAGCAGGCACATGAAGCGAATGTTCTTCGCACCCTTTTCCTTGATCAGGTCGATCGCCGCGACCGAGGAGTTTCCGGTGGCCAGCATCGGATCGACCACGATGGTCAGACGATCTTCGAGCTCGCTCGGCAGCTTGCAATAGTATTCGACCGGCTTCAGCGTCTCGGGGTCGCGGTAGAGGCCGACAAAGCCCACGCGCGCCGCCGGGATCAGCTCCAGCACGCCATCCAGCAGACCGTTGCCCGCCCGCAGAATCGACACCAGCGCGAGTTTCTTGCCTGCGAGGATCGGCGCGTCCATCTCCTGAAGCGGCGTCTCGATATTCTTCGAGGTCAGTTCCAGCTCCGAGGTGATCTCATAGGCCAGCAGCAGGCTGATCTCGCGCAGCAGACGACGGAAGGACGCGGTCGACGTGTCCTTCTCGCGCATCAGGGTCAGTTTGTGCTGCACCAGCGGATGTTTGACGACGGTCAGATGGTCACTCATTGTGTTGTCCCTCACAGAAAGCTTTTGCCCGGCCCTTGCGCCGGAATGTTCAGATGCGTGGCGAGCGAAGCCGCGAGATCCACATAGCCCACATTGCCCACGCTGCGCGACCCGATACCGGGGCCCGCGCCCAGAACCGGCACGCGTTCGCGGGTGTGATCGGTGCCGCGCCAACTTGGATCGTTGCCGTGATCGGCGGTGAAGATCGCCAGATCGCCCGGTTGCAGGCGGTCGAGGAATTTGGCCGCCACCGTATCGAACCATTCCAGCGCGCGGGCATAGCCCGAGATGTCGCGGCGATGGCCGTAGAGGCTGTCGAACTCGACGAAATTGGCGAAGGTGAGCGAGCCGTCCTCGGCCTCATCCGCCAGCCGGATCAGGTGATCGGCCAGATCGGCATCGCCCTTGCCCTTGTGCAGATGCGTGATGCCGCGATGCGAGAAGATATCCCCGATCTTGCCGATCGCATGGGTCACGCGGCCCGCATCATAGGCCCAGTCCAGCAGCGTCGGCGACGGCGCCGGGATCGCGTAATCGCGGCGGTTCGGCGTGCGGGTGAATTGCCCGTTCTCGCCGATGAACGGCCGCGCGATCACGCGCCCCACCTTCATCGCGTGGAGCGTCGGCGCGAGCCCCTCGCAGAGCTTCAAAAGGCGGTCGAGGCCGAAATGCTCCTCATGGGCTGCGATCTGGAAGACGCTATCGGCGGAGGTGTAGCAGATCGGCCAGCCGGTGCGGATATGCTCGTCGCCCAACTCCTCAATGATATTGGTGCCCGAGGCGTGGCAATTACCCAAGATGCCGTCCGTGCCTGCGATCTCGCAGGCTTTCGCGACCAGATCGGGCGGGAAGCTGTTCGTCTGATCGGGGAAGTAATGCCATTCCCACGGCACCGGCACACCGGCCAGTTCCCAATGGCCCGAGGGCGTGTCCTTGCCGGGAGAGATCTCGGTGGCCGCGCCCCAGAGCCCGACAGGTTCGACCATCAGCCCCGGCGCCTCCTCGCCCGAGGCGAGCTTCACGCCCGCGCCCAGACCAAGCCCTGCCAGCGTCGGCATATTCAGCGGACCCGAACGGCCTTCCTCAGCGCGCCCCTCAGCGCAGGCCTGCGCGATATGGCCCACGGTATTCGCGCCCGTATCCGGCGCACCGTCGTTGAAGAAGCGATCCGCATCGGGCGCGCCGCCGATCCCGACGCTGTCCATCACGATCAGAAAGGCGCGGCTCATTGCACATCCTCCGGGCCGATCCGCTCGTGGATCAGGGGCGGCTCTTCGGGGGCCTCGTCACTCAATTCGATCGCGGCCAGAAGGGCGGCTTCGGCGGCATCGGCGTCGCGGTCATTCGCGGCATGGATCGTCACCAGCGGCTCGCCCGCGGCCATGTCCTCGCCCAGCGCCACGATCTCCCACAGACCGACCGAGGGGTTGATCTTGTCGGTGCCGACCAGACGCCCGCCGCCCAGATGCACCACCGCCTCGCCCACCGCGCGGGTGTCGATGCGGCTGACGAAGCCCGCGCGCGGGGCCTCAACCGCCCGGATCACCGGGGCCGAGGGTAGTCGGTCGAGGAAGCGTTCGACGAAATCGCTCGGACCACCCAACGCCGCCACCATCTTGCCGAAGACCTCGACCGCGCGCCCGTTGCTGAGCACCTCGTCGATCCGCGCCGTGCCCTCGACCGCGTCCTTGGCCAGCCCCGCGAGCACCAACGCTTCGCCGCCCAGCGCCGCAGTCACATCCCACAGCGCCTCGTTCACGCCGGTGCCGGTCAGCGTCTCCATCACCTCGATCACCTCCAGCGCATTACCCGCCGAATGGCCCAGTGGCTGGTCCATATCGGTTATCAGCGCCGTAGTCTTGCAGCCCGCGCCATTCGCGGTGGCGACAAGGCTCTGCGCCAGCGCCTTCGCATCCTCAGGCCGCGCCATGAACGCGCCCGAGCCGACCTTCACATCGAGGGTCAGCCCTTCCAGCCCGGCGGCCAGCTTCTTCGACAGGATCGAGGCGGTGATCAGGTCGATGCTCTCGACCGTGCCGGAGATGTCGCGGATCCCGTAGAGGCGCTTGTCGGCCGGGGCGATCTCGCCCGTGGCACCGACGATCGCGCAGCCGACTTCGGCCACGACCTTGCGCAAAGCGCCGATGCCGGGGGTCGCGTCATAGCCGGGGATCGCTTCCATCTTGTCGAGCGTGCCGCCGGTATGGCCCAAGCCCCGCCCCGAGATCATCGGAACGTAGCAACCACAGGCCGCCAGCGCCGGCGCGAGCAGCAGCGAGACGGAATCCCCCACCCCACCAGTCGAATGCTTGTCGATCACCGGGCCGGGCATGTCCCAGCGCAGAACCTCGCCGGAATCGCGCATCGCTTGCGTCAGCGCGACGCGCCCCTCGGTGCCGATGCCTTTCAGCAGAACGGCCATCGCGAAGGCCCCCGCCTGCGCATCCGAGACCGAGCCATCGGCCAGACCGCGCGCGAACCATTGGGCTTGATCTGCGCTCAGGCTTTTGCCGTCGCGCACCGATTGAATAATGCTGCGGGCGTCCATCAGGTGTTTTCCATATGGCTCATGTCGAAGCGACCGGGCAGCAGATCGCCCACCGTCGTGTCGAGCCGCTCGCCCTCGGTGGTGGCCAGCGTCACCGGCGTGTCGTGGCGCGCGAATTCCGCCAGCTTCTGACGGCAGCCGCCACAGGGCGGCACGGGCGTCGGGCTGTCGGCGATCACGGCGACCTCGGTGATCTCGGTCTCCCCGGCCGCCACCATCGCGGCGATCGCGCCAGCCTCGGCACAGGTGCCTTCGGGATAGGCCACGTTCTCGACATTCACGCCGCTATAGATGGTGCCGGACGCCCCGCGCACCGCCGCACCGACCTTGAATTTCGAATAGGGCGCATAGGCGTTTTCGCGCACCTGACGGGCAGAATCGAGCAACGACATCGGCGGTCTCCGGGCCATGGCCGGAGCGTAAAATTTGTCCAGCCGGTTGAGTTCTCCCGATCCTGCGCCGCACCTGCGCCGGATGCAAGCGCTCACCTCGCGCCATCCGCCGCCTCGCGCGGAGTTCATGCCGCAGCGTAATTTCATGGGGTTGCAATCACCCCCTTCGTGCTATCTAGAACGGCGGGAGAGTCGCGCGCGAAAAATTAGTTTAGCGCTAAACCAGTTTCGGGAGGATCTCATGGAAGAGCTGCGTCAGGACAACCTGCGTCAGTCGGCACTGGACTATCACGCCAAGCCGAAACCCGGAAAACTGGAAATTCGCGCGACGAAGCCGCTCGCCAACGGACGCGATCTGGCCCGCGCCTATTCCCCCGGCGTGGCGGAGGCCAGCCTTGCGATCAAGGAAGATCCCGACACCGCACGCGACTATACCGCGCGGGGCAATCTGGTCGCCGTCGTCACCAATGGCTCGGCCGTGCTGGGCCTTGGCAATATCGGCCCGCTCGCCGCGAAGCCGGTGATGGAAGGCAAGGCGGTCCTGTTCAAGAAATTTGCCGATATCGACTGTTTCGATATCGAAGTCGCCGAGAAAGACCCCGAGAAGCTGGCCGAGATCGTCTGCGCGCTCGAGCCCTCTTTCGGCGCGATCAACCTCGAAGACATCAAGGCCCCCGACTGCTTTATCGTGGAGAAGATTTGCCGCGAGAAGATGAACATCCCGGTCTTTCACGACGACCAGCACGGCACCGCGATCGTCGTGGGGGCCGCAGCGACCAACGCGCTGCGCATCGCGAAGAAGAACTTCGAGGACATCAAGATCGTCTCGACCGGCGGCGGCGCGGCCGGCATCGCCTGCCTTAACATGCTGCTGAAGCTGGGCGTGAAGCGCGAGAATGTCTGGCTCTGCGACATCGAGGGGCTGGTCTACAAGGGCCGCGAAGCTGACATGACGCCGCAAAAGGCGGAGTATGCGCAGGACAGCGATCTGCGCACGCTCGACGATGTCATCGAGGGCGCGGATATGTTCCTCGGCCTCTCCGGCCCCGGCGTGCTGAAGCCCGAGATGGTGCAGAAGATGGCCAAGCAGCCGATCATCTTCGCGCTGGCGAACCCGAACCCGGAAATTCTGCCCGACGTGGCCCGCGAGGTCGCGCCCGATGCGATCATCGCGACCGGGCGCAGCGACTTCCCGAACCAGGTCAACAACGTGCTGTGCTTCCCCTTCATCTTCCGGGGCGCACTGGACGTGGGCGCGACCACGATCAACGACGAGATGCAGATCGCCTGCGTCGAGGGGATCGCGAAGCTCGCGCGGCAAACGACCTCTGCCGAGGCCGCTGCCGCCTATCGCGGCGAGAAGCTGACTTTCGGGGCGGATTACCTGATCCCGAAACCCTTCGATCCGCGGCTGATCGGCATCGTCGCCTCTGCCGTGGCGAAGGCCGCGATGGAGACTGGCGTGGCGGCCCGCCCGCTGGAAAATCTGGATGCCTACAAGGTTCAGCTCGACGGCTCGGTGTTCAAATCCGCGCTGCTGATGCGCCCGGTCTTCGATGCCGCCGCGACCGCAAGACGTCGCATCGTCTTCGCCGAAGGCGAGGATGAGCGCGTGCTGCGCGCCGCCAACGCGATGATCGAGGAGACCACCGACACGCCGATCCTGATCGGTCGTCCCGACGTGATCGAGATGCGCTGCGAACGGGCGGGGCTGCCGCTCGATCTGGGCGCGGTCGAGATCGTGAACCCCGAAAACGACCCGCGCTATCGCGACTATTGGGGCACCTATCACGAGCTGATGGCCCGGCGCGGCGTCACCCCCGATCTGGCGCGCGCGATCATGCGCACCAACTCCACCGCCATCGCCGGGGTCATGGTCCATCGCGAGGAAGCGGATTCGATGATCTGCGGCACGTTCGGGCAATATCTCTGGCACCTGAAATACGTGCGCGAAATCCTCGCCCGCGACGGGCTGCATGCCCAAGGCGCGCTGAGCCTGATGATCCTCGAAGACGGCCCGCTTTTCGTGGCCGACACCCATGTCCATCACGCGCCCACGCCCGAGCAGATCATGGAGACGGTCTGCGGCGCCGCGCGCCACGTCTCGCGCTTCGGCCTGAAGCCGAAGATCGCGCTGTGCTCGCATAGCCAGTTCGGCAATCTCGACAGCGACTCGGGCGAGCGGATGCGCGCCGCGATGAATCTGCTGATCAGGCGCGAGGTGAATTTCGACTTCGAGGGCGAGATGCATGTCGATGCGGCTCTCGATCCCGAGACCCGCGCCCGGCTGATGCCGAATTCGCGCTTCGAGGGGGCGGCGAACGTGCTGGTCTTCGCCAATACCGACGCGGCCTCGGGCGTGCGCAACATCCTCAAGATGAAAGCAGGCGGCCTCGAAGTCGGGCCGATCCTGATGGGGATGGGCAACAAGGCGCATATCGTGACGCCCTCGATCACCTCGCGCGGGTTGCTGAACATGTCGGCCATCGCGGGCACGCCGGTCGCACACTACAGCTGAGTCGCGTGCACCTGCGAAATTTGCAAACCCCTCCCAGGCTGCAAAGAAGCTGAATACTCGCCCGCAGTTTGCAAAAGTTTGCGGGCGATTTTTCGCGCTTTCTGCAAATTTTTTGGCGTCGCACCCGATTGTGCGCGGTAACATTCTTGCGCCAACGCGTTGCGCTTCGTAACACATCTCCAAATTCCTGAGGAGGAGATGTTCGCATGGGCTACAAAGAGGTCTATTCCGCCTGGCAGGCCGATCCCGAGAAATTCTGGATGGACGCCGCCGAGAAGATCGACTGGGACGAGAAGCCCTCGAAGGCCCTGTTTGACGGAAACGCGCCGCTCTACGAATGGTTCTCGGACGGGATGGTCAACACCTGCTGGAACGCGGTCGACCGCCATGTCGAGCAAGGGCGCGGCGATCAGATCGCGATCATGCATGAGAGTCCGATCACCCACTCGACCAAGGGCATCACCTACAAGGAACTGCAGACCCGTGTGGCCTCGCTCGCGGGCGCGCTGAAGATGCGCGGCGTCGAAAAGGGCGACCGCGTCATCATCTACATGCCGATGATCCCCGAGGCGCTGGAGGCGATGCTCGCTTGCGCCCGGATCGGCGCGGTCCATTCGGTCGTGTTCGGCGGCTTCGCGGCGCACGAGCTCGCGGTGCGGATCGACGACTGCACCCCCAAGGCGATCATCGCGGCAAGCTGCGGCCTCGAGCCCGGGCGCACCGTGCATTACAAACCGCTTCTGGACGAGGCGATCGAACAGGCCGAGCACAAGCCGGAATTCTGCGTCATCTTCCAGCGCGAACAGGAAGTGGCGAAGCTGATCGAGGGGCGCGACTTCTCGTGGCACGGCTTCCAATATGGCGTGAAACCCGCGGACTGCGTTCCCGTCGAGGGCAACCACCCGGTCTACATCCTCTACACCTCCGGCACGACCGGCCAGCCCAAGGGCGTCGTGCGCCATACCGGCGGCCATCTCGTCGCGCTGCAATGGTCGATGAAGAACATCTACAATATCGAGGCGGGCGACCGCTTCTGGGCGGCGTCCGATGTCGGCTGGGTCGTGGGCCACTCCTACATCTGCTACGGCCCGCTGATCGCGGGCGCGACCACAGTGGTGTTCGAGGGCAAGCCGATCGGCACCCCGCATCCGGGCGTTTTCTGGCGGATCATCCAGAACAACCGCATCAAGAGCTTCTTCACCGCCCCCACGGCGCTGCGCGCGATCAAGCGCGAGGATCCGAACGGTGAATGGATCAAGCGCTACGCGCTGCACGATCTGCAGGCGCTGTTCCTCGCAGGCGAGCGGGCCGATCCCGCGACCGTCGAATGGGCGCAGAAACATCTCGGCGTTCCGGTGGTCGATCACTGGTGGCAGACCGAGACCGGCTGGGCCATCGCCGCGAACCCGATCGGGATCGAAGAGCTACCGACCAAGGTAGGCAGCCCCTCAGTGCCGATGCCGGGCTACGACATTCAGGTGCTCGACGAGGGCGGCCATCCGGTCGAGACGGGCCAGCTTGGCGCCATCGCGATCAAGCTGCCGCTACCTCCGGGCACGCTGCCGACGCTGTGGAACGCCGAGGCGCGCTTCAAGAAAAGCTACCTCGAGCAATTCCCCGGCTATTACGAGACGGGCGACGCGGGCTATGTCGACGAGGACGGCTATCTCTACATCATGGCGCGCACCGATGACGTCATCAACGTCGCGGGCCACCGTCTCTCGACCGGGGCGATGGAAGAGGTCCTTGCCGGACATCCCGATGTTGCCGAATGCGCCGTGATCGGCGTGGCCGACGACCTGAAGGGGCAGACGCCGATGGGCTTCCTGTGCCTCAATTCGGGCTGCAACCGCCCGCATGAAGAGGTCGTCAAGGAATGCGTGAGCCGCGTGCGCGAGCAGATCGGCCCGGTCGCGGCCTTCAAACTCGCCACCGTGGTGGACCGCCTGCCGAAGACCCGCTCGGGCAAGATCCTGCGGGCCACGATGGTGAAGATCGCAGACGGGCAGGAGTGGAAAATGCCCGCGACGATCGACGACCCCGCGATCCTCGACGAGATCACCGAGGCGCTGAAAGGGCTTGGCTACCCGAAGAAATGAGCGGCGCTCATCATAAGCAACGCTCATTGTGAGCGAAGCAGATAAGCACCACATCAAAAGTTTACGCCAGAGTTAAGAAGCCGCATCCACAATGGGTGCGGCTTTATGTTATTGTTTATGCTATCGAAGGTTAATTTGAGACCCGTACCCCGGAACCATCCATCGAGGGGTTATTTTGACGAACCGAAAGTTGCCCGATCCCGCTGCGCAGGAGCCATTCGCATCGTTGCGATGCGATCTCGGTCCTTTATGGCAGCACGATCTGCGCGCCGCGCTTGCAGATGTGATGTGCGGTCTGGATGCGGCGCTCGCCGATCCGGGCGGGCAAAGCACGCATGGACAATTGGAGCGCGCGCGCGAAGCGGCGAACGATCTGGCACAGCTTCTCGATCTGGACGGGGCGAAGGAAACTGCGCCCGCCGTGCCGAGCCATGAAGTGGCAAGCAAGCTTTCCGACGTCCCCGAGGCAAGCCCCGCTCCCCCGCATTTGGTCATTGCCGATGCGCTTGAACGGGTGCGCCGCCGCTGGACAAGCGCGGCCCATGTTCGGGGCATGTCGCTCGCGATCCACATGGCCCCTGATCTGCCGCCCGTTCTGGCGATCGATCGCGTGCCGCTCACCCGCATCTTCGCCAATCTGATGCGCAACGCGCTGTGCTATGCCCAGCGCGGCACGATCCACCTGTCGCTCGACTTCGACCCGACCGAGGGGCTGCTGCTGACCGTGCGCGACGAGGGCGATGGCTTCCCAGAGGAACGTCTGCGCGCGCCAGCCTGCGCAGGGCAGCGCAGCGAGCCCGCCACGTTCCGCAACCCCGAGGGGCAAGGTCTGGGCCTCGCGATCTGTCACGCGCTGGTGGCAGAGGCCGGCGGCAAGATCGACCTCGCCAACGCGCCGCAAGGCGGAGCCGAAATCCGCGTGTCGCTCCCGGCCCGTCCCGTCGATATCAGCTCCACGATGCGCGATGCCCCCCTGCCCGATCTGAGTGGGTGGAACGTGCTCGTCGCCGATGACAGCGAGATGAGCCGCGCCGTGCTCGAACAATTCCTGAGCGCGATGGGCGCGCAGGTGACCGGGCTGCGTCGTGGCGACAGTGCGGCCGCGCAACTGCGGGCCGAACGCTTCGATCTCGCGGTGCTGGATGTCGAGATGCCCGGCTGCCGCGGCCCAGAGGTGATCGCCAGCATTCGCCGCTCCGGCCTGCCTTGGGCGGACCTGCCGATCATCCAGTGCAGCGGCTATCGCGACGTCGAGAAAGGCGCGGCCGATGCCTGCCTGATCAAGCCGGTGCTGGGCCTGCAGCCGATCCTGCGCGCCTTGGAAGAGGCTGGTTGCATGACGACCGTGCCACGCGTAACGACGCCGCCGCGCGGTTTGCTCGCCCATCTGCGTCTTGCCGAGAAGGCATTGCCAGCGGGGCTCGGGCAGGAACTGATCGCCGATCTCGAGACGGTACGTCACGGGCTGTCGCTCGCACTGCCCCCTTTCGACCTCTGCGCCCTGCAATTGCTGAGCCATAAGCTCAGTGCGGTGGCCGGAGTGGCGGGTGATCACCCCCTCTCGCGGCATGCACGCGCGCTTGACAGTGCAACCCGACATGGGACTTATGAAGATATTCAAGATCTTGGCCGGGTCGCCCTCATTTTCATCGACCGGCTGATAGCCACCACCCGAAATAATTTGAACGCGAAGACTGATTTACAGCATGAGAACTAGTGACTCCGATACGACCACCCCGGACAGGGATACCAGCTCCAAGACGGATAGTCCGCAACACGGCCTCAGTCGAAACGGGCGGAACAGCGTCGACACCGAGACCGAACATTTTCTATTGATCGAAGATGTGGGATCGCTCCGGGCGATCTATGACGCCTATCTGCGCAACGCCGGCTTCATCACCCATCTCGCGGCAAGCGCCGAGGAAGGGATGCGCATCTTCCGCGACAACCCGATCCGCATGGTGCTGCTGGACCTGATGCTGCCCGATCGCGACGGCGACACGCTGATCGCCGAAATGCTGGCCCTGCGCCCCTATGCGGCGATCATCGCAGTCACTGCCGACCGCTCGATCGATCGCGCGGTGCGGGCGATGCAGGAGGGCGCGATCGACTTCCTCGTCAAACCGATCGACGAACCTCGCCTCAGAAGCGCCATTGAGAGCGCGCGCAGCCTGTCGCTGCGTTCGGATGTCGACGACGCGAGCGCCAGCGAGGAGACGGTCGGGGACTTCGTCGGCAACGCGCCGCAGATGCGGGCACTCTACGCCCGGACCCGCGCTGCCGCCCGCTCGACCGCGCCTGTCTATATCTGGGGCGAGAGCGGCACCGGCAAAGAGCTTTGCGCCCAGGCGGTTCACGCCACGAGCCCCCGCGCCGATGGCCCCTTCATCGCGCTCGATTGCGGCGCCCTGGCCGCCGAACGCGTCGACAGCGAACTCTTCGGCCATAACCGCGGGGCCTTCCCGGGCGCTTTGGAGGACAAGGACGGCGCGCTCCTCGCCGCCGATGGTGGCACGCTTCTGCTCGACAATATCTGTGAACTTGCCCCCACCGCGCAGATCAAGCTGCTGCGGTTCCTGCAGAGCGGCCAAGTCAAACCGCTCGGCGCCAGCCAGCCGGTCGACGTCAATGTGCGGATCGTCTGCGCGGCCAAGAGTTCGCCTACCGCCATCCTGCAAAACGGCGTGCTCCGCGAGGACCTCTATTACCGGCTGATGGTGCTCACGATCGAGATGCCGCCGCTGCGGATGCACCGCAAGGATATCGGTCCGCTGGCAAGGATGGCGCTGGAGCGGTTCGCCTCCGAGGAGCAGCGCGACTTCAGCGGGATCGAGCCGGAGGCAATCACCCGGCTGGAGGACCGCCCGTGGCCCGGCAATGTCCGTCAGCTTATGAACGTCATCCGCGCAGCGATCGTGATGCATGAAGGGCCGGTGCTGCGCGCTCATATGCTGCCGGAATTCGATCCGACGACGAGCCGGGCTGCGTCCACCACCGCTCCAGCGGCCGATCCTTTCGCGGACCGTACTCTGGCCGAGATCGAGCGCGCCGCGATCGAGGCCGCAATCAAACGGCATGACGGATCGATCCCGCGCGCGGCGCTGGAACTGGGGGTCGCGCCCTCTACGATCTATCGCAAGCGCGACGCGTGGCTGTCGAAGGACTGAGCCTCAGGCGAACTGTTCGCGCATCAGCCGCTCTTCGAGCCCGTGACCGGGGTCGAAGAGGATGCAATGCTCGATTTCCGGCTCGGAGCGCACCTCGACCCATTTGACCGGCTTGACCGAGCGGCTGTCCGCATCGGCCATGACCGGGCGCTTGTCGGGTTCGAGAATATCGAAGCGCACCAGCGCGGAGGATGGCAGGATCGCGCCCTGCCATCGCCGCGGCCGGAAGCTCGCGATGCCGGTCAGCGCCAGCACGTCCGAGCCGATCGGCAGGATCGGCCCATGCGCGGAGAAGTTGTAGGCGGTCGATCCGGCGGGGGTCGAGACGATCGCGCCGTCGCAGACCAGCTCCTGCATCCGCACCTTGCCGTTGATCGAGATCTTCAGCTTCGCCGCCTGCGGGCCCGCGCGCAGCAGCGAGACCTCGTTGATGGCGAGCGCCTCATGCAGCAACCCGTCCTGGGTCTCGGCCTTCATCGACAGCGGATTGATCACCGCCTGCTCCGCCGCTTCGAGCCGCGCGGGCAGATCGTCGGCGACATAGTCGTTCATCAGGAAGCCGACCGAGCCGCGGTTCATCCCGTAGACCGGCAGCCCCGTGCCCTCGTGCAGGCATTGCAGCATGAACCCGTCCCCGCCAAGCGCCACGATCACATCGGCCGCATAGCGCGGCACCTGCCCGTAGCGCGCGACCAGATCGGCCTGCGCCGCCTGCGCCGTCTCCGCGTGGGAGGCCGCGAAATGGATATGGGTATACTGGTTCGCCACCGCGCGGTCCTCCTGCTTGTCCAAGGTGTTGCAAGGGCTTGGACGAAAGACAAGCGTCAATCCGGCGCGGAAATGACCGATTTGGTCGTTTGTCTGCTTTCAGCCCTGTGAAATCTGCGCTAAACGGTCGGCGACCGGATCTTTGCGAGGAATGGCCATGAAAGACCAACGCGATGCGGGCTTCTTCACCGAAAGCCTCTCCAGCCGTGACCCCGAACTCTTCAAGTCGATCACCGATGAACTCGGTCGCCAGCGCGACGAGATCGAACTGATCGCCTCGGAAAACATCGTCTCAAAGGCGGTGATGGAGGCGCAGGGTTCGGTGATGACGAACAAATACGCCGAAGGGTACCCGGGCAAGCGCTACTATGGCGGCTGCCAATATGTCGACGTCGCGGAGAACCTCGCGATCGACCGCGCCAAGGAACTCTTTGGCTGCGAATTCGCCAACGTCCAGCCGAACTCGGGCTCGCAGGCGAACCAGGGCGTGTTCACCGCGCTCGTGAAGCCGGGCGACACCATTCTCGGCATGAGCCTCGATGCGGGCGGCCACCTGACCCACGGCGCCAAGCCGAACCAGTCGGGCAAGTGGTTCAACGCGGTGCAATACGGCGTGCGCAAGCAAGACAGCCTGCTGGACTACGATCAGGTCCGCGAACTGGCGCTCGCACACAAACCGAAGCTGATCATCGCGGGCGGCTCGGCCATTCCGCGTCAGATCGACTTCGCCAAGTTCCGCGAGATCGCGGATGAGATCGGCGCGTATCTCATGGTCGACATGGCCCACTTCGCGGGTCTCGTGGCCGGTGGTCAGCACCCCTCGCCCTTCCCCTATGCCGATGTCGCGACCACCACGACGCACAAGACCCTGCGCGGTCCGCGTGGCGGCATGATCCTCACCAACAACGAGGAGATTGCGAAGAAGGTGAACTCGGCGATCTTTCCGGGCATTCAAGGCGGTCCGCTGATGCATGTCATCGCCGGCAAGGCCGTGGCCTTCGGCGAGGCGCTGCGCCCCGGGTTCAAGGACTACGCCGCTCAGGTCGTGAAGAACGCTCAGGCGCTGGCTGACGAGCTGATGAAGGGTGGCCTCGACATCGTCACCGGCGGCACCGACACCCACGTGATGCTGGTCGACCTGCGCCCGAAAGGCGTGAAAGGCAACGCGACCGAGAAGGCTCTGGGCCGCGCGCATATCACCTGCAACAAGAACGGCATCCCGTTCGACCCGGAGAAACCGATGGTCACCTCGGGCATCCGTCTGGGCACCCCGGCGGGCACCACCCGCGGCTTCGGCGAGGAAGAGTTCCGCGAGATCGCACGCCTGATCGTCGAAGTGGTCGACGGGCTCGCCGCGAATGGCGAAGAGGGCAATGGCGAGGTCGAAGAGGCCGTGAAAGCCAAGGTCGCGACGCTGCTCAGCGGCTTCCCGATCTACCCCGAACTGTGATCCGGTTCCGAGATTGAGTTGAAGGCCCCCGCGATCCGGGGGCCTTTTTCATGTCTGGGGGGTGTGGGGCGATCAGATCGCTCCGGTCCAGACCATCGCGGCCAGCAAGGCGCCGCCCACGATCACCACAATCACGGCGATCGAACTGGCGAGGCCAAGCGCAGCGGCGCGCAGCCGCTCCGCCGCGCCCAGCGGTTCGAGATAGTCACGACAGGTCGCGAAAGCGCCCTCCACCCGGCGGGCATCCAATTGCCGGGCGATCTTGGGCGCGTGCGCTTTGCGCTCGGCATCGACCAGCACGAGCGCCGCCTTGCGCACCTTGCGCGGCAGCGCCCGGGCCCGCGAGGCGACCCGCGCCTCGAGTGTCGGCCCCTTCGCGCCCAGCCGCTGCGCCAGAAGCCGCGAGACCTGCCCTACCATCTGATTGATCTTTTCCGGCCCCATCCGGCCCTCTCCTTACGCAGCGTTCAGCAATTCCGCACCGGACGCTATCCGCCGCGCGAGATCAGCGCAACTGCGCGCATGGACGCAGATTTTTTCGCATCCGCTCTGGAAGCGCCCCGGGAGGCGATCTAGCTTAGGCGCCATGTTGAACACGACCCCCTACACCTCCGACAGCAATCCCGGCGCGCGACCGCTGATCATCGCCCCCGGTCTTTTCGGATCGGCCCGGAACTGGAACGCGATCGCCAAGCGGCTGAGCGCGGACCGCCCCGTCATCGCGCTCGATATGCGCAATCATGGCGACAGTTTCTGGGACGACGATCACAGCTATCAGGCGATGGCAGGCGATATCGCCGAGGTGATCGAGGCGAATGGCGGGGTCGCGGATGTGCTGGGCCATTCGATGGGCGGCAAGGCGGCGATGACCCTCGCCCTGACGCAGCCGCAACTCGTCGCGCATCTCATCATCGCGGATATCGCGCCCGAAAACTACGATCATGGCGACAACCACAGCGCGCTGATCGAGGCGATGCAGGGGATGGATATCAGCGACCTCACCTCTCGCTCCGCCGCGGACGAGCGGCTGGGAGAGCAGGTCTTCGATCCGGGCACCCGTGCCTTCCTGCTGCAATCGCTGGTGCTGCGCGACGGCCCGCCGCGCTGGAAGTTCAACCTTGCCGCGCTGAAGGCGAATATGGACGACATCCTCGGCTGGCCCGAGGCGCTGGAGGGCAAGCAGTACGACGGCCCGACGCTGTTCTTGTCGGGCGCGGACTCGCATTACGTGCGGCCGGAAATGCACGACCGTATCCGCGGCTTCTTCCCGCAGGCGCGTTTCGAGGAAATCGACAATGCGGGGCACTGGCTGCACGCCGAGAAGCCCCGCGAGTTCGAAGCCGACGTGGCGCGTTTCCTCAACTCCGCGAACTGAGGAAACCGCGCCGCTGCGCTCACGCGCCCGGCTTCATCATCCGCCGGATCAGGTGATCGCGCTTGACGTATTGGTGATAGAGCGCCGCCGCCACATGCAGCCCGGCCAGCCACAGCAACACCGTGGTCAGGATCGAGTGCGTCTCGGCCGCCAATCCAAGCTGCCCGTAATAGGCCACGAGCCCCGCAATCGGGATCGCGAACAGCAGCGCATAAAGCAGCCAATGGACTGCAGCCGCGCCGCGCCGGAAAATGGCGGGATCGTTCTCCGGCGGCTCGGGCGCGCCGTGGCTCGCGCGCAGTATCAGACGCCAGATCGCAAGCACGAGCACCGCGATACCGAGGACGATGTGACCATAGGTCAGAACCCCGGCGCTCGCCGATCCGCTCTCCATGAGGTCGTGGAAGGTGTGGCCCATCGCGTCATTGAACAGATACTGGACGATGAGCAGCAGAACGACGGCCCAGTGGAGCCAAATCTGGGTTTTCGAATAGCCGGGAGCGTAGGACATATTACCTCTTTGAATTGACGAAACGCCGCCGCGCCTCGCCGGACTAGCGCGGCGAAGGCGCAGAGGTTCCGCCCTTCACGAAGTTGGGATTTTCCCGACGCCTGTGCCGCCCGCGCCGTCAGGCGTTTTCGCGGATCATTTTGGCGATATACCACGCAACTGGCACGGCGACGAGGAACCCGATTACCGCGGAGACGATCATCGCGTTGGTCGTGAACATGTTCATCGTCAGCGCGGCAGTGATGAGAATACCCGCGAGGGTCGGTCCGACGAGGGCGTAGATGATACCGAAGAGGCGCATGTCTGATCTCCATTGAGCGGCGCATTTCGGTCGCCAGACTGACTCCGATCACGCGGATGTGACCTTGATCCGCATCAAGTCCGCGCGGTCGCCGCTGCGGCAGGGCGTCGCATCAGCAATCGAGCTGGAAGCGCGCCTCGCCCGTATCGCCGGGCAGCGAGGGCGATCGGTAGAGCCCGCCCGCCGGTCCCGCGACCTTGCAGCCCGAAACCTGCTCTGCCGCGCGGATCATCAGCGGCGGCACGCGCCCCCGCTCTGCCCGGCTTAGATAGCCCATGCGCACCACCTCCGCCCGGTCTCCCTTGAGGAAGACGACGAAGTCGATGCCGTCGAGCGTGAGGTCATGCCGCGATGCCCCGAAGAACTGCGGCGCCGGAGAGGCGCAGCCCGTGAGAAGACCAAGAATAAGGAAAAACGGGGCTTTAGACATTGAAAGGCTCCGGGGAGGGACAACCCGGAGCCTTTCAGAGCTTAATTAACAAGAAGTTAACCAGCTCGGGCGGAGTGTGCGGCCCCCGCGAGGGACAAAGCAGGGGCCGCAAGACCGTTCTGACAGGGATCATGCCTGGCGGGGCGGCCAGAACGGGTCATTCCTTTTGATACGCCGCTCGGTCCAGAAACCTGCGGGAATTCCTAAGACAAGGCCGACGATCACGGCGAACGCGAATTCCTGCCATCCGACAAAGCCGAAAGTCAGAGCTGCGATCACCACGACCCCGGTCACGACGAGGGCCGAGAGGGCGGCGAGGAAAAGGCGCAGAGGCTTCTTCATTCGGGCTCTCCCTTATGTGTTCGAGGGCAAAACGCCGCTCCTTGCCTCCAGTTCCACGGAACCGTAAATTTTTTCGTACGTTGGCCGGTGATGGCTTAATAGGAGAGCGAAAGAGATGACGAAATCGGTTCAAATGGCGGCAATGACCGTGATCCTTCTGGGCCTCGCGGCCTGCAACACCGTGCAAGGCGCAGGCCAGGACCTGTCCGTTGCAGGCAATACGATCGCGGGCGAAGCGCGTCAGGCGCGCTAAATTCCAAGCCTGACAGCCAAACGAAAAAGTCAAAGGCCCCGGAGTTTTCCGGGGCCTTTTTCTTGCCTCTGACGTCAGGGACGCGCCCGGCTCAGTAATTCACATGAGCGACACGGTCCTTCATCGACTCGCCCGGGTCCGACGACAGCAGGATCTTCGCGCCTGCGACCAGCGCGTTGCCGCTCTCCCAGATTTCGGCCTGATCCGGATCGAAGCGCAGCAGCACCAGCTTGGGGTCATCCTTGCCCTCGTACCAGGCGCCGATGAAGGGGTTCCAAAGCCGCTCCACGGTCTCGGGGTCGGTATGTTCGGTCAGACGCCCCGTGACGGTCGCGAAGACCTTGTGGCCCTTGTCCGAGAAGGTGAACATCGCCCCTGCTCCGGGGGCCAGCCCGTCCATCAATTCCGTGTCGCGCGCGGTGAAGAACCAGACAGGGCCGGGCTTCTCCTCGACGATCGCCGTCATCGGGCGTGGCGCTGCCGTCTCGACGCCCGCGCGCGCGAGCATCACGGTGCGATCCGATGCGAGCGCGTCCCAGAAATCTTTTTCGATCTTGGCTTGGTCGGTCATATCGTTTCCTCCTGAAATAGGTCTGGGAGGAGAACGTGGGGGTGGCGTCGCATGTTCCGACTTGAAGAAAAGCGCGGCAACCGCCGCGCTTTTCCGAAGATCAGTTAGGTGCAGGTGTTCGGAACACCTTTTGAGACAAGCTCTTGCCAATCAGCGCCAAGCTGCTCCCGCGCCGAAAGAGCGTTGCGCGCCTCGGGCGAACCCTCAGGGATCATGCGCACAACCATGCCCTGAGCGTAATTCGTGTTGAAACCGCTGAAGATATCGCCCTGCATCCCCATGTCCGAGCGGTCACCCATAATGATGAACTTGTCGCCGCCGCGCCGGATCACCTCGATCGCTGCGGCCCGGAATGCAACGTTGCGTGCGCCTGTCGGACCACAAGCCGGGGCGGCATGCGTGTCGATCTTGAACGTATCGCGCGACATTGGCTGCACATCGGTTGTCGCACAGCCCGCAAGGGTCAGCGCGGCAAGGGTAACAATAAGGGAGTATCTATTCATTTCACTGCTTTCTTAATGGCTTAGTGTTTTGTGATACACGATATCTCTCGCCCAAATCGGGCGATGAAACGGCATCAAAGCAGTTGAAATCTGTTATGCGCTCACAACTATGTGAGGAGAGGTGAGGCGACCTAGCGTCACCTCACTCATCCATCTTCAGCGCCGCGATAAACGCGCTCTGCGGGATTTCGACCTTCCCGAACTGGCGCATCTTCTTTTTACCGGCTTTCTGCTTTTCCAGCAGCTTCTTCTTCCGGCTCGCGTCGCCGCCGTAGCATTTCGCGGTCACGTCCTTGCGCATCGCCGACAGGGTCTCGCGCGCGATCACGCGGCCACCGATGGCGGCCTGGATCGGGATCTTGAACATGTGACGCGGGATCAGGTCTTTCAGCTTTTCGCACATCGCGCGGCCGCGGGCTTCGGCGCGGTCGCGGTGGACCATGATCGAGAGCGCATCGACGGGCTCGTCATTGACCAGAATCGACATCTTCACGAGGTAGTCCTCGCGATATTCGGTGATCTGGTAATCGAAGCTGGCATAGCCCTTGGTGACCGATTTCAGGCGGTCGTAGAAGTCGAACACGACCTCGGCGAGCGGCAGGTCATATACCACCATCGCGCGGCCACCGACATAGGTCAGGTCCTGCTGGATGCCGCGGCGGTCCTGACAGAGCTTGAGCACATCGCCCAGATATTCGTCCGGCACGAGGATCGTCGCCTTGATGCGCGGTTCCTCGATATGGTCGACATAGGTCAGGTCGGGCATGTCGGCGGGGTTGTGAAGCTCGATCACCTCCCCGTCCTTCATGTGGATCTTGAACACGACCGAGGGCGCGGTGGTGATCAGGTCCAGATCGTATTCCCGCTCCAGACGGTCGCGCACCACTTCGAGGTGCAACAGCCCGAGGAAGCCGCAGCGGAAGCCGAAGCCGAGCGCTGCCGAGGTTTCCATCTCCGCCGAGAAGCTCGCATCGTTCAGCTGCAGTTTCTCGATCGCGTCGCGCAGCGCCTCGAAATCGTTCGCATCGACCGGGAAGAGACCGCAGAACACCACCGGGATCGAGGGTTTGAAGCCCGGCAGCGCCTTGGCGCAGGGCTTTTTCTCATGGGTGATCGTGTCGCCGACCTTGGTATCGCGCACCTGCTTGATCGAAGCGGTGAAGACGCCGATCTCACCGGGGCCAAGCTCGTCGATATTGACCATCGCGGGTTTCAGAACGGCGAGACGGTCGAGCTTGTAGGTCGCTCCCGTCTTCATCATCTTGATCTGGTCGCCCTTCTTGATCACGCCATCCATGACGCGGATCAGAACGACGACGCCCAGATAGGGGTCATACCACGAATCCACCAGCATCGCTTTCAGCGGCGCGTCGCGGTCGCCCTGCGGCGCCGGCAGACGTTGCACGATAGCTTCCAGCACGTCCGGGATGCCCAGACCGGTCTTCGCCGAAATCTCGACGGCATCCGAAGCGTCGATCCCGATCACGTCCTCGATCTGCTCTTTCACGCGCTCGGGCTCTGCCGCGGGCAGGTCGATCTTGTTCAGGACCGGCACGATCTCGTGATCCGCATCGATCGCCTGATAGACGTTGGCCAGCGTCTGCGCCTCGACGCCCTGCGAGGCATCGACAACCAGCAGCGAGCCCTCGACCGCCTGCATCGAGCGCGACACCTCATAGGCGAAGTCGACGTGGCCGGGGGTGTCGATCAGGTTCAGCACATAGGTTTTGCCATCCTTGGCGGGATAGTCGATCCGCACCGAGTTGGCCTTGATCGTGATGCCGCGCTCTCGCTCGATATCCATCGCGTCGAGGAGCTGGTCCTTCATATCGCGTTCGGCCACGGTACCAGTCAGCTGAATAAGCCGGTCGGCGAGCGTGGATTTACCGTGGTCGATATGCGCCACGATGGAGAAATTGCGGATGCGATCAAGATCAGTCATGGGCGCGCGTATACAGGGGAAAAAGCGGGCCGGGAAGAGGGATTGAACGCCATCTGCCATTGACCTCGGCCCGGTCGCGTCCGACATATCCCTGAGACACGAAACACGGGAGACGCAAGATGATCTATTCCGTTCCGAACATGACCTGCGGCCACTGCAAAGCCTCGGTCGAAGCCGCGATCGAAGAGGTCGGCGGCAAGGCCGATGTCTATCTGGAAGATCGCGAGGTCGAGGTGGAAGGGCTGCCCGAATCCACCGTGATCAGCGCCCTGAAAGGCGCAGGCTACGAGGCCACCCCGGTCGAAGAGTGATCTGGAGGGCGAACGCCATCCAGATGTAGTGGGCCCGTGCACGCGCAACGCGACGACTAGAAAACGGGTTCCCTCCCCTGCCCCGAACCGGCGGAATCCTGCCTGTTTTGTTGCCCGCTTTTTGAATTTGAGTTAGAATCGCGGACAAATGAGCAGGCAGGATCGGCAATCACATGCCGGCCGCAACGACAAAGGGGCAGTAGATGATTTTCAAGACCACACTCGGACTCTGTGCATTCTCGGGCGCCATGGCGCTTGCTTCGATGGCTTCGGCCGGGCCGATCGACAACGCGTGTCAGAAAGCGGGCCGCGCCAGCAATCCCGGCACCTGCGGCTGCATCCAGCAAGTCGCGGACATGACGCTGAGCCACCGCGACCAGCGCCGCGCCGCCAGCTTCTTCCACGATCCCGACCGCGCGCAGGAAGTGCGCATGTCCGACCGCCAGTCGGATTCGGACTTCTGGGACCGATACAAGAATTTCGCCGCGACGGCGGAAGGCTTCTGCAAGTAAGCGCTTGATCGGCGGCGTGCGGTCTACTGCCCGCGCCGCTTTTCTTCCTCGTCGGCCAGCAGGTCGGCGATCAACTGATCCGCGCCCGCCTCGATCAGATCGAGGGCTCCATCGAAATTGCGGGTGAAATAGGGATCGGGCACATCGCGCGGCCCGTCCGGCCCGTCGATGAACATTTGCACCTGTGCGCGCATCTCGCGCGGCGCCCCGTCGAGCACATCGCGCAGGTTATTCTCATCCATCGCCAGGATCACATCGAACCCGTCGTAATCGGCGGGCTGGATTTGCCGTGCGCGCAGGCTGCGCATGTCGTAGCCGCGCGCTTCCGCCGCCGCGATCATCGGATCGTAGGGCGGCTCGCCCAGATGCCAGGTGCCGGTGCCTGCACTGTCGAACTCGATATCGAGCCCCGCTGCGGCGGCCTTGTGACGGGTCACCGCTTCGGCGGCGGGCGAGCGGCAGATGTTGCCAAGGCAGAGAAAGAGGATACGCATAGGGGAAGTGATAACGGAGGGCGCAGCGATGGCCAAGGTCGTGATTCTGACCGGCGCGGGAATTTCTGCCGAAAGCGGCATCCGCACGTTTCGCGCAAGCGACGGTCTGTGGGAAGAACACCGCATCATGGACGTGGCGACGCCGGAGGGCTTCGCGCGCGACCCCGCGCTGGTGCACCGCTTCTACAACGCGCGCCGGGCGGCGGCGCGGGCGGCCCAGCCGAACCCCGCCCATCTCGCGCTGGCCGAGCTGGAGGCCGATCCGGGCCACGAGGTTCTGGTGGTGACGCAGAATGTCGATGACCTGCACGAGCGCGCCGGGTCTCAGAACGTGATCCACATGCATGGCTCGCTCTTCGGCGCGCTGTGCCACGCGTGCGACCATCGCTGGCCCGCGCCCGAGGCGATGCAGCCGCAAGACACCTGCCCCGAGTGCGGGCGCAAAGCCACGCGACCCGACATCGTCTGGTTCAACGAGATGCCCTATCAGATGGATCGGATCATCCACGAGCTGGAGGCGGCGGACCTGTTCGTCTCGATCGGCACAAGCGGCAATGTGTATCCAGCGGCAGGCTTCGTGCAGGACGCCGCGATGTGCGGGGTGGAGACGCTGGAGCTGAACCTCGACCCCTCGGCGGGCAGCACGATGTTCGACACATCGCGCCAAGGCCCGGCAAGCGTGCTGGTCCCTCAATGGGTGCGCGAGCGGCTGGGGTCGCGGTGAGAGGAACGCGGGGCGGCTGACCGCCCTGCCCTCTCGTCAGTAGCTGTATTCGGCGTAGATCTTGCTCAGATCGCCATTCCACTCGCCGTGATATTTCTCGAGAAGCTCGTCGGCAGGCACGCGGCCCGTCTCGACGCTCTCTTCCAGCGCGTTGAGGAAATGGGTCTCGTCGGGGATCATCCCGCCCGCGCCGGGCTTCGCCCGCGCCGCCAGACCGGATTTCGCGATCGCCACCGTCTCGCGTGCGAGGTCGTGCAACTTCACGCCGTTGAACTCGCCCTGCAGCGCATCGACCGCCGCCGCACGGCGCAGACCTTCGCGGGTCTCGTGATCGAAGCCCTTCACCAGATCCCATGCCGCATCCAGCGCGGTCTGGTCGTAAAGCAGACCGACCCAGAGCGCGGGCAGCGCACACAGACGCCGCCACGGGCCGCCATCGGCACCGCGCATCTCGATGAATTTCTTCGCGCGCGCCTCGGGGAAGACGGTGGTCAGGTGATCGGCCCAATCGCTCAGCGTCGGCTTCTCGCCGGGCAGCGCGGGCAGCTCGCCCTTCAGGAAGTCGCGGAAGGACTGGCCCAGAGCGTCGATATATTTGCCGTCGCGATAGACGAAATACATCGGCACATCGAGGACGTAGTTCACGTAAGCCTCGTAGCCCGCGCCCTCTTCGAACATGAAGGGAAGCATGCCGGTGCGCGCATCGTCGAGGTTCTGCCAGATATGGCTGCGCCACGATTTCATGCCGTTGGGCTTACCATCGAGGAAGGGCGAATTGGCGAACAGCGCCGTCGCGACCGGCTGCAGCGCCAGCGCCACGCGCATCTTCTGCACCATGTCGGCTTCCGAACCGAAGTCGAGATTCACCTGCACGGTGCAGGTGCGATACATCATTTGCGTGCCCAGCTCGCCCACGCGGCCCATGTAATCGGTCATCAGCCGATAGCGCCCTTTGGGCATCATGTGCATCTGGTCCTGCGTCCAGATCGGGGCCGCGCCCAGACCGATGAACTTCACACCGATATCGTCGGCGACCGACTGCACTTCGCGCAGGTGTTCGTTCACCTCGTCGCAGGTCTGGTGGATCGTCTCGAGCGGCGCGCCCGACAGTTCCAGCTGACCGCCCGGCTCGAGGCTCACATTCGCGCCATTCAGTTCCAGCCCGATAATCTTGCCCTGCTCTTCCACCGGCTTCCAACCGAAGCGGTCGCGCAGACCTTCCAGCATCGCCTTGATCGACCGCGGGCCGTCATAGGGCAGCGGCAATTGCTTGTCCGCGCAATAGCCGAATTTTTCATGCTCGGTGCCGATGCGCCAGTCGTCGCGCGGCTTCTCACCTTCGGCCAGATATTCGGCCAGTTGCTCGAAGCGCTCGATCGGGCCACCGCCCTGCTGCGGAATGGACATGTCTTTTCTCGCGTCGCTTTATGGAGCGCCACAGGTGGCGCGGGGGCTAGCTCAAGTCAAGCGTGAAACCTGTTTGCGGGTCCAGAGGCTCTGTGCGGCAGTCTTTTGGTCAAGCGCGGCAGAGATCTTCCCCATATCGATCCCCGGCAAGCTCGCGAAGGCATCGTAGAGCGCATCCGCCCCCGCCGCGTCGAGCGGGATCAGCAGCGCCTCGCCCGAGAGGCTGCGCAGCCGCCAATATTGCTGGCCCTGCAGCGTCAGCAAACGGATTTCCGCCAGTTCGCGCAGCGGCAATTCGCCGCCCATCCCGAGGGCCGAGACATTGCTGCCCGGCCCTGCAATGGCGCGCGCCCGGCTGGCCGCGAAATAGGAGATACGGCCCTCGTCGATCTCGACCAGACCCGGCGCATTTGTTTCACGCGCGAAGCGCAACCGACGCCAGCCGATCAGCGCCCAGCCGAGCCCGAGCGCGACCGCGACCAGTCCCAGCGGCATCAGGATCAATCCGCCGAGCCAGATCAGCCACGCACCGAACGCCACCACGACGCCAGCCGCGATCACCTCGCTCCAGCGCTTGAACCCGTCTGCGACCTCGGGACGGATCACCGCCAGTCTCCCAGCGCCGATTGCCACAACGTGATCGCCGCGCAGACCGCCGTATCGGCGCGCAGGATGCGCGGGCCGAGACTGACGGGGGTCACGAAATCGAGGCTGCGGAGCGCTTCGCGCTCGGCCTCCGAGAACCCGCCTTCGGGACCGATCAGGATCGCCCAAGGGCCGGGCTGGAGCCCCGCGAGCGTCTCTGCAGGCCCAACCAAAGCCTCGTCGGCCCAGAGGATGCGACGGCTCGGATCCCAGCCATCCAGCAGCTTCTTGAGACCCTGCAAATCCTCGACCGGGGGCACATAGGTGCCCAGACATTGCTCTGCCGCTTCCTTGGCATGGGCCTGCAAGCGGTCCTGCCGGATGCGCGCGGAATTGGTGAACTCGGTCTGCACTGGCAGCACCTTGGCGCAGCCCAGCTCGGTCGCCTTCTCGACGATGAAATCGGTGCGCTCTTTCTTGATCGGCGCGAAGATCAGCCAGAGATCGGGCGGCGCGAGCTGCGGCGCGGCCTGCTCGACGCAGGCCAGAATACCGCGCTTCTTGTGGGCCTCGACGACCTCAGCCGTCCACTCGCCATCGCGCCCGTTGAACAGCGCCACACGGGCGCCCACGGCCAGCCGCATCACCGCAAAGAGGTAATGCGCTTCGTCCTGAGTCAGAGGCACGGCTTGCCCCGCGCCCAGCGGGTGCTCTACACAGAGCCTGATCTTGGCACGTTCCATGAGGCGGACTGTATGAGCGGAAAAACCGAAACGCCAGAGGCGGCAAACGCGAGCACGGGCGAGCCCCCGAACGACGCGAACGGCACGGTTGCGGATGCCTATCGCGGCAACTGGGTCGACCGGCTGGCCCCGGCATGGACGCGGCCCTACCTGCGGCTCAGCCGTGCCGACCGACCGATCGGGACATGGCTGTTGCTCCTGCCCTGCTACTGGTCGATCGCGCTGGCGGCATCCTCGACGGGCGGCTTCATCTGGTGGGACCTTTGGCTTGCCATCGGCGCTTCCATCGGGGCTTTCCTGATGCGCGGCGCGGGCTGCACATGGAACGACATCACCGACCGCGACATCGATGCGGGCGTGGCCCGCACCCGCTCGCGGCCGATCCCCTCGGGGCAGGTCTCGACGAAACAGGCGCTGGCCTGGGCGGTGATCCAGTCGCTGATCTCCTTCGCGATCCTGCTGACCTTCAACACGCCCGCGATCATGCTCGGGATCGTCTCTCTCGGGCCGGTCGCGATCTATCCCTTCGCCAAGCGCTTCACCTGGTGGCCGCAGATCTTTCTCGGCATCGCGTTCAACTGGGGGGCGCTGCTGCTATGGGTCGCGCATACCGGCAGCCTCAGCTGGCCGCCCGTCGTGCTTTACTTCGCGGGCATGGCCTGGACGCTGTTCTACGACACGATCTATGCGCATCAGGACAAAGAAGACGACGCGCTGATCGGGGTGAAATCCACCGCGCGGCTCTTTGGGGACGATAGCGCGAAATGGCTCGGCGGCTTCCTGATGACTTCTGTTGCGCTGATGACCATCGCGGTGATGGGTGCGCTGCTGCCCGGCGCGCCGCCGCTGCGCCTCGCGATCTCGCTGCTCGCGCCCTGGGCGATGGGGTGGCACATGCTCTGGCAGATGCGCCAGCTCGATATCGACGAGCCGGACACCTGCCTGAAACTGTTCCGCGCGAACCGCGACACGGGCCTCATCGCTGCGCTGTTTCTCGCCGTTGGCGCAATCGTGTAACGGCGTTTCGATTGATCCCCGCGCCCCTGCGCCTTAAGGAAACGGGATAAAGATTCCCTGGGGGAGGGCCTGAGACCGATGCGCAGCCGCGCCACCTTGTTGACGATCGCCGCCTTTGTCCTCGCACTCGTCGTCTCCGCAGTCATTGCGGGCGGCGCTGCGACCGTTGTCGAGAAATCCACGAAACAAGAAGTACGCGTCGCGATGGAGGCGCAGGGCTACGGCTGGATGCGGATCCATACCGACGGGCTGCAAGTCCTCCTCTCCGGTACCGCCCCGACCGAGGCCGAGCGCTTCCGCGCCGTCTCGGAGGTCGACAAATACGTCGATAGCTCGCGGGTCGTCGACAATACCGACACGCAGATCACCAAGCCGATCACGCCCCCCGCCTTCTCGCTGGAGATGCTGCGCAACGAGAACGGCATCTCGCTGATCGGGCTGGTGCCCTCTTCGGTCGACCGCGATGCGATCGTCGAGAAGCTCTCGAAAGTCGCGGGCGAGGATGGCGTCACCGACATGCTGGAGAGCGCCGATTACCCGGTGCCCGGCGGCTGGGACGAGGCGATGCAATTCGCGATGACCACGATCGAGACGCTGCCGCGCTCTAAGATTTCGGTCACCGCCGGCAAGGTCTCGGTGCAGGCGATCACCGACAGCCCCTCCGAGAAAGGCCGGGTGGAGACGTCGCTCGCACGCCGCCGCCCCACCGATCTCAAGCTCAGCTTCGACATCTCCGCGCCGCGCCCCGTGATCACCCCCTTCACGCTGCGCTTCCTCATCGACGACGAAGAAGGCCCGCATTTCGACGCCTGCTCCGCCGATAACGAGCGCGCGCGCGACCGCATCCTGACTGCCGCCCGCGCGACAGGCGCGAAAGGCACGCTGACCTGCACCATCGGCATGGGCACCCCGTCGCCCGATTGGTCCAAGGCCGCGCAGATGGCGATCAAGGCGGTCGGCGATCTCGGCGCGGGTTCGGTGACCTTCTCCGATGCCGATATCGCACTCGATGCCCCCTCGACCGTCGATCAGCAGAAGTTCGACGATGTCGTGGGCGAGCTGGAATCGAACCTGCCCGGAGTGTTCTCGCTCAAGGCCAAGCGCGAACCGGCCCCCGATGCGAAAGCCGCCGAGGCCAGCTTCACCGCGACCCGCGACGGCGACGGCCATGTCGAGCTCAAGGGCCGCGTAACCGATGCGCGCGAACGTCAGACCATCGAAAGCTACGCCCGCGCCAAGCTCGGCCATGACAATGTCCATGGCGCGACCCGCGTCGACAAGGAGCTTCCCGCCGGTTGGCCGGTGCGCACGCTGGCCGCGCTCGATGCGCTGTCGGTGCTCCATGACGGCAAGGTCACGGTCACCCGCGACGGCATCTCGGTCAACGGCATCTCGGGCGATCCGCAGGCTTCCGACACGATCTCGCGCATCCTGACCAGCCAGCTTGGCGAAGACGCGCAGATCGACCTGAGCGTGAAATACGACAAGCGCCTCGATGAGCAGCTCGCCCTGCCCACCGGCAAGGAATGCGTCGCGCGCCTCAACGAGACGCTGCAGAAGAAGAAGGTCGATTTCGATCCGGGTTCGGCGCAGGTCGCCTCGGAAAGCCTGGACGCGCTCGACGCTTTGGCAAAATCGATGAAGAACTGCACGGACTTCAAGATGGAAGTGGCCGGTTACACCGACAATCAGGGCCGCGAGGAAATGAACCTGCAACTGTCGCAACAGCGCGCGCAGGCGGTGATCCGCGGGCTTCTCGACCGTGGCGTGCTGATCGGCAATCTCGAAGCGAAAGGCTACGGCGAAGCTCAGCCGATCGCCTCGAACGACACCGAGGCAGGCCGCGAGAAAAACCGCCGGATCGAATTCGTCCTGCTGGACGAGGCGCCGGTGGGCGACGACGCGCTGCCTGATGCCACCGCAGATGCGACGGGCGCAGCAGACGATGGCGAGCCGCATTGGAACGGCGCCGTGACCGACGACGGTGCGCCCGCCACCGAAGACGGCGCGCAAAGCGAAAACGGCGATGGGGACACCGCCGCCAAACCGGGGGAAAACACCCCGCAAGAAGAAGAAATTCCGGTCGAGACGCCCGGCGATCAAACGCCGCGCCCGCAATCCCGGCCGGAGGACCTGTCGAAGGGCTGAAGGGACGTCATATGAACAGAACCGAATTCATCATCGCCACAGCGATCATCCTTTTCGTGGCTTTCGCGCTCGGCTGGTTCGCGAGCTGGTTGATCCACCGCCTCACCCGCGTGAGCCAAGCCGATATGGGCGAACTGGAGCAGATGGCGCAGGCGTTGCATGAAGCCGAGGAGACCCGCGATCAGGCACTCGTCTATGTCGAGCAGCGCGAGGCGGAACTGGCCAATCAGCTCAGCCAGACCGAGGCGGAACTGCGCGCGGCGATGGATGGTCTGCGCGACGCGCGCCACGAGGCCGAGGAACTGCGCGCCTATATCGAGCGCTCGAAAGAGGCCTGAGCCATCGCAGCCCCGCGCTCGCCGAGGGCGCGGCATCGCGGCCACGCCCGGCGAAACTCGGACATCTCGCGCTTTGGCCCGCCTGTCGAAAGTGGTATCGCCCTCTCTGTCCGCCATGCGCGGCAGCCCCGCCAGCCAATAGGTGCGCCATGCTCCAGACCCTTCCCGTGATGCGCGTCCCCACAGGCACACCCGCATGAGCGCCGACCCGATGCCCCGAGCCGCAGGCCGCGCCCTTCCCGATGCGATCTGGCCCCTGAGCATCGTCGCCTATTTCGCCTTCCAGACCCTCTACCGCACCGCCTTGGGCGGCGCGCTCGGGCTCGACGATGCGCAGATGATCTTCGATGCGCGCAGCTTTGAGTGGGGCTACGGCCCGCAATTGCCGCTCTTCGCATGGCTGCAACATCTGGTCTTCATGGTGACCGGGCCGACGATGTTCGGCCTCGCGGTTCTGAAAAACACCCTGCTCTGCGGCACGGTCTTGACCTGCTACGGGCTGATGCGCACGCGGCTCGATCCGCGCCGGGCATGGGTCGCGACGCTGGGCCTCGTGCTGCTGCCGCAGATCGCGTGGGAGAGCCAGCGCGCCCTGACCCATTCGGTGCTTGCGACCTTTTCGGCGGCGCTGTGCTTCGCGACGATCTGGTGGATCGCGCGCCGCCCCAGCCTTGCGGGCTTCGTGACGCTCGGACTGGTGCTGGGCATGGGGCTGCTGTCGAAATACAACTTCGTTCTGCTGCCGATCTCGACGTCCCTCGCGCTGATCGGCTTTCCGGAGCTCCGTGCGTCCTTCCGCGACCGTCGCCTGTTCCTGTCCCTGCTGATCGCCGCCGCCATTGCGCTGCCGCCGTATGTCTGGATCCTGAACCACCCCGAGATCGCCTTCGCCTCGGCAAAGAAATTCGACGCCGCCGAAGACGTCTCACTGGGCGCGCGGCTTGTCGGTCCGGTTCTTGCAACCGGTCAGGGTGTTCTGAATTTCCTCGCTTTGCCGCTGCTGGTCGGCGGGCTGCTATACTGGCGCTACCGGGAGAGCAAACCCGACGCGCCGCAACCGCTGCTGCGGCTGATGCTGCGCGTGATGGTGATCGGGCTCTTGCTGCTGCTGATCGGTGCGCTTGCGGTCGGTGCGGGGCAGATCAAGGATCGCTGGCTGCAACCGCTGCTGTTCCTCGCTGGGCCCGCGCTTGGCCTTTGGCTCCTGCCCCGGCTTAGTGCGACCGGGCTGCGGCGGCTGCAACAGGTCTACGCGGTGCTGCTCGTGCTGGTGATGATCGCGCTGCCGATCCATTTCTTTCAGGGCAAGAGCCGTAACGCGGCCCCCTTCGAGACGCTGGTGCCGCAGCTGGTGGCCGCCGTTGGCGCGGATGCGACACTGATCGCGCCGCAATGGGAGGGCGCGAATATCCTCTATCGCGCGCCTCAGATGACAGTTCTGAATGCCAGTTCGGACTTTACGAAACCTATGCCCGACGGCCCGGCCTTCGTGATCTGGGACGGCACGAATGCGACAACCGGCGCGGACCTTCTGCGCGCCACTTACCCCGATCATCCCGACTGGACGACCGGAGAGGTGCAGCAGCTCGCGGCCCCCTACCCCTTCGCGGATGGAAAAAACTTCACCCTCTCCTTCGCGCCGGTCGTGAAGCCCGGCGATCAGCCGCGCTGAGGGGGGCGGATCTGCGGGAGCGCCGCCTTCACCAGCGGATGCAGGTCCAGCTTGTCGGCCGCCGCAAGGAATGTGTCGCGCATCGTGGGCGCCCAGTTGGCATTGATGTGATCGGCCACGGCATGCGCCTGATCGCCGGGCTGGCTCTCGAAGAACTGTGCGATCTGATTGGCCATCCCGGCGAGTTTCTCAGGCTTCATGCGGTGGCCTCCTGCGGCGCGGTATAAAGCGCGAGGCCCCGGCCTGCGCGCGCGATAACGGTAAGGCCCGCGTCCCTCGCCTCGCTCACCGCAAGCGCGGTCGGGGCGGACGGACCGACGATCACCGGGATACGTAGCGTCACGACCTTCTGGATCAGATCGACCGAGAGCCGCGAAGTCATCACTAGCGCGCCGCCTGCGGGATCGATCCCTTGCCGGATCAGCGCCCCGATCAGCTTGTCGAGCGCATTGTGCCGCCCGACATCCTCGCGCGTCAGCACGATCCCCTTGCCCGGTTGCCAGAAGCTCGACGCATGGGCGGCGCGGGTCTCGTCCTGCAGCGGCTGGTGGTCGCGCAGGGTCTCGAGCGCCTCCGTGGCCTGCTCCGGCGACATGGTGAATCGCGGCGGTGCGACCGGCGGAAGCTTACGGCGCGCTTCTTCCAGCTGTTCGATGCCGCAGAGCCCGCAGCCCACCGGGCCCATCGTAGCGCGGCGGCGTTCGGCAAAGCGTACGCCCGCAGGTGCTGCCAGCCAGTTGCGGGCCTCGATCCCGGCCTCGGTCACCTCGAGCTCTTGCCGGGTGATCTCGGACGCGTCCGCGATCAGCCCTTCGGAGAGCGCGAAGCCTAGGGCGAAATCCTCCAGATCGGCGGGGCTTGCCATCATCACCGCCTGCGTCACCCCGTCGAAAGACAGCGCCACCGGCACTTCCTCGGCGAGCCGCTGCACCGCGCCGCTGGGCATGTCCCAATCGGTTGCCGTCATTCAGCCGCCTCGACGCGGCGTGTCAGCTTGGTCTGTGCCGTGTAAAGCTCCTGCCAGTCCGAGGGCCCGTTCGACAGCCCGACCTGCACCGCCGTCACCTTGTATTCCGGGCAGTTCGTCGCCCAGTCGGAATTGTCGGTGGTCACGACATTCGCCTGCGTGTCGGGGTGGTGGAAGGTCGTGTAGACGACGCCGGGCGAGACCCGATCCGTGATCGTCGCGCGCAGGCTCGTCTCGCCCGCACGGCTCGCCAGACGCACCCAATCGCCGTCGCGGATACCGCGGGTCTCGGCGTCATGCGGGTGGATTTCCAGCCGGTCCTCGGCATGCCAGACGGAGTTCTCGGTCCGCCGCGTCTGCGCGCCCACGTTATACTGCGACAGGATGCGCCCGGTCGTCAGCAGCAGCGGGAAGCGCGGTCCGGTGCGTTCCTCGGTCGCGACATAGGCGGTGCGGATGAACCGCCCGGAGCCGCGCACGAAGCCATCCTCATGCATCACCGGCGAGCCTTGCGGGTGCGCATCGTTGCAGGGCCACTGCACCGACCCCACGCGATCGATCAAATCATAGGTGACGCCCGCGAAGGCCGGAGTCGTGCGCGCGATCTCATCCATGATCTCGGAGGGGTGGGTGTAGCTCCACCCCGCGCCCAGCGCATTGGCCAGCGCCTGCGTCGCCTCCCAATCGGCCAGCCCCGCCTTCGGTGCCATGACCTTGCGCACCGGGTTGATGCGGCGCTCGGCATTGGTGAAGGTCCCGTCCTTCTCGAGGAAGGTCGAGCCCGGCAGGAAGACATGGGCGTAGCGCGCGGTCTCGTTCAGGAACAGGTCATGCACGATCACACACTCCATCGCGGCGAGGCCAGCGGCCACGTGATGGGTATCGGGATCGGATTGCAGGATATCCTCGCCCTGAATGTAGATCGCCTTGAAGTCCCCCGAGACGGCGGCGTCGAGCATGTTGGGGATGCGCAGCCCCGGCTCGGGGTCGAGCGTGACGCCCCATTCCACCTCGAACCCGTGGCGCGCGGTATCGTCCGACACATGGCGGTAGCCCGGCAATTCATGCGGGAACGAGCCCATATCGCAGGAGCCCTGCACGTTGTTCTGCCCGCGCAGCGGGTTCACGCCCACACCGGGTCGCCCGATATTGCCGGTCATCATCGCGAGGTTCGCAATCGCGATCACGGTGGTCGAGCCCTGGCTATGCTCGGTCACGCCCAGCCCGTAATAAATCGCCCCGTTGGGCGCCGCCGCATAGGTGCGCGCGGCCTGACGCAGCGCCTCGGCCGGAACGCCTGTCAGTTCTTCGACGGCTTCCGGCGAGTGGGCCGGATCGGCGGCGAATTCGGCATAATCCGTCCATTCGTCCCAGTCGCAGCGCGCGCGGATGAAGGCCTCGTCGAACAGCCTTTCCGTCACGATCACATGGGCCATCGCGGTCAGCACCGCGACATTGGTGCCGGGACGCAGCGGCAGGTGATGCCCCTCGCCCATATGCGGGGTCTCCAGCAGGTCGATCCGGCGCGGGTCGACCACGATCAGCTTCGCCCCCTGCCGCAGCCGCTTGCGCAGCCGCGAGCCGAAGACCGGGTGACCATCGGTCGGATTCGCCCCGATCACCACGGCGCAATCCACCTGCTCGACAGAGTCGAAATCCTGCGTGCCCGCAGAGGTTCCGAAGGTCTGCTTCAGCCCGTAGCCGGTCGGCGAATGGCAGACGCGGGCACAGGTGTCGGTGTTGTTCGTCCCCATCACCGCGCGGGCAAGTTTCTGCACGAGGAAGGTTTCCTCATTGGTGCAGCGCGAGGAGGTAATGACACCGACGCTGTCCTTGCCGTGCTTGGCCTGCGCACGCTTGATGCCGTTCGCGGCAAACTCCAGCGCCTCTTCCCACGACACTTCGCGCCACGCATCGGTGATGCTGTCGCGGATCATCGGGTTGAGGATGCGATCGCCGTGGTTCGCATAGCCCCAGGCGAAGCGGCCCTTCACGCAGCTATGGCCGCGGTTCGCCTTGCCCTCTTTCCACGGGACCATGCGCACCAGTTGGTCGCCGCGCATCTGCGCCTCGAAGGAGCAACCCACGCCGCAATAGGCGCAGGTGGTGACCACCGACCGCTCCGGCACGCCGATCTCGTCGACGGTCTTCTCCTGCAGGGTCGCGGTCGGGCAGGCCTGCACGCAGGCACCGCAGCTGACGCAATCGGAGTTCAGGAAATCCTCCGTCCCGGTCGAGATGCGGGCGTCGAAGCCGCGCCCATCCACGGTCAGCGCGAAGGTGCCCTGCACCTCTTCGCAGGCGCGCACGCAGCGCATGCAGACGATGCATTTCGACGGGTCGTAGAAGAAATACGGATTGGAATCGTCGCGCGGGATGTAGAGCGGATTGGCCCCCTCCGCCGCGCGCGTCTCGACATGGTTCTCGCCCGGCGCATAGCGCACGTCGCGCAGGCCCACGGCCCCCGCCATGTCCTGCAATTCGCAATCGCCATTCGCAGCGCAGGTGAGGCAATCCAGCGGGTGATCGGAGATATAAAGCTCCATCACCCCACGCCGCAGCCGCGCAAGCTGATCGGTCTGGGTCTTCACAACCATGCCCTCGCGCACGGGGGTGGTGCAGGACGCAGGCGTACCGCGCATTCCTTCGATCTCGACCACACACAGGCGGCACGAGCCGTAAGCATCCAGCATGTCGGTCGCACACAGCTTCGGCACGGTGATCCCGGCCTCGGCGGCGGCGCGCATCACGGAGGTGCCCTCGGGCACACTCACATCCATGCCGTCGATCACCAGCGTCACGGGCGGGCCCGATTTTTCAGGCGTGCCCATATCGGAGAGTTTCGGCCCGTGCACTCCGTCGGGGATGATAAAATCCTTCATTCCGCAGCCTCCTGTGAGAGCGAGAATTCTTGCGGGAAAAGCCGGATCGCCGAGCGCACCGGGTAGGGCGTGAAGCCCCCCATCGCGCAGAGCGAGCCCTTCTCCATCACTTCGCATAGCTCATGCAGCAACTCGATCGCCGCCGGATCGCCCGCCGCCACGCGGTCGAGCGTCTCGATGCCGCGCACCGCGCCGATCCGGCAAGGCGTGCATTTCCCGCAACTCTCGATAGCGCAGAACTCCATCGCGTAGCGGGCGAGCGCGAGCATGTCGGCGCTGTCGTCATGCACCACGAAGCCGGCATGGCCCACCAGCCCGCCCTGATCGGCGAAGGCCTCGTAGCAGACCGGCAGATCGAAATCGTCGGGGCCGTGATAGGCGCCCAGCGGTCCGCCGACCTGCACCGCCTTGAACGGACGGCCCGAGGCGGTACCGCCGCCGATCTCGTTGACCAGCGTGCCAAGCGACATCCCGAAACCGGTCTCGAACAGCCCGCCATGTTTGACATTGCCTGCGATCTGGATCGGGATCGTCCCGCGCGAGCGACCCAGCCCGAACTCGGCATAGGCTGCGCCACCATGGACCAAGATCCACGGCACGGCGGCCAGCGAAAGCACGTTATTGACCACGGTCGGCCTGCCGAACGCGCCTTCCAGCGCAGGCAGCGGCGGCTTGGCGCGAACCATCCCGCGCTTGCCTTCGAGCGAATTCAGGAGCGAAGTTTCCTCGCCGCAGATATAGGCGCCCGCGCCGACGCGAACCTCCAGATCGAAGGCCGGTCCCTGCCCCATCAGGCTGTCGCCGATGATCCCCGCAGCGCGCGCCGCCTTGATCGCCGCGTTCAGCGTGCGGATCGCGTGCGGATATTCCGAGCGGACATAGATGAAGCCCTTGGTCGCGCCGACCGCGAGCCCGGCAATCGCCATGCCCTCGATCAGGCAGTAGGGATCGCCCTCCATCAGCATCCGGTCCGCGAAAGAGCCGCTATCGCCCTCATCCGCGTTGCAGACGATGTATTTCTGCGGCGCCTCCGCCCCGGCGACGGTCTTCCACTTGATCCCTGTCGGGAAACCTGCCCCACCGCGTCCACGCAGACCCGAGGTCGTGACCTCCTCGATGGTGTCCGCGCCGCCCAGTTCCAGTGCGCGTTTGAGACCCTGCCAGCCCTCATCCGCCTCGTAATCGGCCAGAGACAGCGGATCGGTGCGCCCGCAGCGCGCGAAAGTCAGACGGGTCTGTTGCGCGAAGAAGGGAATTTCCTCGACCGGGCCGAGCGCCTTCGGGTGATCGCCGTCCTCGAACAGCGCGGGCACGTCCTCGGGCACCATCGGGCCGAAGCCGTGGCGCACACCGTCGCGCTCGATCTCGACCAGAGGCTCAAGCCAGATCATCCCGCGCGTGCCGTTGCGGATGATCTCGACGCTCTCGCCGCGCAGCCCGGCCGCCGACGCGATCGCGGCAGCGACCTCATCGCCCCCACAGGCGACAGAAGCGGCATCGCAGGGAACCCAGATCTTCATGCCGAGACCTCCGCGACCAGAGCCTCGATCCGCTCGGGCGTCGCCCGCCCGACCAGTTGATCGCCCACCATCGCGGCAGGCGCACAGGCGCATAGCCCGAGGCAATAGACCGCCTCAAGGGTCACATCGCCCCTCGTTTCCCCGACTTTCATGCCCAGCGCCCGCTCCAGCCGCGCGATCATCTCGGCCCCGCCCATCGACTGGCAGGCCTCGGCGCGGCACAGCTTGATCACATGCTTGCCCGCGGGCGCATCGCGGAAGTCGTGATAGAAGGAGACGACGCCCGCCACCTCGGCCCGGCTCAGACGCAAAGCATCGGCAATGGGCTGGTAGCAATCGGCGGGCACGCAGCCGTAAGCGGCCTGCACATCGTGAAGAATGGGCAGCAGCGCACCTTCGCGCCCCGCATGATCCGCCAGAATCACGGCGAGCCTGTCGTCTTCGGTCATATCCATCCTCCCGGCCCCGATGATGGGGCGAGCATGCCCCGGCCAGCAAGTCACGACTGGTTCAATCGCGAACAGGCGCGGACAGGAACCGTCATCGCTGCGCTTGCGCGGGCAGGGGTGAGCCTCTACATCCCTCACATGAGCCTGATCCAACGCCTCCCTTTCGTCAAGAAATCGCCCTTCGTCGCGGTTATCCGTTTGCACGGCGCCATCGGCGTCTCGCGCCCCGGTGCGCCCGGCCTGTCGGATGCCGCCATGGCCCCGATCATCGAGCGCGCCTTCGCGCGCGGCAAACCGGCCGCGGTCGCTCTGCTGATCAATTCGCCCGGCGGATCGCCCGTGCAATCGGCGCTGATCGCGGGACGCATCCGCAGGCTTGCGGATGAAAAAGGCATTCCCGTCCATGCCTTCGTCGAAGACGTCGCGGCTTCGGGCGGCTACTGGCTCGCCTGCGCCGCAGACCAGATCTGGGCCGATCCGACCTCGGTCGTGGGCTCGATCGGGGTGATCTCGGCAGGGTTCGGCCTCGACGAGTTCATCAACCGCCACGGCATCCAGCGCCGCGTTCATACGGCAGGCGGCTCGAAAAGTTTCATGGACCCGTTCCGCCCCGAGAAGGACGAAGACGTCGCGCGGCTCAACAAGCTGCTCGACGACATGCATGTCTCGTTCAAGGAGCATGTGCAGTCGCGGCGCGGCGCGAAGCTGCCCGAAGATCGCGACCTCTTCACCGGCGACATCTGGACCGGGCGGCAGGCGCTGGCCGAAAACACCGGGCTGATCGACGGGCTCGGCCATGCGGTGCCGAAGCTGAAAGAGATCTACGGCGAGAAGACCCGCATCGTGCCTTACGCGCCCAAACGCTCGATCTTCCGGCGCTTCGGCGCGCAGATCGGGGGCGAGATGGCTGCGGCCACCGCAGGCGCTCTGATCGATACCGCCGAGGAACGCGCGCTCTGGGCGCGCTACGGGCTGTAACCGGATGCTCATCAAGGGCATGACACTCTTCCTCGTCGTCATGGCGGTGCTCGCCATGTTCGGCAAACTGCGGATGCCGAAACTCAAGGGCCCGCGCGGACCCGGCAGGCTATCGGCCCGTTGCCCCGACTGCGGACGTCCGAAAATCGGCCGGGGCCCCTGCCCCTGCAAGACGACCTCCAATAGCAAGAGTGCGAAGACGACGGAGCGCCGTAAATGATCTGGGATTTCGGCGAGATCATTGCCGGGCTGGTACTGCTGGTCGTGGCGGGTGACCTGCTGGTGAAAGGCGCAGTGGCAATGTCGCTGCGCCTTGGCATTCCCGCGCTGATCGTCGGCCTGACCGTGGTGGCCTTCGGCACCTCCGCGCCCGAGCTGATGGTCTCAGTCGCCGCCGTCCTCGATAAGGCACCCAGCATGGCGCTCGGCAATGTCGTGGGCTCAAACATCGCCAATATCCTGCTGGTGCTGGGCCTGCCTGCGATGATCTCCGCGATCCGCACCGACTTGCACGACACGCGCGAGAGCTTTGTGCTGATGATGGGCGCGACGATCCTCTTCATCCTCGTCTGTTTCATGGGGCCGATCGGGTGGGCGCAGGCGCTGCTTCTGCTCTTCGCGCTCGGCATCATCCTGTTCCGGCAGATCCGCGAGGCGCGCGCCCATCGTGCCAATCGCGGCGCGGGCTCCGGTCCCGAGACCGAAGCCGATGAAGAGGTCGAGAGCGTCGATCCGAAAATGCCGCTCTGGCGCATCGGGCTCTACGTTCTCGCAGGCCTCGTGGGGCTGCCTCTGGGGGCGAGCTGGCTGGTCAGCGGCGCGTCGGAAATCGCAAGCGCGATGGGCGTCTCGGATGCGGTGATCGGCCTGACGCTGGTCGCGCTCGGCACCTCGCTGCCGGAGCTGGCCACGTCAATCACCGCGGCGATGAAGGGCCGTTCGGACCTCGCGCTCGGCAATGTCGTGGGCTCCAACATCTTCAACCTGCTTTGCATCATCGGCGTCGCGGGCCTGTTCGGCGACATTCCGGTGCCGAGCCAGATGCTGCATGTCGACCTTTGGGTGATGGCGGCGGCGTCGATCGCGCTTGCCCCATTCATCTTCGGCAACCGCGTGATCACCCGAGGCATCGGCATCGCTTTCACCGCGGCTTACCTGGCCTATATGGTGGCCCTCTTCATTGGAGGCAGCGCATGAAACGAGCATTGGTGACAGGCGGCGCGAAACGGCTGGGACGCGCGATGGCGCTCTATCTGGCCGATCGCGGCGTGGACGTCGCAATCCATTATCACGGCTCCGCAGAGGACGCGGAGGCAACAGCGGCGGAGGCCCGTTCGAAAGGCGTGCGCGCCGAGATCGTGCAGGCCGATCTGCTGGACGAGGCCGCGACGGCGGAACTGGTGCCCCGCGCGGCGCAGGCGCTCGACGGGCCGCTCGATCTGCTGATCAACAACGCCTCGATCTTCGAATACGACACGATCCGCTCGGCCACGCGCGAAAGCTGGGACCGGCATATCGGGTCGAACCTGCGCGCACCCTTCGTGCTGATCCAGCATTTCGCGGCGCAGGCCCCGGAAGCCGACCGCTCGGGCGCGGAGCCCAAGGCCCGCGCGCTGGTGATCAACATGGTCGACCAGCGGATGCGCAAGCTGACGCCGGAGTTCATGACCTACACGCTCGCGAAGATGGGTCTGTGGATACTCACGCAGACGAGTGCGCAGGCGCTGGCTCCCGCTATACGTGTGAACGCGATCGGCCCCGGCCCGACCCTGCAAGGCGCCCGCCAGTCTGAAGAGCACTTCAACCGGCAGCGCGCGGCGACGATCCTCGAACGTGGCGCAGACCCCGCAGATATCGTCGCGGCGCTGGGATATTTCATGGACGCACCCGCCGTCACAGGGCAGTTGCTCTGCGTCGATGGAGGCCAACATTTGGGCTGGCGGACCCCCGATGTATTAGGTCCGGAATGAGCCTGAAAACGAATCGCAGGCCAAAGTTGTGCACTGCGCGGCGGCTTGTAACAGTACCGTCACAAAAGTAGTAATCCTTTCAATAGCTTGGCGAGTGTGCGAAAAATTTCTCAATGAAATCAACGCACTCGTAACTTGCTCAAAAAATGAGCAAACACTCTATCAACCCTTATATTAAGGTCGGAACCCACGGTCCCACATGTTTGCCAACAGAGTTATCCCCAAATTTCGTGGACATGTTTTTCCTTGAAAACGTCTTCGCGAGGTTGCAGCCACAGGGGAGAATCGAAGCCTGCTCATGAATGACGATGTAAACAGCAATGACGCCCTCGATCCCCCGGCGGCCACGCGCCCGCAACACGGGATGACGGGCCATGCGCTGATCGCGGATTACCTCAAGCGTCTAGACGGCTCGCCCGGCGTCTATCGGATGCTGAACGCGAAGGGCGAGGTGCTCTATGTCGGCAAGGCGCGCAACCTGAAGGCGCGCGTTTCGAACTATGCACGCCCCTCGGGACACTCGGCGCGGATCGCCCGGATGATCCATGAGACCGCCTCGATGATGTTCCTCACGACGCGGACCGAGACCGAGGCGCTGCTGCTCGAGCAGAACCTGATCAAGCAGCTCAAGCCGCGCTACAACGTGCTCGCGCGGGACGACAAAAGCTTCCCCAATATCCTGATCGCGACGGACCACCCCTATCCGATGATCAAGAAGCATCGCGGCGCGCGCAAAGAGAAGGGCCATTACTTCGGTCCCTTCGCGAGCGCGAGCGCGGTGAACCGCACGCTCAACCAGCTGGAGCGGGTCTTCCTGCTGCGCAACTGCTCGGACTCGATGTTCGAGACCCGCACGCGCCCCTGCCTGCAATATCAGATCAAGCGTTGCTCGGGGCCCTGCGTCGGCAAGATCTCCGAGGAGGAATACGCAGCGCTCGTCGACGATGCGAAGCGGTTCCTGCAAGGCAAGTCCACCACGATCCAGCGCGAGCTGGCGGAGCAGATGCAGCAGGCCTCCGACGATATGGAATTCGAGCGCGCCGCTGCGCTCCGCGACCGGATCAAGGCGCTGACCAACGTGCAGCAGAGCCAGGGGATCAACCCGCGCAGCACCGCCGAGGCCGATGTCATCGCGCTCCATCAGGAGGGCGGGCAGGCCTGCGTGCAGGTCTTCTTCATCCGCGCGAACCAGAGCTGGGGCAATCACGACTTCTATCCCAAGACCGGCTCCGGCGCCGAGGCGCCTGAAATCCTGCAGGCCTTCATCGCGCAGTTCTACACGAACCGCCCGCCGCCGAAGCTGATCCTGCTGTCGCACCCCGTCGAGGATGAGGAGCTGGTGAGCGAATTTCTCTCGGAACGCGCCGAACGCCGCGTCGAGATCACGGTCCCGCAGCGGGGCGAAAAGGCAGAGCTGGTCGAGAATGCCGCGCGCAATGCCCGCGAGAGCCTCGGTCGGAAAATGTCGGAATCTGCCGCGCAGGCGAAACTGCTGGCGGGCGTGGCAGAAGCCTTCGGGCTGGAGAAGCCGCCCGAGCGCATCGAGGTCTACGACAACTCGCATATTCAGGGCGCACATGCCGTCGGCGGCATGATCGTCGCGGGGCCTGAGGGCTTCATCAAAAGCCAGTACCGCAAGTTCAACATCAAGAACGCGGACCTGACGCCGGGCGACGATTTCGGGATGATGAAAGAGGTGCTGACGCGCCGCTTCACCCGGTTGCTGAAGGAAGACCCGGAGCGCAAATCCGAGGCGTGGCCCGATCTTCTGCTGATCGACGGTGGCGCCGGGCAGGTTTCGGCGGTGCGTGAGATCATGGACGAGATGGGCGTGAGCGACGTCGCAATGGTCGGTGTCGCGAAAGGCGTGGACCGCGACCACGGCAAGGAAGAATTCCACCGCACGGGTCAGCGCCCCATCGCCCTGCCCCGGCAATCGCCGGTTCTTTATTACATCCAGCGCCTGCGCGACGAGGCGCACCGCTGGGCCATCGGCACCCACCGCGCGAAACGCGCCAAGGCGCAGATGGCGAACCCGCTGGATGAAGTCCCGGGCATCGGCGCGGCCCGCAAGCGCGCGCTGCTCGCGCATTTCGGCTCGGCCAAGGCGGTCAGCCGCGCCGCTCCCATCGACCTGATGGAGGTCGACGGCATCTCCGAGGCGATGGCCGAGACGATCCACAATTTCTTCAACGAGAAGGGCTGAGATGACCGATCACAGCCGCCACCCCCGCGCGCTGACCCGCGTGGCCGATCTCGAACGCGACGGGCTAACCTCCACGGAAGCGCGCGCAGATCTGGAGCGGGTGGCCGAGGAATTCCGCATCCGCGTCACACCCGAGATGCGCGAGGCGATTGCCGATCCGACCGATCCGGTGGCCGCGCAATTCGTGCCCTCCGCTGGCGAACTGCTCACCCGTCCCGAAGAGCTCGAAGATCCGATCGGCGACGACGCGCACTCCCCCGCTCCGGGGCTGACGCATCGCTATCCCGACCGGGTGATCCTGCACATTACGAAGACCTGCGACGTCTATTGCCGCTTCTGCTTCCGCCGCGAGACGGTGGGCGAAACCGGGCCGCTGCCGGAAAATCAATTGACGCAGGCGCTCGATTATATCGCGGCGACCCCGGCCATTCGCGAGGTGATCCTGACCGGGGGCGATCCGCTGACGCTCTCGACGCGCAGGCTCGGCGCGGTGCTCGACTGCCTCTCTGCAATCGCGCATCTCGACCAGATCCGGCTGCATACCCGCGTGCCGGTCGTCGCCTCCGAGCGGATCACCGAACAGCTCTGCACGATCCTGCGCGCCGCGCCGACCGCGTGGATCGTGCTGCACACCAACCACGCGCAGGAACTGACGCCCGCCGCCCGCGATGCTATCGCGCGACTGGTGGATCACGGCATCCCGATGCTGTCGCAAACCGTGCTGCTGCGGGGCGTCAACGCCAGCGCCGACGCGCTAGAGGCGCTGTTCCGCGCCCTCACCAAGCTGCGGGTCAAACCCTATTACCTGCACCATTGCGATCTCGCGCGCGGCACCTCGCATTTCCGCACCTCCATCGCGGAAGGCCGCGCGCTGATGGCCGAGCTGCGCCGCCGCTGCTCGGGGACGATGCTGCCAACCTACGTGCTCGACATCCCCGGCGGGCACGGCAAGGTGCCAATCACCTCGGAACACTTCGCACCGGGCGACAGCCCCGGAGATTGGTGCGTTACCGACCGCAATGGGACGGTGCATGCATATCGCGATCCCGCGACCCGTTAACGCGCCCTCTTCCGCTTTGCGAACCACGCAGCTAGGTTGCCTCCCATGAAATGGACCCTTCCCAATATCCTGACTGTGCTCAGGCTCTTGGCTGCCCCCGGTGTGGCGGTCTTGTTCCTTTATTTTTCTCGCCCATGGGCCGACTGGCTGGCGCTTGCGCTCTTCATCAGCGCGGCGATCACCGACTGGTTCGATGGCTATCTCGCCCGGGCGTGGAAACAGGAGAGCCGCTTCGGCGCGATGCTCGACCCGATCGCCGACAAGGCGATGGTGGTGATCGCGCTGGTGGTGCTGACCGGCTATTCGGGCATGAACCCGTGGCTGATCCTGCCCGCCACCGTAATCCTGTTCCGCGAAGTCTTCGTCTCGGGGCTGCGCGAATTCCTCGGCGCGGATGCCGGGCGGCTGCGGGTGACCAAGCTCGCAAAGTGGAAGACGACCGCGCAGATGGTGGCGATTGCCGTGCTGTTCCTCGGCACCGGGCTCGCCTATCTCGAACAGGGTCAGGCCCCGCGCGCCGGCGAGGGCGATATCCGCTTGGGCGCCACGCCTGCCGATTTCGCGACCCATGTCGGCCTCGCGCTGATCTGGATCGCCGCCGTTCTGACCGCGATCACCGGCTGGGACTATTTCCGCAAGGCCCTGCCCTATCTGAAGGAGCCGAGCCATGATTGACGTGCTCTATTTCGCCTGGGTCCGCGAACGGATCGGCGTTCCGCGCGAAAAGGTCGAGACGCAGGCCGCAACCGTGGCCGACCTCGTCGAGGAGCTGAAGTCGCGCGAGCCGCGCTACGAGGCGGCTTTCGCGGATATTTCTGCGCTGCGCGTCGCGCTCGATCAGGATCTGGCGGAGTTCGACGCGCCGCTCGAAGGCGTGCGCGAGGTGGCCTTCTTCCCGCCGATGACAGGGGGCTGAGATGAAAGTCTCCGTTCAGGCCGAGCCCTTCGATCTGGGCGCAGAACTTGCCGATTTCGGCACGGGCCGTGCGGATGTCGGCGCCGTCGTCAGCTTCACCGGCATCGTGCGCGACGACACCGGCGCGATGGAGGCGCTGGAGCTGGAGCATTACCCCGGCATGACCGAACGCGCGATCGCTGGCATCGTCGATCAGGCGGTCGAGCGTTGGTCCCTGTCGGATGTGACCGTGATCCACCGCCACGGACGGCTGGGCGTGGGCGAGCAGATCATGATGGTCGCCACCGCCGCGCGCCACCGCGTCGCGGCGTTTGAAGCCGCCGAGTTCCTGATGGATTACCTCAAATCCCGCGCGCCCTTCTGGAAGAAGGAACACGGGCCCGAGGGCACTTCCTGGGTCGCCGCGAAGGATGAAGACGAGGACGCGCTGAAGCGCTGGTGATCAGTCGCCCAGCTTGGCGTGCACCTCGTCCAGATCGACCTCTCCAATCGGCAGCTTGTTGTCCGGATCGTCGAAATCGTATTGGAACAGCTGGAAATCCTTCTTGTAGATTTCCCAGATCAGGTGGCGCGACAGGTCATCGAAATAATCGCTCACCTTATGCGCGCGCTTCGGCCCGTGCCCTTCGGATTCGTTGAACCGCGGCACCTCGGCCAGATCGACCTTCACCGGCGTTTCGACCGCGTCGAGCACCGACTGCATGCCCTCGTTGAATTTCTCGGTGAAGAAGATGTTGTCGTAGCGCCCGCCATTGACGATGAAGGTCGAGATGTGACCCGACATGGCCGACCAGTGAATGTCCGGCTCCATCGGGCGGCGCCAGCGGATCGTGTCGCGCGCAAACAGAAGGAAGCGGCGGAACGAGGCGATCTGGTCGAAATCGAAATTATCCTCGGGCGAGCCGACCTCGATCCCGTATTTCTGGATCAGCTGCGGCACCAGCTTGCCGCGATAGCGTTTGCCGTTGCGCTGGATGCCCGCGATCTTGTCGAAGAAGGACGACAGGATGCGCTGATAGGGATTGCGCACGCAGGTGAAGGCGTAGCTTTTGTGGGCCACCACGTTCTCGGTGATCGGCTGCTGGCTTTCGTCCTGCGACCACTTGTGCAGCCCGGCCTTGGAATCGTGGATGTCGCCGTCGAAGAATTTCCCGTGATCGGAATAGAACATGATCTGCCCGATGGAGGAGCAGGCGCATTTCGGCACGACGCGATACACCATGCTTTCGCTCTCGGTCATCCAGGTTCCGGGAAATCCCATTCAAAGCCCTCCAGAAGGTCGCATACCCGTGACCGGGTAACGCAGACATAATAAATATCGAGTAAAGAGCAAAGAAGTCCTGTCTTTTCAACGCTCATTCCGGCTAACAAGTCGGATAATACCAGCAAGTGACATCGCATCGTTTCCCGTATGGCCCGAATCGCCTTTATTCTTCTGACCCATAAGGATCCTGACGGGATCATCGCGCAGGCGGAACGGCTGACGCAGACGGGTGATTATGTGGCGATCCATTTCGACGCGCGCGCCAAGCCAGAGCATTACCGCAAGCTGCGCAGCGCGCTCGATGCCAATCCCAATGTCACTTTCGCGAAAAAGCGCGTCAAATGCGGCTGGGGCGAATGGAGCCTCGTCGCCGCGACTCTGGAAGCAGTAAAAGCCGCGGTCGCCGATTTCCCGCGCGCCACGCATTTCTACATGCTCTCGGGCGATTGCATGCAGATCAAATCGGCCGAATACGCGCATAACTTCCTCGATGCGGAAGAGGTCGATTATATCGAAAGCTTCGACTTCTTTTCGTCGGGCTGGATCAAGACGGGGATGAAGGAAGACCGGCTGGTCTATCGCCACTGGTTCAACGAGCGCAATCAACCCAAGCGGTTCTACCTCGCCTATAACCTGCAAAAGCAGCTGAAGCTGTCGCGCGAGGTGCCCGGCGATCTTCAGATGATGATCGGCTCGCAATGGTGGTGCCTGCGCCGCCGCACGATGGAGCAGGTGCTCGATTTCATCAAGGCGCGGCCCGATGTGATGCGGTTCTTCCGCACGACATGGATCCCCGACGAGACCTTCTTTCAGACCATCGTCCATCACCTGATCCCCGAGACCGAGATCCGCACCCGGACGCTGACCTTCCTGATGTTCACCGATTACGGGATGCCCGCGAATTTCTACAACGACCATTACGATCTGCTGCTGGCGCAGGATTACCTCTTCGCGCGCAAGATCAGCCCCGAAGCGCGCGACCTGAAGCAGCGTCTGGGCGAGTTGTGGACGCGCGAAGGCGTCGAGTTCGCCGTTTCGAACGAGGGCCGCGCGCTGCATCGCTTCCTCACCGGACGCGGCCGGATCGGCCGTCGCTTCGCACCGCGCTTCTGGGAGGCGGAGGCGACCTTGGGCCGCGAGCGCACGCTGACCCTGATCCTGTGCAAGAAATGGCATGTCGCGAAACGGCTGGTGACCGAGTTCCGCAAACGCTCCTCGATCCCCGCGCTCGATTACGTCTTCAACGAGATGGGCCCCCTGCCCGATCTCGGCGGCATCGAGACCAGCCCGGAAAAGCGCAACCGTCACCGCCGCGCGCTGATGCGGATGGTCTTCGACCACGAGAACGCCGACCGCATGGTGATCTGCGTCGATCCCGCCGAACTGGACGTGATCGAGGATTTCACCCGCGACAAATGCCAGACCCGCATCCTCGAGATCGAGTGTCAGTTCTCCGACGACTATCTCAAGGGTCACGCGCAGCGCGTCGGCCTCGCGGGGCAGCATACGCCGCCACAGGTGGTGGAGCAGATGCTGCCGACGATCCGCGCCGATCTGCACCACGAGTCCGAACGGCTCCGCGATGCCGAGTTCGAGAATTACGCGCTCATGCGCGAGGGCGGCGAGATCGAAGACAACGCCCGCGCGCTGGCCCATGCGCTCGACATCCCTTCCGATATGGCGCAGGAATTGGCCGAACTCGACTACATCTTCCGCGATTGAGGAGAGAGGCCATGGCCTATACCTATGACGACCAGAACATCTTCGCCAAGATCCTGCGCGGCGAGATCCCGAACGACACCGTTCTGGAGACGGAGCACACGCTGGCTTTCCGCGACATCGCCCCGAAAGCGCCCGAGCATGTGCTGGTGATCCCGAAAGGCGCCTATGTCGCGCTCGATCATTTCTGCGCCGAAGCCAGCGATGCCGAGATCGTCGATTTCCACCGCACCGTGGCCGAGGTCTGCAAGATGACCGGCGCGAGCCCGGGCGAAGGCGGCGAGGGCTATCGCGGCATCACCAATGCGGGCGAGAACGGCGTGCAGGAAGTGCCGCATTACCACCTGCACATTCTCGCAGGTCGCCCGCTCGGGCCGATGCTGCTGATGCGCTAAGTCTGGCGGCGCGCCCTAGGCATGGGCGCGCCTAAGAGGCTCAGATGAGGCCGCGCTCTGCAAACAGCGCCTTCACATCGATCTCGGGCCGTGCGCCGTAATGGCCGATCACCTCGGCCGCCGCAGCGCAGCCCATCTTGCCCGCAGTCTCTAGGCTCTGCCCCGTCGCGTAGCCGTAAAGGAAGCCGGCAGCGAACTGATCGCCCGCGCCTGTCGCATCGACCGGCACCACGCGCTTGACCGGAACCGTCGCGCGTTCCTCGCCACGGATCAGGATCACGTCGTCGCCCGAGCGGGTGCAGACCACCAGCTCGCATTCCTCAGCGGCCTGCTTCAGCGCCGCGTCCAGATCGGTCTGGTAGAGCGATTCCCATTCATGCTGGTTGCCGATCACGTAATCCATCTGGTCGCGCACGAGACGGCGGAAATCGGCGCGGTGACGATCGACGCAAAACGGGTCCGACAGCGCGATCCCGGCCTTGCCGCCGCCCCGGTGACAGCCCTGCGCCGCCTTCAGGAACGCGGCCTTCCCATGATCCTTGTCGAAGAGATAGCCTTCGAGGAACAGGATCTGCGTGTTCTCCACCACCTCGAGGCTCACATCCTCGGTCGAGACCTCCGCCGAGATCCCCAGATAGGTGTTCATCGAGCGCTCACCGTCCGGCGTCACGAAAATCATCGAACGCGAGGTCGGCAGCTCGCCATCCTTCACTGGCGGGTTCGGGAAATCCGTGCCCTCGCCATGCAGAGCCGCCTCGTAGAAGCGCCCCAGCGTGTCGTCGCGCACCCGGCCGATAAAGGCGGTCGTGAGCCCGAGATTGCCCAGCCCCGCGATTGTGTTGCCGACCGAGCCGCCCGGCGCCTGCGTGCGCTCTTTCATGGCACCGTAGAGCGTCTCGCCGCGTTCACGCTCGATCAGCTGCATGATGCCTTTCTCGATGCCCATATGCTCGAGAAAGCTGTCGTCGCATTGCGCGATCACGTCCACGACGGCATTGCCGATGCCGACGACCTGATACTGTTTCAAAGGTTTTTCTCCTCAAACTGGCACAGATCCTTGATCGGACAGGCCTGACATTTGGGTTTGCGCGCCACGCAGATATAGCGACCGTGCAGGATCAGCCAGTGATGGGCGTGGCGCTGGTATTCGACGGGCACGTTGTCTTCGATGGCGCGCTCGACCGCGTCCACATCCTTGCCCGGACAGATGCCGCTGCGGTTTCCGACGCGGAAGATATGCGTGTCGACCGCCTGCGCGGGATGGCCGAACCACATGTTCAGCACGACATTCGCGGTCTTGCGCCCCACGCCCGGCAGCGATTGCAGCGCGGCACGCGAGGACGGCACCTCACCGTTATACTGATCGACGAGGATCTGGCTCAGCTTGATGACGTTCTTCGCCTTCTGCCGGAACAGACCGATCGTCTTGATATGCTCGGTCACGCCCTCGAGGCCCAGCTCCAGCATTTTCTCGGGCGTGTCGGCCACGGCGAAAAGTTTCCGCGTCGCCTTGTTGACCCCCGCATCGGTCGCCTGCGCAGACAGCGCCACGGCCACCACCAGCGTATAGGCGTTGACGTGTTCGAGCTCCCCCTTGGGATGGGGTTCCGAGGCTTCGAACCGCGCGAAGACCTCTTTCATCGTGGCATAATCGAATTGCTTGGCCATGCTTTCCTAATGCCCGCCACGCGCGCGAAGGGCAAGGCCACCCGTGAAACCGCAGCTTTCGGGTCGCGCGCCTGCCGCCCGCGCCTTAGGATCGACCAGAACCAAGAGGTGCGTGATGAACGACCACAGCGACATTGCCGAGAGCTACCACTATCAGGTCATCGCCCGCGCGCTGGCCGAGATCGACGCAGCACAAGCGGCGGGTGAATTGCTGACGCTCGAAGCGATCTCGGCGCGGCTGTCGATGAGCCCCGCGCATTTCCACCGGCTGTTTTCGGCCTGGGTCGGGGTCTCTCCGAAACGCTACCAGCAATATCTGACGCTCGACTTCGTGCGTGAATTGCTGAGCCAGCGCCTGCCGCTCGACGAGGTCGCCGACCGCGCGGGACTGTCGGGCACGGGGCGGCTGCACGATCTGGTGCTGCGCTGGGAGGCGATGACGCCCGGCGCGTTTGCCCGCGGCGGCGAAGGTGTCGCGATCCGCTGGGGGCGGTTCGACAGCCCCTTCGGTCCGGTGATCGCGATGGGCACCGATCAGGGTCTCTGCGGTATGGGCTTCACCGCCGAGATGGGCGAACGCGAGACCTTTGACGACCTCGCCCGCCGCTGGCCCGACGCCTGCTTCACCGAAGACCCCGAGCCGCTGCGTCCTTGGGTCGAGGCCGCGTTCAGCCGCCACGGCGAGGCGAAGCTGACGCTGATCGGTGCGCCCTTCCAGATCAAGGTCTGGGAGGCGCTGCTCTCGATTCCTTCGGGGCAGGTCACCACCTATTCCGACATCGCCGAGGCGATCGGCAACCCCAAGGCCGTGCGCGCCGTGGGCACCGCCGTGGGCCGCAACCCGATCTCCTTCCTGATTCCCTGCCACCGCGCCCTGCGCAAATCGGGCGGATTGGGCGGCTATCACTGGGGTCTGGGCGTCAAACGCGCGATTCTGGGCTGGGAAGGCGCCCGCGCAGAGGCCGATTGAGCGTCCCTCCGCCGCTTCTACCGCCAGATGATGCGCGGATTTCCGCGCTTCACGAAAAGGGCATGGAACCTGCGCGAATTTTACGCGTATCTTCCGGCAAGCCTCGAGACATGGGGCGACCAGAGAAGGCAGAGACAGAACATGACCACCGTTCTCAAGACCAAAACCATTCTTCTGAGCGCCGCCGCTGCGATGGCGCTTACCGCTTGTGTGCCGGGCGGCTACACCGGGGCGAACAACCCCGACCAAAGCCCGAACGCAAACCGCAATGCCGGTGCGATCACCGGTGCGCTGATCGGCGGCGCCCTCGGCGCCAAGAGCAAAGGCGACGAAAAGCTGACCAAAGCCGCAGCCGGCGCGATCGTCGGCGGCGTGATCGGCGGCGCGATCGGTTCGCAGCTCGACCGTCAGGCGCAGGAACTGCGTCGCGACCTGACCACCAACGGCGTCAGCGTCGTGCGTCAGGGCAACCAGCTGATCGTGACGATGCCGCAAGACGTGCTCTTCGCGACCGACAGCGCGGCCGTGCGCCCCGATCTGCAGCGCGATCTGTACACGCTCGCAGGCAGCCTAAACCGCTATCCGGACACCACCGTCGAAGTCGTCGGCCATACCGACAACACCGGCGATGCGGCCTACAACATGCGCCTGTCGCGTCAGCGCGCGCAGTCGGTGGCCAATGTCCTGATCAACGGCGGCGTTCCGAGCTACCGCGTGATCCCGACCGGCCGCGGCGAGGATCAACCTATCGCGAGCAACCTGACCGCCGAGGGGCGTCAGGCGAACCGCCGGGTCGAATTCATCATTCGTCCGAACAACTAAATCGCTCATCAGAGTGGGAAAAGGGCCGGGGAAACCCGGCCTTTTTTCATTGCCGACGACCCGATCTGGTCATACATCTTTACCACATGGAGGGGTGCATGCCATTTCAGAAGATCGAATCCGAGAAGCTCGCGAATGCTGTCGTGCGCCAGATCGAGCAGCTCATCCTGCAGGGCATTCTGCGCCCCGGTGAGCGCCTCCCCTCCGAGCGAGAGCTGTCCGAACGTCTCGGCGTGTCGCGTCCGAGCCTGCGTGAAGCGGTCGCGGAGCTACAGGAGTCGGGTCTTCTGACCACACGCGCCGGGGCCGGGATTTATGTCGCCGAGGTGCTCGATTCCGCCTTCTCGCCCGCGCTGATCCGGCTGTTTGCGCGCAACGATCAGGCGCTGTTCGACTACATCTCGTTCCGCCGCGACATGGAGGGGCTCGCCGCCGAGCGCGCGGCGCAATGCGGCTCGGATACCGATCTCGCGGTGATCCAGACCCTGTTCTCGCAGATGGAAGCGGCCCATTCCAAGCGCAATCCCACGCAGGAGGCGCAGCTCGATGCGCAGTTCCACATGGCGATCATCGAGGCGAGCCATAACGTCATCATGATCCACATGATGCGCGCGATGTTCGACCTGCTGGCAGAGGGCGTATTCTACAACCGCTCGATGATGTTCCGGAACCGGGGCACGCGCAGCAAGCTGCTCGACCAGCACCGGGCGATCAACGAGGCGATCCAGCGCCGCGACGCCTCTGCCGCGCGCAAGGCCATCGCGGCCCATATGGAATTCGTCGAAGTCGAGATGGCGGCGATGCGCCGGGCCGAGCGCAACGAAGCCACCGCGCGCTTACGTCTCGAACATAATCGCTGAGCCCACATAACCTCTGAGCTCAAGACAAAGAAAAACCCCGACCCATCGGACCGGGGTTTTCAATGTCACCCGTTAGGGGGAGATCAGTTCAGGCGCTGTTCGACTTCCGAAAGCGAGCTGTCGATCATCGCGGCACGGTCCGACGCGCTCAGCTGCTTGGCGAGCACGTCACCAGCGGCGGCCACGGCGACCGACACGGCACGGTCCTTGACCTCTTTCAGAGCCTGCGCCTCGGCCGAGGCGATCTGCTCGTCAGCGGCCTTCAGGCGGCGCTCGATCGAGACCTTCAGGTCTTCCTTGGCCTTCTCGGCAGCGGCTTCGGCGTCGCGCTTGGCGGCGGCGACGATCTGGTCGGCCTGCCCCTGCACTTCGCGCGATTTGCGCTCGTAGCTGGCGAGAACTGCTTGCGCCTCGTCACGAAGCTTGCGCGCTTCGTCGAGATCCGAGCGGATGTTCGTCGCGCGCTTGTCGAGCATCTTGCCCAGCATGCCCGGCACCTTCGCGTAGAGCACGATGCCCACGAAGATGATGAAGGCGATGGTCACGATGAAGTTCGTGTTCCAAAGCGAGAAGAACGGGCCCGTCGCTGCGAAGGCGGGCTGTGCCGCCACGAACGGAAGGAGAAGCGAGAGTTTCTTCATCGTCTTACCCTTTCAGCCGTTGTTCGACAGCCGCGTTGACAGCCGATGCGTCCGAATTGCCACCCAGAGCCGCGACGATCTCGCCGGCGGTGTCCTTGGCGACCTGATCGACCGCTGCAAGCGCGCCGTCACGGATTTCCGCGATGCGGGCTTCCGATTCCGCGGAGCGTGCGGCGATCTCGGCATCTGCCTTGGCGATAGCCGCGTCGAGGTCCTTTTGGATCTCGGCCTTGGTTTCGCCTGCGATCTTCTGCGCCTGAGCGCGTGCTTCGGCCAGAGCCTTCTCGTAAGCGGCTTCGGCCTCTTCGGCCTTGCGCTTGAAGTCTTCGGCCGCGGCGATGTCACCCGCGATCGTGCCCTGACGATCGGCGAGAACTGCCTCGATCCGGGGCAGTGCGATGCGCGTCAGCAGCCAGTAGATCGCGACCAGAGCGACCACGAGCCAGAAGATCTGGTTCGGGTAGCTCGAGAAGTCGAGCTGCGGCATACCGGCCTTTTGCGCGGTATGTGCCGCGCCTTGGGCCGCATCAGCGGCTGCGTGCGCTGTATTTTGCGTTTCGCTTGCCATGTCGTCCCTCGACCCTGATCACAAATCCCCTTGCGGGTCACGGGATGGGCTCCGAATGAGCCCACCCGCCCTCAAGGAAAAGCGTGCTGGATCAGACGGCGAACATCAGCAGCAGCGCGACGAGGAACGAGAAGATCCCGAGCGCTTCTGCGAAGGCGATGCCGATGAAGAGGGTCGCGGTCTGGCCAGCGGCCGCCGAGGGGTTGCGCAGTGCGCCCGACAGGAAGTTGCCGGCAACGTTGCCCACACCGATAGCCGAGCCGCCCATGCCCATGCAGGCCAGACCAGCGCCGATGTAAGCACCCATTTGAACGATATTGCCTTCCATTGTCGTAACTCCTTGAGGTTGGAAGTGGCAGAAATTTGGTGAACTGGTTCGATCCGTTATCCGGTCAGTGTGCCGGGTGAAGCGCGTCGCGCAGATAGACGCAGGTCAGGATCGTGAAGACATAGGCCTGAATGAAGGCCACGAGAACTTCGAGCCCGTACATCGCGGTGATCGCGAGGATCGACAGCGGGGTGACGGCGATGCCGACGCCCGAGAACAGGATCAGCGGCGCGAAGGCGGCGAAGACTTTCATAACCGCGTGGCCAGCCATCATGTTGCCCGCAAGACGAATGGAGTGGCTGACGGGGCGCACGAAGTAGGAGATGATCTCGATGATCGCGAGGATCGGGCGCAGCGCCAGCGGCGCCGAGGCCACCCAGAACAGGCTCAGGAAGCCCGCGCCGTTCTTGACGAAACCGATCACGGTCACCGCAACGAACACGGCGATCGCCAGCAGACCGGTCACAGCGATATGCGAGGTCGTGGTGAAGCCGCGCGGCAGCAGGCCGAGGAAGTTCGAGAAGACGATGAACAGGAAGACCGTGAAGATATAGGGGAAGAACTTCAGCGCGTCCTTGCCCGCCACGTCCTCGACCATCTTGTGAATGAAGCCGTAGGACAGCTCCGCGATCGACTGGGCGCGCGAGGGCACCACGGCACGGCCGCGGGTGCCGATGACGAGCATGAAGAAGATCGCCAGAACGGCGATCGCCATCCACAGCGTCGCATTGGTCGGCGTGTACCAGTGCACCGGGCCATCGCCGAAGAGGGGCTTAACGATAAACTGATCCATCGGGTGGAAGGTCAGTTCACTGCGCATTTCCTGTTCAAGAGTTGCCACGGTCGTCTTCCTCTTCATCGGCCATGTCGGCCGCACGCTCTTCGTTCATTTCCTTGGCCGAGCGAAGCATCACCTTCACCCCGGCCGCGAGCCCGAGAAGCGTGAACAGCACCATCATCCAAGGCATCGTGCCCATAAGCACATCCAGCCCGTATCCGATGCCGAAGCCGATCCCCAGCCCCGAAACCATTTCGATCACCATACGCCAGGCCATATTCGCCTGGGACAGATGATGATCGGCACGTTGCGGAGGCGGCTCTTGCGTCTTTCTCACTGCCGCAAGCTTCTTCTCAAGCGCTGCGAGGCGCTCGGGATCGGGCTCGTCGGAGCGGTGATCAGGCATGGTTCGGCCCCCACTCAGGTCTCGGCCGTGATAGCCGTGGCCCCCGCCTGAGTCAATTCCGGATAGGCCCCTTAAAGCACCCCACAACCCATTGATCCGTAACGATTTTGAAAATAGGCCTCAAATTCGCGCCGCGCCAAGCTCACGCGAATGCGAGCAATCGCATATTCAACCGATCGGTTGACGTTTATCGCGCGCCACCCCATCAAGGAGCTATGCTACCGCCGCCCACCCCTTCTCTCGATGCGATCTTCGCCGCGCTCGCCGATCCGACGCGGCGGACGATCCTGACGATGCTGCTCGAAGACGACATGGCGGTGACCGACGTAGCCGAGCCCTTCGAGATGTCGCTCGCGGCCGTCTCCAAGCACCTCGCGATCCTGACCAATGCCGGGCTGATCTCTCAGGAGAAACGCGGCCGGGTGAAATGGTGCAAGCTGGAGCCGCTCGCGATGTCCGCCGCCACGACATGGATCCAGGGATTCGGCCAGTTCGAGCCACTGGATTTCGACGCGTTCGAGAAATTCCTCGAAGCTGAACTGGCGCAGATCGAGATCGAACCGGAGGAAATCGGGCCGGTGGAGAATGGGCAAAGCGACGCGCCGCCCGGCAGCGCGCCGCAACACGATTAAATCGAGCCCGCCTCGACCATGTAATTGTTCGCGGTACACATCGCCGCATCGTCCGAGGCGAGGAACAGCACCATCCGCGCGACATATTCCGGCTGGATCAGATCGGGCAGGCATTGGTTGCGACGATGATCCTCCAGCGCCTCGGGCGTGGCCCAGAGCGTTTTCTGCCGATCCGTCATGATCCAGCCCGGCACGACCGTGTTGACCCGGATCCGATGCCCGCCCAATTCGCGTGCCATCGTGCGGGTCAGCCCGTGCACCGCCGCTTTCGCCGTCGCATAGGCCGGAAAGCCGCTGCCGGCCTCCCACCACGAATTCGAGCCCATATTGATAATCGATCCCGCCCCTTTCGAGATCATGTCCGGCGCAACCGTCTGGATCGCGAAGAACATGTGGCGCAGGTTCGTGTGCTGGCGCTCGTCCCAATACTCGGCATCGATCTCGCGCCAGTCGTGACGGTCGTCGCGCGCGGCATTGTTCACCAGCACATCCGCCGGGCCAATTTTCTCGCATAGCCGACCCAGCGCCTCTTTCATGGCGGCGATGTCGCGCAGGTCGCACAGCTCGTAATCGACGCCGAACCGTTTCGCGATCGCCGCGCTCCCCTCGGCATCACGGTCGAGAAACCCGACCTTCGCCCCTTGCGCGGCGAAGCCTTCGACGATCAGCGCCCCGATCCCCGAGGCGCCCCCGGTCACGATCACGGATTTGCCTTTCAGGCTTGGATAGTTCGCGAATTCCGGCATCTGCTCCTCCTCTTTTCGCGGCGAGCATCGCGCCCGACGCCACGACTGTCCAGACGGCGGCGACAGGGCCTGCGTCACAAATCCTTCGCCCCGGCGTCAGCGGGCTGTCACAGCCCGAGGTATTATGACGCCCGAAGCCCCGAGCCGACGACCCGCCGTCCGACACGGCACCTCGCCCTCAGGGCCTTCGTCACATCAAGTCACATTTGGGGGTATATATGCCACGCCTTTCCCGTTCGTTCACGCTGTCCGCAGCGCTCACCGCTGCCCTTCTCTCGACCGCGCTGGTGGCTCCGGCCCATGCGCAATCCGCCTCCGATGCGGGCGTTCTGAAGGTCGCGCTCTGGGGCGACGAGTTCTACAGCAAGGACCCCGAAGAGAAGGCGAACTGGATCGACCAGACCGTCGCCTCGATGAACGATCACGATCTCGACTTCACGATCTTCGCCGGCGACACCAAGAGCGGCAGCAGCGAATGCACCGATCAGGCGATCGGGGCGGACGTGCAGGCGATCTTCAACCGCCTCGACATGCCGACGCTCTACGCCCTCGGCGACAATGAGTGGGTCGACTGCCACCGGACCAACAACGGCAGCTACGACCCGGTCGAGCGGCTCTCCTACCTGCGCAAAACCTTCTTCGATGCCGCGAAGTCGCAGGGGTCGAACCCGATCGACGTCGAACGTCAGGGCGCTCCGGGCGAAGCCTACAGCGAGAACAGCCGTTTCGAGCGCAACAACGTGATGTTCGTCGCCCTCAACGTGCCGGGCAGCAACAACAACCTTGTCGCGACCGACAAGCAATGCACCAAGAAGTCCGACCGCACGCAGGCCGACTGCGATGCCGCGACCGCGGAATACGAAGCCCGCAATCCGAAGAACGTGGAATGGCTCAAGGAGTCCTTCGCGAAGGCGCGCGAGAACAACGACGCGGGCATCCTGATCGACATTCAAGCCGACATCTTCTTCCCGTTCGAACTGAGCGACGGCGGCTACGAAGACGATTTCCTGCCGACCCTCGACGACAAGAATGGCTTCACCGATTTCTACAAGACCCTCGTCGAGGAGACGCATAACTTCGACGGTCAGGTCCTGCTGGTCCACGGCGACTCGCATTACTTCAAGGTCGACAAACCGATGCTCCAGTCCGATGGCCGCAGCACCGCGAATTTCACCCGCGTCGAGGTCTTCGGCAGCAGCGACAACAGCTGGGTCGAGATGACGGTCGATCCGAAATCCGATGGCGTATTCTCGTTCCAACCCGTGGTGCTGAAGCAGTAAGCCGCGCCTATCGTGGGAGATCGTCGGGTCTCCGGCAGCTCACACCAACCTTTAAGATACGGGCGGCGGTTCATCCGTCGCCCGTGTTCCTATTAATGCCTCAACGACGCGACCCGTTGCACCGCAACGACAAAGGCCGCCCCCGATGGAGCGGCCCTGATCTTCGCGATGGCGACAACTTACTTGCGGTTGTCGTCCTCATCCTCGTCGTCATCGTCCTCGGGCAGGTTGAAGAAGCTGTCCGCGTCCGAGTAATCGGCGTTATCCGCAGCATCGTCCTCTTCCTCGGTCTCCTGCTTGAGATCGGAGGAGGAGAAGTTCTCCAGACCGGCGATGCCGGAGGGCAGGCGCGGCTCGTCGGGCATGCCCAGCGACTGCTCGGTCGAGACCAGCTTGCGACGCTCGTCATCGCTCATCACGCCTTCGGCGGCGGCTTTCTTCGCGGCCTTCTGCACTTCGATATCCAGTTCCGACTGGCGGCACAGACCCAGCGCGACCGGATCGATCGGGGTCATGTTCTGGATGTTCCAGTGCGTGCGCTCGCGGATCGACTGGATCGTGGGCTTGGTAGTGCCGACGAGACGCGCGATCTGCGCATCGGCCAGTTCCGGGTGGAATTTCACCAGCCACAGAATCGCGTTCGGACGGTCCTGACGCTTCGACAGCGGCGTGTAACGCGGGCCGCGACGCTTGTCCTCGCCGACGGCAGCTTTGTTGAACTTCAGCTTGAGCTTGTGCATCGGGTCTTTCTCGGCCTTATCGATCTCTTCCTGATCGAGCTGGCTCGAGGCGACCGGATCGAAGCCCTTCACGCCGGTTGCGACGTCACCATCGGCGATGCCCTGCACTTCCAGTTCGTGCAGGCCACAGAAATCCGCGATCTGCTTGAAGCTGAGCGTCGTATTGTCCACCAGCCACACGGCGGTGGCCTTTGCCATCAGGGGCTTGTTCGTCATTGCAGCCATCCTTTACATATCTCTCCCGGGCCGAGAAATCGGCTGCGGCGCGGGAATTCCCTGCCGCGGTCCATTTCTGGAAGGGGAATTGCCGCCTCATATAGTCAATCGCGCGTCAGGAGAAAAGAGAAAATGACTCGTTTGAGCCTTCTGGCCGCAGCCCTGCTTGCGCTTTCGACCGCCGCCCTGCCCGCCCATGCCGAAGGCGAGCGCGCGGGCGATTTTGACTATTACGTCCTCTCGCTGAGCTGGTCGCCCACTTGGTGCGCCCTGACCGGCGATGCGCGCAACTCTCCGCAATGCGATCCGAAGCACGATCATTCTTTCGTGCTGCACGGGCTTTGGCCGCAATACGAGCGCGGCTGGCCGAGCTTTTGCCGCACGCCGCATCGCGATCCCTCGCGCCAGCAGACCGCCGCGATGGAGGATCTGACCGGCGCGCCGGGGCTGGCCTGGTACGAGTGGAAAAAACACGGGCGCTGCTCGGGCCTGTCGGCCACGGACTATTTCGCGCTGGAACGCGAAGCCTATGCGAGCATCGAAATCCCGGAGGTGCTGGCCAACCTCGACCGCGACGTGAAACTGCCCGCGAAGGTGGTGGAGCAGGCGTTTCTGGAGGCCAATCCCGGCCTCGATGCCGACGAGATCACCATCACCTGCAAATCGGGCCGCATTCAGGAGGCCCGCATCTGCCTGACCAAGGATCTCGAGCCGCGCAAATGCGGCTCCGATACGATCCGCGATTGCAGTCTGCCCAACGCACTGATGGAAAAGGTGCGCTGAGGGATCAGTCCTCGAGCGGCGGCTGGCGATCTTCCAACGTCGGCAGCTTATGCGTCGCCGCAACGTCGTGGCTGTGGTCTTCCTCAGCCTTGCCCGCGGCACAAATCCACGCCTTGGCCTGATCCAATTCGCTCAAGCGGAACAGCTTGACCGTGCCGGGGATCATCGGCGCGAAGGCCTGCACGCCCCAGCGGATCCAGTCGACATCGCTGACCAGCGCCACCGCGGCGAAATCGCCCAGATGCGACAGGCCCAGCTTGGTGTCGTCCCATGCCGCTTTTGCGGTGTAGCCGTCGAATGCGTCGCCGATGATATAGAGCAGCTTCACCTTGCCCTCGGCGGCGATCTTGGCCTCCACCGCCGGGATCAGATGCTGCTCGTAAGCCTCCGCGCCGATCGTGCCCTTGGCCTCGAATGCCAGCACATCGGCCGGATACCCATCCAGAAATTCAAAGCGTCCGTCGCTCATGACCGCCTCCCCTCGTTGGTCCGCGCACGCCGGAAGCATACACCCGGCGCACGCGGGACGAAAGTTCAGCCGCCTGCAACTTCCAACACGATCTTGCCAATATGCTGGCTCGTCTCCATCCGCTCATGGGCTTTTGCAGCCTCGGCCAGCGGGAAGGTGCTGTCATGGATCACGCGCAGCTTGCCCGAATTGATCATCGGCCAGACATTGGCGCGCAGCTGCCGCGCAATCTCGGCCTTGGCCGCATCCGATTGCGGGCGCAGCGTGGCCCCGGTGATCGTGAGACGCTTCACCATGACCTGCGCGAAGTTGATCTCGGCCTTGGGTCCGCCGAGGAAGGCGATGAAGACGAGGCGGGCATCATTGGCCATCGCCTTGATATTGCGCGCGATATAGTCACCGCCCACCATGTCGAGCACGAGGTTCGCCCCGCCTTCGGCCTTCAGCACATCGACGAAATCGCCCGTCTTGTAGTTGATCGCCGTCGCGCCAAGCTCTTCGCAGACCGCGCATTTCTCGGGGCTGCCTGCCGTGGTGAAGACCCGTGCGCCCAGCGCCGTCGCGATCTGGATCGCCGTCGTGCCGATCCCGGAAGAACCGCCATGCACCAGGAATCGCTCGCCCGCCTGCAATCCGCCGCGCATCACCATGGTCGACCAGACGGTGAAGCAGGTCTCGGGCAGACAGGCCGCCGATTTCAGATCGAGCCCCGCAGGCACGGGCAGCGCATGTTCGGCCGGACAGGTCACATACTCGGCGTAGCCGCCACCGGGTAGCAGCGCGCAGACCTGATCGCCCACCTCCCAATCCGTGACACCCGGCCCGATCGCCGCGACCCGGCCCGAGCATTCCAGCCCCGGCAAATCCGACGCGCCCGGCGGCGGGTTGTAGGCGCCCGCGCGTTGCAGCGCATCGGGGCGGTTCACCCCGGCATAGGCCACCTCGATCAGGATCTCCCCATGGCCCGCAACCGGCACGGCGCGGGTGACTTCCGTCAGCACCTCCGGCGCGCCATGTTCGGAAATCTCGACGCAGCGCATCTCGGTCGGCATCTCGACAGGTTTCATCAATGCGCCTCCCGGCCCGGCATGTCGTCAGTGCCTTTCGGCGCACGGATGCCGCCGAGAAGCTTCGGCAGGAAAGGCAGCTTCATCGCCGCGCCTTTCACCTTTTCGAACTGCATCACATCCTCGATGCGGCGGTCGAGGAAGGCCCAGGTGTCGGCCTTGCCCTCGCTCTCATCGCCCATCCAGTAAAGCACGGTCGAGCTGTAGACCCCCGAAAGCGTCATCCGCTTCGTGTACCAGTTGTAATCCTCGCTGACGTCGCCCAGCGCGCGCCAGATCTTGTCCGAGGTCTCCCAGATCAGCTTCGAGCCGGTCGTGGCATTCTGCGGCAGCGCGAAGATCGCGGCCCCGCGGCGCACCAGCTCCGGATCGGCCTCTTCCAGACGGAAGCGCACGGCGGTCGCGATCCGGTCGCGGAACTTCATCCCCGACAGATCGGCCTCTTCCAGACGCTTGAGCATCGCGGCATCGCCCTCGCGGTGATAGGCCACCGCCAGATCGACGGCGCCGCGCGGACACACGACCCGCGCCAGCCCCGGATCGAGCCCCAGGTCGGAGACCGCGAGCTTGAAGGCAGGCTCGGACCAGCCGTCGAAAGGCACATGCGGCTTGATCGCCGCCAACAGCTCGGATCGCGTGCGGTCCATATCGAGATGGTCGTTTTTCATCGCGTTTCCTCTCTCAGCTTTGGCGGTAGACAAACCGCCTTTTGGTGACTATATGGAGCGCTCCTGCAAGCAACTGCAACTCTAACTTAGGAAGGTGGTGACACCACATGCAGGTCAGCGTTCGCGACAACAACGTCGAACAGGCGCTCCGTGCTCTGAAGAAAAAGCTTCAGCGCGAGGGTGTGTTCCGCGAGATGAAGCTCAAGCAGCATTTCGAGAAACCCTCGGTCAAAAAAGCGCGCGAGAAAGCCGAAGCCGTCCGCCGTGCCCGTAAACTGGCACGCAAGAAGGCTCAGCGCGAAGGCGCGCTCTAAGCGCACCGCTCCGCGTCTGCAAAGGCGCCTGAAAATGCTGGCGGGCTTGCCCGCACCGATGACCCCCGAGGCTTGGCCGCGGGGGTTTTTGGTTTCTGGAAGACACCTCCACAAGAAAGCACGGCCGCCGCCGCTTTGATCTTGCCTAAAGCGCCGCGCCCCCTACCCTAGCGCCAGCACTTCGTTCTGGCGGGAACCGCTTTCACATGTCCGATATCCGGCCCGTCCTGCATCTCTTCGGCCTGATCCTCGCGGCCCTCGGGACCGCGATGCTGGTGCCCGCGGCGCTGGACTTCAGCGACCTCAATCCGAACTGGCAGGAATTCTTCGAGGCAGCGGTCGAGACCGCTCTGATCGGGATGGTTCTCTCGCTCGCGACCCGAACCAAAAGCGCGAACGGGCTCAACACGCGGCAAGCTTATCTGCTCACGGCGGCGATCTGGCTCGGTCTGCCGATCTTCGCAGCCCTGCCCTTCATCGAGGGCGCGCCGCACGCGACGTGGACCAACGCCTATTTCGAGGCCGCCTCGGGCATCACCACCACCGGCTACACAGTCTTCGAACATCTCGACACGCTGCCGCGCGGGGTGGTGCTCTGGCGCGGGATGCTGAACTGGTTCGGCGGGCTGGGGATCGCCTTCGTCGCGATGATCTTCCTGCCGGTGCTGCGCATCGGCGGTATGCGCTATTTTCAGGCCGAAGGGTTCGATACGCTGGGCAAGGTGATGCCGCGCGCCCATAACATCGCGCGCTCGCTGCTCTGGGTCTATGTTTCGCTGACGCTGGCCTGCGCAATCAGCTATGCCGCCGCGGGCATGAGCTCGTTCGACGCGATCTGCTACGCGATGGCGACGATCGCGACAGGCGGCTTCGGCACCCATGACAGCTCCTTCGCGAGCTTTTCGCCGGGCGCGCAATATGCCGGTGTCATCTTCATGCTGGGCTCGGCGCTGCCCTTCATCCGCTATGTCCAGCTTGGCCGCGGCGATCTGCGCCCGTTCTGGGACGACCCGCAAATCCACGCCTTCCTGCGCTGGTTCGCCCTCGCGCTCGCAGCACTCCTGATCTGGCGCTACACCCACGCGCCCGACGGGATCGAACCAACCTTCCGCTCCGCCGCCTTCAACCTTTCCTCGATCATGACCGGCACCGGTTTCGGCACCGCCAATGTCGCAAATTGGGGGAGCTTCGCGATGGTGCTGGCCTATTGGGTCGGGCTGATCGGCGGCTGCACCGGGTCAAGCTCGGGCGCGCTCTCGGTCTTTCGCTGGCAGGCGCTCGGCGCGGTGATCCGCGCCGCCGTGCGCCGCCTTCAGATGCCGCACCGAGTCCTGCAACCGCGCCTTGGCGACAAGCTGTTGGAGGAGGACGTGCTCTCCTCCCTCATCCTCTACTTCACCGGCTACATGCTGACGCTCGGCCTGATCTCGGTCGGGATCTCGATGACCGGCGCGGATTTCGTCTCGGCGCTCTTCGCGACATGGGGGGCGCTTGGCAATATCGGCTATGGGGTCGGCCCACTGACCGATCGCACCGGTACGATGATCGATTTCAGCGACGCCGCGACATGGCTGCTGACGCTCGCAATGCTGCTGGGCCGGATCGGGATGCTCGCGATCCTCGTAGTGTTCCTGCCGCGCTTCTGGCGGGCCTGAGCCTCAGACCGGCATCGCCGTGGTCGAGACTACGCATTTGAGCGAAAAGCTCGACTGAATCTGCGCCACGCCCGGAATGTTGGCGAGCTTCGCCCGGTGCAGCCGCGCGAAATCCTCGGCATCGGCCGCCACCACCTTCAGCAGGTAATCCGCAGCCCCCGCCATCAGGTGACATTCGAGCACCTCGGGCACCTGCTTCACGCCCTTCTCGAACGCGTCCAGAACCTCGTCCGCCTGGCTCGACAGCTTGATCTCGACATAGACCGTCGTGGTCCGCCCCAGCTTGCGCGGGTTCAGCAGGGCGACGTAATCGCGGATGTAGCCCTCCTCCTCCAGCCGCTGCACCCGGCGGTGGCAGGCCGAGGCCGACAGGTTCACCCGCTCGCTCAGCTCGGCATTGGAGATTCGCCCCTGCCGCTGCAAAACCTCCAGCAGCCGACGATCTGTCGCGTCCAGCTTGTCGCTCATGCAATATCCTGCCGATCTTTGCGCATTTCATCGAAGATACGAGCGACCCACCCCGCCCACAACCGGCAAATTGGCAAAGCACTTGCTTGTGACGGAGCGCATACTGGGGGCAGGACGTTTCCATTTTTTGGAGGAGGACACGCGATGAAGATCGGAACGGTGCGCGAGATCAAGGCGCAGGAATTCCGCGTCGGGCTGACCCCGGCTGCGGCACAAGAGGCGGTGGCCCATGGCCACGAGGTGCTGGTCGAGACCGGCGCAGGTCAGGGCGCGGGCTTCACCGACAGCGATTACGAGGCGGCTGGCGCGAAAATCCTCGGCGATGCGGCGGATGTGTTCGCGCAGGCCGAGATGATCGTGAAAGTGAAAGAGCCGCAGGCCTCCGAGCGCGCGATGCTGCGCGAAGGCCAGCTTCTCTTCACCTATCTGCATCTGGCCGCCGACCCGGCGCAGACCCATGACCTGATGAAATCGGGCGCGACCTGCATCGCCTACGAGACGGTGACCGCGAAGGACGGCACCCTGCCGCTGCTCGCGCCGATGTCCGAAGTGGCCGGTCGCCTCGCGCCGCAGATGGGGGCCTGGACGCTGCAGAAAGCCAATGGCGGGCGCGGCGTGCTGATGGGCGGCGTGCCGGGCGTGTCGCCCGCGAAGGTCGTCGTGATCGGCGGCGGCGTCGTGGGCACCAACGCCGCGCGCGTAGCTGCCGGGATGGGGGCGGATGTGACCGTGCTCGACAAGTCGCTGCCGCGTCTGCGCTATCTCGATGACACGTTCGGCGGCACCTTCCGCACCGCCTATGCTTCGAAGGCCGAGACCGAAGCGCTGGTCGCAGCCTCCGATCTGGTGATCGGCGCGGTGCTGATCCCCGGGGCCGCCGCCCCGAAACTGGTGACCCGCGAGATGCTGAAGACGATGAAGCCCGGCGCGGCGATCGTCGATGTCGCAATCGATCAGGGCGGCTGCGTCGAGACCTCGCATCCCACGACTCATGACGACCCGATCTACGAGGTCGAGGGCGTGATGCATTACTGCGTGGCCAACATGCCCGGCGCGGTCGCGCGCACCGCGACCCTCGCCCTGTCGAACGCGACGCAGCCGTTCCTGCTGGCGCTGGCCGACAAGGGATGGGAGCGCGCCTGCGCCGAGGATCCGCACCTGGCCGCGGGCCTCAACGTCCATGCGGGCAAGGTGACCTACAAGGCTGTGGCAGAAGCGCTCGACCTGCCGCTCGATGCGCCAGACGCGGTGAAGCACGCAGCCGAATAAGGGTCGCCCTGCCCCACGAACGAAACGGCCCGGAGCTTTGCCCCGGGCCGTTCTCATATCTGCCGGCGACGTCTGCCTGAGACGCCCCGCGCCGTCACTTCCGAAGCGCGTCGCGAATCTCGAGCAGCACGTCGAGCTGGCTCGGCCCGGTTTCCACCGCGGGCGCGACATCGTCGGGCTTCTCCGCCGCGGCCTTCACGCGATTGACCATCTTCACCAGCATGAAGACGACGAACGCGATGATGAGGAAGTTGATCACTGCCATCACGAAGGCACCATAGGCGAAGACCGACGCCCCCGATTTGCGCGCCTCGTCAAGGCTTGCCCCCGCGGGAACCTCGCCGGAGAGCACGGCATAATTATTGGTGAAATCGACCCCGCCCGTGAACAGGCCGATGATCGGGTTGATGATGTCGCCGACGAGCGACGTGACGATCGCAGTGAAGGCCGCGCCGATGATGATACCAACCGCCATGTCCATGACATTGCCCTTGGCGATGAAATCCTTGAATTCCTGAATCATTTCAGACCCTCTTTCCGATGCGCCTTTTGCGCCGCAACAGGCTAGCACGATCTTCGGGTCTGCATAGCCTCCAACGCAGGGCATAGCTGGCCGTATCAAGATGGGATCGCGGCTCAGCAAAGTCTCCGGCGCGCATCCTCGACAAGGCGGCGGGCGACCTGTGCCGCCGTGGTCCCAGTATCACCGCCGCGGCGAGGCGAGAGAGGCGAGGCGACCGGCAAGGCCGCGAAGCCGTCGCTGAGACGTGCGCGCGCCTCCTGCCGGGCGATATCGGCGATGGCTTCCGCATCGAAACGCAGCGCCTGCTGGATCTGATCCGCCGCGTCCTCGCACGGCCCTGCCCCAGCGCGGCCACACGCGCAGGCACAGCCGAAATGGTCTGGCATCTGGGAAATGTTGCGCAGGCGGCGTTGTGCGGCGCGGATGCGCTCGCAGGCCGCGTCGCGCTGATCGGCGCGCAGGGAAAGCTCGAGCGGCAACGTCTCCGCCAGAGTCGCGCGCTCTTCCTGCAGCCCTTCGGCCGCTACGCGCAGGGCCGCTGCCGTGTCCGGCTCGGCCGTTTCCGCATCCTCAAAGCAACCCGAAATCATCTCGTCCAAGACCGCGACCCGGTGACGTGCGATCAGGTCGGCCGCCTCGGCAAAGGCGAGATCGGAGACCGCCTGCCGCAACTCTTCCAACGCGCGGTCGACGGCGCAATCGCCCGGCCCGTGCAGCGCAGTCAACGCACGCTGTTCAAGCGCGATCGACGTAGCTCCGTATTCCTGTCCAACCATGGCGGCATCCCTTTCTGGTAACCGCATCAGGCTGGCACAACGGAATGAACGAAAGGTGAACCTTCGTCCGCCTTTCGCCGCCACATCTAAATTTCAAAGATTTATCAGTCGTTTGACCGAAGCGCCTTCGTGAGGGCCGGGAACATTTCGGCATTCGACGCGATCACCGAGCCCGATTCGAGAACGCCGCGACCTTCGCGCACGGCTTCCACGAAACCGCCCGCTTCCTTCACGAGGAGCATGCCCGCAGCCACGTCCCACGCGTTCAGCCCGCGCTCCCAATAGCCCTCGTAGCGGCCCGCCGCGACATAGGCCAGATCGAGCGAAGCCGCACCCCAGCGCCGGACACCCGCGCATTGCGGCATCAGCTTGGCAAGGTCCTTCAGCGTCGCCGGAAGCGTCGATTTGCCGCCGAAGGGCACGCCGGTCGCGAAGACCGATTCGATCATCTTGTGACGGCCCGATACGCGCAGACGGGTGTCGTTCATGAAAGCGCCGAGGCCCTTCTCGGCGAAATACATCTCGTCTTTCGCCGCGTCGAAGACCACGGCTGCGATGATTTCGCCCTTATGCTCCAGCGCGATCGAGATCGCCCAATGCGGCAGGCCGTGCAGGAAGTTCGTGGTGCCGTCGAGCGGGTCGACGATCCAGCGGCGGGTCGGGTCGTCGCCCGCCTCTTCGCCGGTTTCCTCGCCGATCCAGCCATAGGAGGGGCGCGCCCCGCGCAGCTCGTCCTTGATGATCTTCTCGGATTCGCGGTCGGCCTTCGAGACGAAATCACCCGGGCCCTTCGAGGAGACCTGAAGGTTCTCGACCTCGCGGAAATCCTTGACCAGCGAGCGGCCTGCCTTGCGGGCGGCCTTGATCATCAGGTTGAGGTTTGCGCTGCCTTGCATCTCTGGGCTCCTTCGCGTTTCAAGCGGTCGCCTTACAGGGGTTGCGTGGAAAATCCAAGACCTTTGGCGCGTCAGGCAAACTGAGGAGGGGCTCTGCCCCGCTCGCTGCCGGCCCTTCGCTTGCGCTCCGGGCGTTCGGCGGAGCGACCTTCCACTGGAAGGCCGCCATTTTCCGCCTCACCCCCCGGGATATTTCGGTCGAGAAGAAGGCTCAGGCGCGTTGCAGCTTCACCGGCTCGGTGCGCGCAAGCCGCAGGAAATGCGCCATGAAGGGCTGCGTCGCGTCCTCGGAGCGCGTCGCGGCATAGAGCCGCTTGGTCAGCCCGTGTTCGGTCACCGGCTTGGTGATGTAGTCGGGTTGGTATTTCACCTCGCGCAGCACCCAGTCGGGCAGCACCGCCACGCCGCGATTCGAGGCGACCAGCATCAGGATCACCGCGGTCAGCTCCACCTGCCGCACGGCTTTCGGTTCGACCCGGGCAGGCGTCAAAAGCTGCGTGAAGATGTCCGAGCGGCCCCGGTCGATCGGATAGGTGATCAGCGTCTGATCCGCGAAATCCTGCGCCTCTATATAGGGTTTCGCGGCCAGCGGCGAATTCGCGGCGGCGATGAAGGTCGGCGCGTAGTCGAAGAGCGGGTTGAAAGTGACGCCGTCGATCTTCTCGGGATCCGAGGAGATCACCAGATCGACCTCTTCGCGGCTCAGCGCGGGCAAAGCGTTGAAGGCCAGACCGGGCCGGATATCCACGTCGATATCGGGCCAGGCGTGGCGGAAGCGCTCCAATACCGGGAACAGCCAGTCGAAACAGGCATGGCACTCGATAGCGATGTGCAGGCGCCCCGCGCGGCCCGACCGCAACGCGTCGAACTCGGCCTCTGTCGCGGCGATCTCGGGCAGGATGCGTTCGGCCAGCCGCAGCAGCTTCTGCCCCGCCGCCGACAGCTTCAGCGGCTTCGAGCGACGCACGAACAGCTCCACCCCGGTCTGGTCCTCGAGCCCTTTGATTTGGTGCGACAGCGCGGATTGTGTTATGTGCAGCACGTCCGCTGCCTTCGCGAGCCCCCCGGCATCGTGAATCGCCTTGATTGTGCGCAGGTGACGGAACTCGAGATGCATCTTGTTGTTACACTCATAACGATTTTGAAGATTATGAGTTTGTCTCACAAAGCCCGATCTGGCACAAGAGAGCGAACGAAAGGATAGATTCCCATGACGACGCCCAAGGTCAGCTTCGAATTTTTCCCGCCGAAGACGCTCGATGCGTCGTTCCGGCTGTGGGAAACCGCGCAGGTTCTGGCACCGCTGAAACCCGAGTTCACCTCCGTGACCTACGGGGCGGGTGGCACGACGCGCAAGCTGACCCATGAGGCGGTCGGCACGATCCACAAGAATTACGGCCTCAATGTCGCCGCGCACCTGACCTGCGTGGAAGCGACCAAGGCCGAGACGATGGAGATCGTGGACGCCTATGCCGAGGTCGGCGTGACCGAGATCGTGGCGCTCCGGGGCGATCCGCCGCAGGGCGCCAAGCATTTCACGCCGCATCCCGAGGGCTTCGCCTCTTCGGTCGAGCTGATCGAGGCGCTGGCCGAGGATGGCCGCTTCACGATCCGCGCGGGCGCCTATCCCGAGCCGCATCCCGACGCCGCCGACAATATGGCCGACGTGCGCTGGCTCAAGCGCAAGGTCGAGGCGGGTGCGACCTCGGCGATCACGCAGTTCTTCTTCGAGCCCGAGACCTTCTTCCGCTTCCGCGACGCCTGCGAGAAGGAAGGGATCGACGCGAAGATCATCCCCGGCATCCTGCCGATCCAGTCGTGGAAAGGTGCCAAGAAATTCGCGCAAAGCTGCGGCACCTCCATCCCCGCATGGGTCGAGGAAGCCTTCGAGGCCGCGATCCGCGACGGGCGCGAGCATCTTCTGGCGACCGCGCTGTGCACCGAGTTGTGCGACAAACTGATCGAGGGCGGCGTGGAAGACCTGCATTTCTACACGCTCAACCGCCCCGGCCTGACCCGCGACGTCTGCCACGCGCTGGGTGTGACGCCCGATACGGTGCTGGAGAAAGTGGCCTGAAAGGGCGTTTGAGCGGATTGAACGAAGGGGCCCGGCTGGGCCCCTTTTTTCTTTTACGGTGGCGAGGCGGGTGTGCGGTTTCAGTTTTGCGGAACTCACCAAGCGCAGATTGAAAGTTCGTCATCCTCCCAACATGCACGGTCCCCGTGAGAACGATTTAACTCGTGCAGTCGACCGTGCATGTGGCTAGCGTAAGCTTCTTCGGTCCAGAGACCCAAAGCGTGCTCCCGGTCAACGAGATCGACAGAAGCTGCGTATTTCGCGTTCCCCGTCACGATGGTGAACGAACCCTGTTCCCGAGCTTGAAAATAACAAGTTCCATTGTGATAGATTTTGCCATGATCCGCGATACGGCAGATAATTTCTCGAGGGCTAGCGCCCTCAGGATCCATGTATGGCATGTAGGGCTCATCTGCATACAAAGCACAGGGCAAGAAACCAAGTAATAGAGCGGAAACCGCCGAAAAGGTTTTCTCAAGCATAATCTCTCCTTCAGTGATGCGAAGATCATTGGAGGAATAATGTGGCAATAATTCGGCTCTTTTCTCCCTTGCGACACTGCATTTTGTACCTCCAACAAATGGGAACAGAAGATGCCGACTTTCGGCGCGATCGGAAGCGCTCTATCTTCCCCAATTCCTGCCCCGGAAAAGGAACCAAAGATGCCCGACCAGTATTTTGCCGAAGGACCCGACGATTTCCTCCCGCTCGAGGAGGTCCTCTCGATGTCGGGGCTAGACTACGTCCGCAAGATGGTCACCGGCGACGTCCCCTCCCCCACCGTGCAGAAGCTGATGGCCTATCGGATCACCGAGGCCGAGGAAGGCCGCGTCACCTGTCGCGGCACGCCGGGCCATCCGCAGACCAACGGCTATGGCGGCATTCACGGCGGCTGGTATGCGATGATGCTCGATACGGTGATGACCTGCTCGGTGATCACCGGGCTGAAGAAGGGTCAGACGCAGACGACGCTCGAATTCAAGGTGAACCTGATCCGCGCGATCAAGCCCGGCACCGAGGTGATCGGCGTGGGCCAGCTCGATCATATCGGGCGGTCAACCGGCGTCGCGCGGGGTGAGATCCGGGGCGCCGAGGATGGACGCCTCTACGCGACCGGCACCGCCACCTGTTTCGTCATGACGCCCGATATCTGAGGCAGGGGCGGAGCCGCGCGCGAGGCGGCGAATTTCGGGGCGCAGGATGCGCGGTCGGAAAATCGCGCGCGAGCCTTCGGGCAAGACGACGCTCTCATGCAGCCCCTCAGAAGGATCGCGCCCCACGACACGCGGCGCACGCAGCCAGAACAGCTTGCTCCATCCGGTCCATGTGCCGACGGATGGCGCATTCGGATCGCGCGGGAACTCCGCCTGCCAGCCGGGCGGCAGGCTCAGGCCCAGCGACTCGGCGCGTTCCAGCATCCACACGAGCGGAATATTGGCGAGCGGCCGGGCATCGCCGAAATGGCCCAACATCCCGCCGATATCGCCATGCGCACCGCGAAACCAGCGCTGCTCGATCCGGGTCGCGGGAGGCGCTGCCTCCGAAGCCCCCTCGTCGCTTTCCCAGACCAACGGCTCCAGCACCGAGCGCCGCTCGTCGAGCGCGAGCGCCTGAAACCCGTGGCGCACATGATCGCTCAGGTGGTGGTCGTGAAACCGCACGCGCTCTTCGCTGACGATCCAGAAGAACGGCACGCGGATGCCCAGCGCCTGCACCGTGTCGAACGCGCCGACCATCTCGATCTCGACATTCTCGTGGCACAGGCTGTTGCGAAAGCTTTGCAGGATGTCCGCGGGCGTCTCTTCCTCGTAATGGCGCCAGGCGAGGCGGGTGTTCCGCTCGATCGCATGTTCCGGACGCAAGAGACCGATCCGCCCGATCATCCCGGCGAGCGAGCGCGCCGCGAAGGCGCCCCGAGAATAGCCGATCAGGAAAATCCGGTCGCCCGGACGGTAGCGCATCGCGAGCCAGCCATAGGCGCGTGAGATCTGCTGGTTCACGCCCCAGCCGAACCAGACGTCCGACATGTCGTGCCAGTCCCGCCAGCGCAGCCCGCGCCCGTAATAGACCGACACTTTCGGCGCGGCCCGGCGCAGGAAGCGATAGATCAGCCCAATCGAGGTGAGGCGGTCGGGCCGCAGCGAGCCGAGCGTCCCGTCGAGCAGCACGACATGATCCACCGGCCCGCGGCCCGCACCAGCTGCCGCGCGCGCCTCGGCCCGTTCCGGGCTGCGGCGACGCAAGGCAGAGATCACACGCTCGAAGAGACCGCGCATATCAGCGCTCCTCAGATAAGTTGGGCTTATACTATCCAATGTAGGATAAGTTTCTCTTATCTTCAGGGGCAATCGCGGCAGTTTGTTGACCCGATCGTGCCCGCCGCGCTTTTTGGACCGGCGCGCACGGGGTTTTCCTTGCCGCCTGCGCGGGCTAAACAGCCCTCAAGCCGAGCCAAGGATGCCTGACATGACGATGGACAAGACTTTCGATGCCGCGAGCGCCGAGCCGCGGATCTACGCGAAATGGGAAGAGGCCGGAGCCTTCAAGGCCGGGGCCAACGCATCGCGCGACGAGACCTTCTGCGTGATGATCCCGCCGCCCAACGTGACGGGCGCGCTGCATGTGGGCCACGCCTTCAACAACACCGTGCAGGATATCCTCGTGCGCTGGCACCGGATGCGCGGTTTCGACACGCTCTGGCAGCCGGGTCAGGACCATGCGGGCATCGCGACCCAGCTGATGGTCGAGAAGGAACTGGCCAAGACCCAGCAGCCCAAGCGTGTGGAGCTGGGCCGCGAGAAATTCCTCGAGAAGGTCTGGGAGTGGAAGGGCGAATACGGCTCGACCATCATCAACCAGCTCAAGCGTCTGGGCTCGAGCTGCGACTGGTCGCGCAACGCCTTTACGATGTCGGGTGCGCCCGGTGCGCCGGAGGGCAACGAGGGCAATTTCCATGACGCCGTGATCAAGGTCTTCGTCGACATGTACGAGAAGGGCCTGATCTATCGCGGCAAGCGGCTGGTGAACTGGGATCCCCATTTCGAGACCGCGATCTCCGACCTCGAGGTGGAGAATATCGAAGTCGCCGGTCACATGTGGCACTTCAAATACCCGCTCGCAGGCGGTGAAACCTACACCTATGTCGAGAAGGACGAGGACGGGAATGTCCTCTTCACCGAAGAGCGCGATTACATCTCGATCGCGACCACCCGCCCCGAGACGATGCTCGGCGACGGTGCGGTTGCGGTTCATCCCTCGGATGAGCGTTACGCGCCGATCGTCGGCAAGCTCTGCGAGATTCCGGTGGGCCCGAAAGAGCATCGCCGCCTGATCCCGATCATCACCGATCAATACCCCGATCCCGAATTCGGCTCGGGCGCGGTGAAGATCACCGGCGCGCATGACTTCAACGACTACATGGTCGCCAAGCGCGGCGGCATTCCGATGTATCGCCTGATGGACACCAAGGGCGCGATGCGCGCCGACGGGCTGTCCTACGAGGAATGCGCGGCCCGCGCGATGGACATCTCGAAAGGGGCCGAGTTCACCGAGGCCGAGATCGATGCGCTCAACCTCGTGCCCGAGGAACTGCGCGGGCTCGACCGGTTCGAGGCGCGTGAGGCCGTGATCCGTCAGATCACCGACGAAGGCCTCGCGGTGACGATCACGAAGACCGTCACCGACGAAGACGGCAACGAGACGGAAACCACCGTTCCGTATGTCGAAGACAAGCCTATCATGCAGCCCTTCGGCGATCGCTCGAAAGTGGTGATCGAGCCGATGCTGACCGATCAGTGGTTCGTCGATGCCGAGAAGATCGTGGGCAAGGCGCTGGATGCGGTGCGCAACGGCGACACGGTGATCATGCCCGAGGCCGGCGAGAAGACCTATTTCCACTGGCTGGAAAACATCGAGCCGTGGTGCATCTCGCGCCAGCTCTGGTGGGGTCACCAGATCCCGGTCTGGTACGGTCTGGATATGGACGCGCCCGATTTCCGCGATGACGAGGGCGACGGCACGATCGACCTCGTGGAGATGGGCCGTCTGCTCGTCGAGACCAAAATGGTGCATCGCGACGACCGCTACCACTGCGCCTCCGATTTCGAGAGCGTCATCGGCTGGTTCAAGGCGCAGAATGCCGAGCTGCCAACGCCGCTGAACGTGGCGCGCATCGTCGAGGTGGAAGACCGCCACAAGGCGATCGAAGTGCTGGCCGCGAGCCTCGCGCAATACGAGATGACCGAGGATCCGACGCAGCTCGTCTACCCGGTCTGGCGCGATGCCGATGTCCTCGACACCTGGTTCTCGTCGGGGCTCTGGCCGATCGGCACGCTCGGCTGGCCCGAGGATACCGAGGAGATGCGCAAGTATTTCCCGACCGATGTCCTCGTGACCGGCTTCGACATCCTGTTCTTCTGGGTGGCGCGGATGATGATGATGCAGCTGGCCGTCATGGATCAGGTGCCTTTCCACACCGTCTACCTGCACCAGCTCGTCCGCGACGAGAAGGGCAAGAAGATGTCGAAAACGACGGGCAACGTGATCGACCCGCTCGAGATCATCGACGCTTACGGCGCGGATGCGCTGCGCTTCACCAATACCGCGATGGCGGCGATGGGCGGCGTGCTGAAGCTCTCGGAAGAGCGCATCAAGGGCTACCGGAACTTCGGCACGAAGATCTGGAACGCGACGCGCTTCGCCGAGATGAACGGCGTGTTCGACGGCCCGGTCGTGACCGAGATTCCGCAGCCCACCCACACGGTGAACCGCTGGATCATCGGCGAGACCGCGAAGATCCGCGAGCAGGTGGACGAAGCCTTCGCCGCCTATCGCTTCAACGACGCGGCGCTGGGGCTTTACGGCTTCGTCTGGGGCAAGGTCTGCGACTGGTATGTCGAGTTCGCCAAGCCGCTGTTCGACGGCGAGCATGCGGAGGAAACCCGCGCCACGATGCGCTGGGTGCTCGATCAGTGCTACACGCTGCTGCACCCGATCATGCCCTTCATCACCGAAGAGCTGTGGGAGTTGACCGCGCCGCAGGGCGACCGCGCGAAGATGCTCGTCCATGCCGATTGGCCGGAGTACAAAGCCGCCGATCTGGTGGACGAGGCCGCCGACCGCGAGATGAACTGGGTGATCGACCTGATCGAGGCGATCCGGTCGTCGCGCACGCAGATGGGTGTCCCGGTGGGTCTGAAGCTGCCGATGGTTCTGGCCGAGGCCGATGACGCCGCGCGCGCGGCGCTCGCCAATAACGAGGCGCTGATCTTCAAGCTGGCGCGCATCGAGAGCATCACCGAGGCACCGATCCCGAAAGGGGCGATCTCGATCCCGGCGCAGGGCGCGCTGTTCGGGTTGCCGCTGGAAGGCGTGATCGACATCGCCAAGGAGAAGGCGCGTCTGGAGAAGGCTCTGGGCAAGATGGAGAAGGAAATCGGCGGCATGAAGGGCCGTCTGAACAATCCGAAATTCATCGCCAATGCCGATCCCGAGGTCGTCGTGGAAACCCGCGAGAACCTCGCCCGCGCCGAGGAAGAGGCCGAGAAAGTGCGTCAGGCCGTGGCGCGTCTGGCCGAGATGGGCTGAGCGAGGCCTTTAGCGATCAGGGCCGCGCCTGACCCTCGGGTGGGCGCGGCTCAACATGTGAGGTCCGCACTTTATCTCACAAGCCCGAACGACGGATGAGCGCGCGCGATATCGCAATGCGCCCTCCCGGGGGGAGGGTCGGGCGCGGCCCGGGGCTGCTCGCCCCGTGCCATGAGCTGAACGGAGGCCTTAATCCGACACTTCCTTCATCGTGAAGGCCACGCCCGAGGCGACCACGCAGATCCCCGCATAGACGATCAGCACCATTTCCGGCCCCGCCATCGCGAGCGCCGAACTTGCCGCCCCGAAGGCCAGCAGCATCACCCCCACGGTCGTATTCGACACCGCTGTATAGGCCGCGCGGTCATCCCTGGGCGACATATCCACCAGATAGGTCGAGCGGCCCAGCCGCACCCCTTGATAGCCGATCATCAGCCCGAACAGCGCCACCGGCGATGCCCAGATCGTGCCCATCAGCCCCGACCAGCCCAGCACCACCGCCAGCGCCAGAAACGCGGCTGCGACCAGCCCGGTGAAGATCAGAACCTTGCGCGAGGACCGATCCGCGAGCCGCCCCCAGATATAGGAGCTCACCAGCGAGGCCAGCGCCGAGGCCAGCACCATCGCCCCCAGGGCGCCGAACCGGTTATCGCCCGCCTGGGCCGCGAGCAGCACGATATAGGGCGGCGCGAGCGCGGTCGGCAGCAGCAGCACCCGCGCGATCACAAACTTGCCCAGATCGGCGTCGTTCCACAGCAGGCTCAACTCGGACAGGCCGATGCTGGCCTTATCCTCGCCCGGCTGGTCTTCTTCCGTCAGCGTCGAGAACAGCGCCGCCGCTGCGACCCAGAGCACGGCGGCCAGCGAGATCGCCCCGATCACGAGGCTCATCCGCTCCACCACGCCGGTCATCAGGATGATCGCGAACAGGATCACCCCGGCGGCCGAGACGCTCGTCGCGATCCCGGTCGTCGTGCCGCGCCGCGTCCGGTCCACGGTCTTTCCCAGCACATCCTTGTAGCTCACCGAGGACAGCGAGCGCGCAATCGCCAGCACGCCCAGCGTAACCAGCATCGCAAGCCCCGCGGCCATCCCCTGCATCGTCAGCGCGATCACCACGATCGCAGCCGCCGCCAGCCCCTGGATCAAGCTCCCCGCCGCCCAGGCCCATTTGCGCTGCGGCATCTGGCGGACATGCGGCGCGGTGAACAGCTGCGGCAACAGAGAGCCCGCCTCGCGCACCGGCACCAGCCAGCTGACCAGCGCGGCGGGCGCGCCCACCGCCTGCATCAGCCAGCTCAACACCAGTTTCGGATCGATCAGCCCGTCGGCGAGCTTCGTCATCGACAACGAGCCGACATGGCGCAGGAAACTGCCGGGTTCGTGCTCGGCGGCGCTCTCGCTCAACTCCTTCACATTTCCCGGGCGGTCCCCTGTCAGCGTCTCGAACAGGGAGGTGGAGAAAGAGGTGTCGCTGGCGCTCATCGGCTGGCTTCCCAAACATATGTGATTTTTAAAGATTACGCCGGGACAAGCCCTTAGCCTAGTCCCCGGTTCCGGTGTTCCGGCTTCCCTCGCTACCTATTGAAGCGCCCTCTTGCCGCATGACCGCTTTGCGCTTACGCCTGTAGCCATGACCGGACCCCGATATACCCGCCTGATCGACAGCCTTCCCGCCACCGTGCCCTTCGTCGGGCCCGAGGAACACGAGCGCCTTGCCGGCCGCCGCTTCGCCGCGCGGCTGGGTGCGAATGAAAACGGCTTCGGCCCCTCGCCGCGCGCGATTGCCGCGATGGCGGCGGCGGCAGGCGATGTCTGGAAATACGGCGACTCGACCAGTTTCGAGCTGCGCACGGCGATTGCCGAGCATCACGGTGTCGCGGTCGAGAATGTGCTGGTCGGTGAAGGGATCGACGGGCTCCTGGGCTATCTGTGCCGTCTGGTGATCGAACCCGGCGACCCTGTCGTCACCTCGGACGGGGCCTATCCGACCTTCAACTACCACGTCGCAGGCTTTGGCGGGGTGCTGCACAAAGTGCCCTATGCCGATGACCACGAAGACCCGCAGGCGCTGATCGCGAAGGCAGCGGAGGTGGGCGCGAAGCTCGTCTATATCGCCAATCCCGACAATCCGATGGGCACCCATCACCCGCGCGAGACGATCGAGGCGATGATCGAAGCCGTGCCCGAGGGCACGCTGATGGTGCTGGACGAGGCCTATGTGGAATTCGCCGACGACGGGACCGAAGCGCGCATCGCCGGCGACGATCCCCGCGTAATCCGGATGCGGACCTTCTCGAAGGCGCATGGCTTGGCGGGCGCGCGCGTGGGCTATGCCTTGGCCGCGCCCGAGCTGATCGCGGCCTTCGACAAGATCCGCAATCATTTCGGCATGTGCCGCATTTCTCAGGCAGGCGCGCTGGCCGCGTTGCAGGACAAAACGTGGCAGGCCTATATGCGCCTGCTGGTGGCCGGTGCACGCGACCGGATCGACGTGATCGCAAGGGAGAACGGGCTGAGCACCCTACCCTCGGCCACGAATTTCGTCGCCGTCGACTGCGGGCAGGACGGCGATTTCGCGCGGGCTGTACTGCGGGAACTCGATGCGCGCGCGGTGTTCGTGCGGATGCCTTTCGTCGCCCCGCAAAATCGCTGCATCCGGGTTTCAGTCGGACCGGAGGCCGAGCTCGACGCCTTCGCTGCGGCTCTGCCCGACGCGCTGAAAGCCGCCCGCGCGCGCTGAGCTGCGCGCCCTCTCAGACACAATTCCGCCGATCAAATCGGCAAAAAAGCACCGGCGTCGGCGCGTCTCGCCGCAAGGTGAGTTGCGCCGACTCGGGGGCGCGCCCATGTTTTGCTCAACAACAGGAGCAGACCCATGAGCCGCAAGACTCGCAACGCCCGTATCGCAATGCTTAGCCCGCTGGCCTTTGCCTTGGCCTTCGGCGCTTATGCAGGCATGACCCAATCCAGCCGCGAGATGAAACTCTCGACGTCACGCACCGAAGCCCCGCAAATCTCGCGTGAAGCTTCGGAAGAGGTCGAACAGCTCACCGACTGGCTGGAGCGTCACGGTCAGGCCTGACCGGCGCCTTTCGCAATCGCGCCGGCCGCCGCGGCGATGCCGCCGGGGTTGTGCGGGATTTTCAGCGCCTGCATCCCGGCCTCCATCGTCGCCAGCGCGCCCAGCGTCATATGGGCGTTCACGTGGCCCATATGAGCGACCCGCAGGAAATCGTTGGCCTCGGGCGTGCCGGGTTCGGCCATCCCGAGCCCGATCCCCAGCGTCACCCCCGCCTCGCGCTCCAACCAGCTGCGCAGCCGCTGGGCATTACCGCCTCCGATCCGCGCCGCAGTCACCGAATGGGCGCGATGGGCCGGGTTCGCGATGTTGAGCGCGATGTCGCCCTCCTGCCCCCAGGTCTCGAAAGCCGCCCAGACGGCGGAGGCGAGCGTCGCGTGACGCGCCCAGATATGGGTCAGCCCCTCTTCCTCGAGGATCATCTTAAGCGATTCATCGAGGCCAAAGAGGTGATGGGTCGGCGAGGTGCCCCCGAAATACTGATAGACCATTTCGGGGAAGGCGCGCGGCTGCCAGTCCCAATAGGGGGTGACCATATCGGCCTCGCGGCTGGCGGCCAGCGCCTTGTCGGAGAACCAGACGAAGCCCAGACCGGGCGGCACCATCAGGCCCTTCTGGCTGGCGGCGACCATCACGTCGACGCCCCAATCGTCCATCCGGAACTCGTCGCATCCCAGAGAGGCGATGCAATCGACCATCAAGAGCGCCGGGTGACCCGCCGCGTCGATCGCCGCGCGGATCGCCGGCACGTCGTTGACCACCGAGGTCGCGGTATCGACATGGGTGAGCAGCACGGCCTTGATCTCGTGGGTCTTGTCGGCCCGCAGCGCCTCTTCGACCTTTGCAGGATCGGCCGGTGCCTTGATGCCGAATTCCAGCCGCTGAACGTCCACGCCCATCGTGGCCGCGTTGCGCGCCCAGATATTGCCGAAGCGCCCGGTCACGAGGCTCAGCGCCTTGTCGCCGCGCGAGAACACGTTGGAGATCGACGCCTCCCAAGCGCCGTGCCCGTTGGCGATATAGATCGCGACATGGGACGAGGACATCGCCACCCGACGCAGGTTCGCCGCGACCCGCGCCGCGATCTCCTCGATCTCGCCTTCGTAGATATTGGGCGCGGGACGATGCATCGCGGCCAGAACACGGTCAGGCATCGTCGAGGGGCCGGGAATGGCGAGGTAGGGGCGACCTTGGGCAAGGCTCATCGGGTATCTCCGTCTGGCACAACGGACAATCGGTAATCCCGCCCGCCCGCCGCGTCAATCTCGCGCCCGGCTTGCACGTGCCCCCTATCTCGCGGTAATTCACGGGCTTAACCGCGTGCCGAATGGCGCGCCTATCGCATGGTGCCTCGTGGCCAAGACTGCAAATCCTTACACGTCGAAACACCTCGCGGGCCGGATGTGGCGCGATTATCTGCTCAAGCACTGGCCAATGATCGGCGTGTCGATGGTGCTTCTTATGATCGAAGGCTCGACGCTGGGCGCGCTGAGCTGGATGCTCAAGCCGCTCTTCGACAAGGTCTTCGTGCAAGGCGAAAGCGATCTGATCTGGTGGGTCGGCGCCGCGATCTTCGGGCTGTTCCTGATCCGCGCCGTGACCTCGGTGGCCTCGCGCACGGTGATGACGAGCGTCTCGCTGCGCACCTCTAGCGATATGCAGATCGACCTGTTCCGGCACATGCTGCGGCTCGACCAGCATTTCTATCAGGCCAACCCGCCCGGCGCGCTGATCGAACGCGTACAGGGCGACACCTCCGCCGTGCAGAACGTGTGGAAGATCTTCATCTCCAGCACCGGGCGCGACGCGGTCTCTCTGATTTCGCTGTTCGGCGTCGCGGTTGCCATCGATCCCGGCTGGACGCTGGGGGCCGTGATCGGCGCACCGCTCCTGATCCTGCCGGTCGCGATGGCGCAACGCTATATCCGCCGCAAGACACGCCAGATGCGCGAAAGCTCTTCCGAACGCGCGACCCGGCTCGACGAGGTTTTCCACGGCATCGCCGCCGTGAAGCTCAACGGGATCGAGGAATATCAGGCGGGGCGCTTCGCCCGACTCGTGAACGAAGTCCGCATCGCCCAGATCAAGACCACCTTCATCTCGGGCCTCGTGCCCGCGATGATCGACATCATCACCGGTCTCGGCTTCTTCGTGGTGCTGATCCTCGGCGGCCAGCAGATTCTGGAGGGCGAGCGCTCTGTCGGCGATTTCATGTCCTTCTTCACCGCGATGGCGCTGGCCTTCCAGCCGCTGCGCCGTCTCGCGAATTCGGCAGGTGCGTGGCAAACGGCGGCCGCGAGCCTCGAGCGGATCTATCGCCTGTTCGACACCCAACCCGCGATCACCTCGCCTGCGCAGCCTGCCGCCCTGCCCGAGACCACGCGGATCGAATTCGACGACGTGCATCTGCATTACGGCGACAAGCACGTCCTGCGCGGCCTCAGTTTCGTTGCCGAACCCGGCCAGACCACCGCGCTTGTTGGCCCCTCGGGCGCAGGCAAGACCACCGTGTTCAACCTGCTGACCCGGCTCGTCGATCCCGATAGCGGGCGCATCACGCTGGGCGGCACGCCGCTGAACGCTCTCGGCCTTGCCGAACTGCGCCAGCATTTCTCGACGGTGTCACAGGATTCCGCGCTGTTCGACGAGACGATCCGCGAAAACGTTCTGCTCGGGCAGCAGGAGGTCGACCCTGACCATATCCAGACCGCGCTCGAAGCGGCCCATGTGACCGAATTCACCGACCTTCTGCAAAACGGCATCAATACCGGCGCTGGCCCGCGCGGCTCGGCGCTCTCGGGCGGGCAACGCCAACGGGTCGCCATCGCGCGCGCCGTGCTGCGCGACGCGCCGATCCTGCTGCTCGACGAGGCGACCTCCGCGCTCGACACTGTCTCCGAGGCCAAGGTCGCGCAAGCACTGTCCGACCTGAGCGAGGGTCGCACGACGCTGGTCATCGCCCACCGCCTGTCGACCGTGCGCAACGCCGACAAGATCGTCGTGGTGGTCGAAGGTCAGGTCGTGGAACAGGGCACGCATGACGAGTTGCTGGCCAAGAACGGGCCCTATGCCGGGCTCTGCCGGATGCAGCTTCTCGATTGAGTTGGCATTCCCGTCCTGGCTGCCTACATGGGCGGGGAAAGGAGACCTCTATGGCCGAGCGCATTCTCTACGAGATCACCGGTGCGGATCGCGAGCACTTCCTGCAAGGGCTAGTGACGAACGACGTGAGCCACGTGAAAGACGGGCTGGTCTATACCGCCCTGCTGACGCCGCAGGGCAAATACCTTGCCGATTTCTTCCTGCTGGCGCGGGGCGAGGCGATCGTGCTCGATATCGACGCCAGCATCGCCGAGGCGACGATCAAGCGGCTGGGCATGTACAAGCTGCGTGCGGATGTCGCGATCGCCCCCTCCGATCTGAAGGTCTATCGCGGTACCGGGCCCGCGCCCGAGCGCGCAATGGCCGATCCGCGCCATCCCGACATGGGCTGGCGGCTCTACGGGGACGAAGCGGGCGATGACGGCACCGATTGGGATGCGATCCGGGTTGCGCATTGCATCCCTGAGACCGGTATCGAGCTGACCCCCGACACGTTCATCCTCGAGGCCGGGTTCGATCGGTTGGCCGGCGTGGATTTCCGCAAAGGCTGCTATGTCGGCCAGGAAGTCACCGCGCGGATGAAGCACAAGACCGAGCTGCGCAAAGGCTTCGTCACGGTCGATGTCAAAGGCCCCGCCGAGCCGGGAACCGAGATCACCTCGGACGGGCGCAGCGTCGGGCGTCTTTTCACCCGTTCCGGCGATCGCGCGATCGCCTATCTGCGCCTCGGGCGCGCATCGGGCGAGATGTCGGCGGGTGACGCGGTGGTCACTTATTTATGACCAGCAAGGATCAAATGTTTCGGAAAGCGCAAGCCCCATCCATGCGTTTTACGGAACATCGTGACGCAGAGGAAACGACCGCAAGAAATCCTTCGTAATACGAACGAATTCGCGCGATCTGAAGGCCATCAATAGAGCGCAATTTCAATCACTTAGAAGACCATCTAGGCCTTTGTGCGTTCGCGCTTCGCAAATAGCCGGCCTTGAATTCCAGCGGCACACGCTTACTTCGCGTGCATTGCGATCCCTTGTAAGGGGGCTAGCTTTTGGTGAACGGCAAAGGTGATATGCGCCAGGCGCATACCTGCCATGTGACCCAAGGCATATCGAATCGGGGGCCGAACGGCCTAGATGGCCCTCACGCCAGGAAACGCAAGAGCAATAACAAAGGACGGAAGAATGCGCGATTTCGTTGACGGCTCGGCCTTCAATTACGAGCAGGGCCAACGAGCCCGCAAACTGTTCGCCGCTGTGGTTCTCGCGGCGCTGGATGATGCGATTGCAGACGACAAGAAATACGGCAACGGTCCCGAGCAGATCGCCCGCTGGGCACGCTCGCGCGATGGTCGTGAAGTTCTGTCCTGCGCCGGCATCGATCCGAACGAGCGCGTCGTCCGGGGTTTGATGGAATTCGTCGGCAAAGGTGTCCGCACGTCGGTCGCCCTGTCGCGCGAAGAAAGCGAACGCCGTCTCGCCGCGATTTCGGACGAGCACGAGGCCGAAGCCGCCTGATCCTGTCAGGCGCCACGGCGACAGTTGGATACACAAAACGGCGCGTCCCACAGGGCGAGCCGTTTTGAATTTCTTGGGCGTGTTCTTCTCAGCGATCAAGAAGGGCGGTTTGCGCTCCCTTCCGTGCGAGAGCTTCCCAGTCAATGTAAGCCATGATCGCACCGCGTAGGGCAAAGTCGCATCGCGTACCCTGCCCCGGCTTTTCCCCGACCCGAAAAGCTTCAGTCCAGATCGCGGCTCATCAGAGCGCGCTGCACTTCGCGACGCACCATCTTGCGCAGATTGCGCGTGATCTTCGCACCGAGCGCGCCTTGAAGCTCTTCGCGCAGCAGCGACGACACGAGGTGCCGAAGCTGGGTCTCGGTCATCGATTGCGCCAGCGGATGCAAGGCGGCATCGGGCTGGTCCGAGGTGGACGCAAGTTCGGCCTCGAGCGCGGCGATCTCATCCGCCTCGAAATCTTCCTCGAGCGACGCACGCAGCTCCGCATAGCTGGACGTCCGCGGCTCCGGCTCCGGGGCACGCGCCCCGGCATCGCTGAGATGCAGGCGACGCGGCGGTGTGTCAGCCGCGGTGTCGCTCGCCTGCATGAACTCGGATGCACTGTCAGTGTCGTCGTCCATCTCGGGCGTGAGATCTTCCCAATCCTGCGCTGCGGTGGCGTCCTGCAGCGACTCAGGCTCTGCCTCGGCCCCCGGCGGCACGTCGAAGCCGATCACGGCCTCGGTCCCGAAGGTCTCTTCCTCCGCGCTGATGTCTTCCGGCTCGGCCTCTGAAGGAGAGGCGTCATCGAAATCGAGGCCCGCCAGAGGATCATCCTCGGCGCTTTCAAGCGTCTCGCTGGCGATATCCGTGTCACCATCCGCCGCGTCGGCTTCCGGCGCTTGGGGCGCGACAAAGCCGGCCACGTCCTCCCACTCTGCGCTGGTGAAGGTCTGCTCCGGATCGGAGCCCTGATCCCAAACCGGCGTAAAACTTTCGGGCAATTCGGTCAGCGGCGCGGTGCCTGCCGGTTCGAACCGGTCGCCCGTCTCGGATTCGTAATCGGCACCATCGCGCGCCACTTCTGCCTCAAGCTGGGCGAGCGAGCCCTCCAGCCGCTTGAGCTCATCGTCAAAGCTGCCCTGCGGCAATTCCGCCTCCGAAGGCCAGGGCTCGGCCTCTGCATCATCGAATTCGGGTTCAAAATTCTGCGGCTTGCGACGGGCCTCGGACAGCTGTGCAGGCTCCACCGACTCGGTGGGCGCCTCCGACAGTTCGACGGCGTCATCCTGCGCCGCCGCGGCTTCCTCTTCCGGCGAAACACCCGGCGCGGACCATTCGAGATCGTGGATATCGCCTTTCGACCCCGCCTGAGACTCCGACACGAGATGCGCGGGCGTCAGAACCAGCGGATCGGGCATCGAGCGCTCCCCTTTCGAGGTTGGATAACTCTCGGCCACACGCGGGCTGTCCTGCGACACCAGTCGCCGGATCGATGCCAGCACATCTTCGATTTCGGGTCTGGGTCGGGTATCAGCCATGATCACTCCATCCTGCCGCGCGCACGCGCGCCTGTCCAGCCGTGACGGATCCGAAACTGCGAGGGACACCCGGAGGCTGCGATGCCTGCGCCACAGCGGCGCGGCAGGCGGGCCCGAAAGCCCGCCGAAACACCGTTCGGTCGTTACTGGCCGATGGCCTTGAGCACACGATCCAGACGCTTGCCCTGCGGGCTGAGCGTGAGGGGCGCGGTGCGGACCGAGTTGTAATAGGCCGCGGGATCATAGGTCGGAATTCCAAGCTTCAGGTTTTCTACCGTCAACAGACCCATAGCGGACAAAAGTTGATAATAAGCTACCTGCAGAGTGGCCGCCGCGTCGATCCGGCCCGCCTGCGCATCCAGCAGGTCCTGTTCAGCCGAAAGCACGTCGAGCGTGGTGCGCGCGCCCAGAAGCGCCTCTTCCTTGACGCCCTGATAGGCGGTCCGGGCTGCGGTGATCTGCTGATCGTAAGCCGAAATCTGCGCCTTCGCGATGTCGATCGCCGCCCAGGCGTTGGCCACGTTTTGCGAGACAGTCACACCGGCCTGGCTCAGCTGCGCGCGGGCCGATTGATCGTTCGCCACGGCCTGACGCTGCGCCGAAAGAAGCGCGCCACCCGAATAAAGCGTCTGGTTCAGCTCGATCCCGGCGGATTGCGTCTGCACGCCCTGCTCTTGCTGGCGCAGGCCAAGCGAACCGGTGATTTTCGGCAGGCGATTGGCGCGGGCGTAATCCACACCGAGGTCATAGACCGCGACGGTGTGCTGCAGCTGCTTGATGCTCGGATGGGTGCGCAGCGCGATGTCGCGCGCCGCATCCAGCGAACCCGGCAGAGACGGACGCTTCGGGAAGGCCGCGAGGTTGCTCGGATAGTGGCCAGTGGCCGCCTTGTAGGCCTCGCGTGCGGAGCGCAGGTTGCCCTGTGCCGCAGCGAGCGAGGCACGGGCGGACGCGAGCTGAGCCTGTGCGAGCGACACGTCGGTCTTCGTGACTTCACCAACTTCGAAACGGTCGTTCGAGGCCTTGAGTTCTTCGTTCAGGACGCGCGCCGAGTTCTGGTTGATCGCGACCTGCTCGGAGGCCGATTTCACGTCCGAATAGGCCTGAATCGCCGAGAGCAGCACGTTTTGCTCGACCGAGCGCAGACCCTCGCGGGTGGCCAGCACGGTCTCTTTCTTCATCGAGACATTGAGCTTGTTGCGACCGAAATCGAACAGCGTCATCGACGCACCGAGCGAAGTCGAGGCGCTCTGCGAGATCGCCCCCGTGGCGTCGGAATTCAGGTAATCGTAGCTCGCGGTCCACTGCAGGACCGGGCGCAGATTCGCGACGGCTTGTGCGACGTCTTCATCGGCGGCCCGCAGCGCGGCCCGGTTCTGCTCCAGCAGGTTCGAATTGCGATATGCAGAGACCAGCGCATCGGCGAGCGTCTCCGCCCCTGCCGCGGCCGGCCCAAATGCGGTAGCCGCGACCAAAGCGGTCATAGTCAGAGTCTTGCGCAGCATCGAATATCCCTCGTTTCCTGTATCGCCGCAGATGCAGGTGTTGTCCCTCTGCCGCCGGGCGCGATTACTTCAAATTCTATCGGCTCAGCGTCCGATTGCATATCCTGCAAAACAGCTAGCCTATTCGATGTGCTCCTCAGAGCACGAATTCACGCGGCTTCACGAACCCCTGGAGGACAGGTGCGGTGCCATTGAAAAGATCGCGCCAGCTCATCGCACCGTCGATCTTGTAACCGATCCGGGCGACCCCGAGGGCGCCTTCCATGAAAATTGCGGTGATCCGGCCGCCTTCTTTGAGTTGCTCGATCAGCGCCGCGGGAACGGTTTCGACCGCCCCTTCGATGAGGATCGCGTCATAGGGGCCGTGCTGTGCTGCGCCCTCGGTCAGCGCGCCGGTGACGACGGCGACATTGTCGGCCCCCGCCTCTGCCAGCGCGGCCTCTGCCTGCGATGCCATCTCCTCGTCTTCGAGCGCGACGACCGCCTCGGCCATCCGCGCGATCACGGCGGAGGAATAGCCGAGCCCCGCGCCCACATCGAGGACCAGATCATCGGGCTGGATGTCGAGCGCATCGAGCATCTTCGCGAAATTGCGCGGTTCCAGCAGGACGCGGCCCGGCGCCAGTTCGAGGTTCTCCCCGATATAGGCGGCTTCGCGCTTGGCCGCGGGCACGAATTGCTCGCGCGGCACATGCAGCATCGCCGCGATGATCGGGAATTTGGTCACATCGCTGGGACGGACCTGCGTGTCGACCATCATGGTGCGGCGCGTAGCGAAATCTTGCATGTCGAGAACTCTTCGGTAGCAAACCCTTGTGGCCGGTTTTGCCACAGAAGCAGGGTCTGAGCAAGTTATGCGAGAGGGCCTTCGGACCTGCCCTCGCGCTCAGAGCCGACGTCGCCTGCGCACAATGCGCCAAAGGCACAACTCGCCTCTTGCGCGGGCGCTTGCGATACCGTATCTGACGCCAACACCACGGCGGCGAGTTGGCGGAGTGGTGACGCAGCGGATTGCAAATCCGTGTACACCGGTTCGATTCCGGTACTCGCCTCCAAATTTTTCAATGACTTACGTCGCGCTTTCTCGTTCAGAAATCGGATTTTGAAACAAGCGTTGAAACTTTCACGTTCCCTTCTTGTTCTGTTCCATTCGATTCCGGGCTTCTTGGGCCTGCTGTGCAAAAAGTCGCTGTCGGACCTCACCACCATATTTTTTCAGCATTTCTACGCCCGAGTGACCTGTGACGGCCTTCACCATTTCGTCGTCGCATCCAGCTAAGTAGAGCTCGATCGTCGCATTCTTGCGTAGACCGTGCGTGACATATTTCTTAGCTTGCGGGTGCTTCATGCTTGCCTTCACCTTACGCATCTCCTCGGCGATCATGCGGTAGCTTACTGGCCGCCCCTTCGCATCTGTGATCACGTTAAGTCCCTTCTTGGGAACCGCAGATAGATACTCCGCCAAGCGTTCGGTGAGCGGGATCCACAACTCCTTGTCAGTTTTGCCTTGCTTAACCCGATAGACGCCCTCCGAAAGGTCGCCCCAACGGATCTTCACCACATCGCCAATGCGCTGGCCGGTCCCGATACAAAGTTCGTAAACAAGCCTTGCTCTCGCTGTCGCAACTTCTTCGAACTCTTCGCGCACATCCTGCGGCCACGGCTCCCAGCCGTCACTTTTTTGCTTCAGGAGAGGAACGCCATGCGCCGCGGTTTTGTCACCGGTTCCTTTAATAAAGCCTTTCAGTCTTGCATGGTTGAGGAGCACCACCATAACCTGAACGAGATAGTTCGCTTGGCGCCAATGATGCCTGTTCGCTTGCTGTAACTCGTAGATGTGCGTTGTTTCGATCTTAGCCGGCTCATAGTCGCCCCAAATATCTCGAATATGGCTAATATACTTGTGGTAGTCGCTTTTCGTGCGGGGAGCGAGTTTCTGAAAAGCCTCGCTTTCATAATAGCTTAGAATAAGGGCCTCAAAGTTCCTCTTGGAAGGAGCTGACTTTTCTGCCTTAAGAAGCCGATTATAATGATCCCAGAATTCTGGCGACCCCGGTTCCTCGTGCATCATCTCTGACTGGCCGCGAGCCCGGCGAATAAACCGAACATACTCACGATCTTCGTAGACATATTTAGGGAGCGCTCTCCTCGTCATTTCTTCCTCATCCTCAGATCACCGCTGAGGAAGTCATCAGGGTGTTCTTGTTCAATCTTCGTCATGTGGAGGATGACACAGCCATCTGGCTTAATCTCGATCCGCGCGCCGGCCAATCCAGCGTCGGACAATTCGCGCACAAGTGTGGCGACAAGTCTTTTCGAGTGTGCCTGGGGGCTTGTGGCCATCTTCTTTTCCTAGCGATATTCCCTCTTGGGGCCTGAATTTCCGAGGTTTTGGCCCCGCATTCCCTATTGTGGTGCTTTGGGGTGAAATACCGAAGAGGTTTCGTTCCTCAATCCACAGGAAATCGTGGACAGGATGTAGCCGCTCCCTACGCCACATGGGTCCAGGCGCGGCTCTTCTGCTTCGGCGTGAGGATTAGCTTGATTGATCTGGAGCTTTGATTTTCTTTACTTCGACCTGGATCGGCAGCCATTCTCTTGTGAATAAACCGCGCGGATCGAGCACACGAAGTTTTCTTCAGTCACGTGTTCGGAACACGTGGGAGACCTCAGATGACATCCAACTCGAACGCTCCGGCAAAAGAAGATTTCACAACCTTCAGCACGCAAAGGGCGGCCTTCGTCGTGCTGCATCAGTAACGCTCCCCACTCCGCCTGGTGTGCCACGCAATCACTCTGCGTCTGCAAACAAGCTGAAACGCGCGACCAACGCTAAATTCTCGGGAGAGAGCGCACCTTCATGACACTGCCCCCGAGGCGTCTTTCACGAAAGCGAATAGCACCTCCTGTTTGTGAAGAAGATGAACCTTTGCCGCGCGGCTCCAATATTCGGAAGACAAGCGAAGCAACGCCTTCTTCGCGGAAACACCTCACGCTTCGATCAGTGCCCCGTCGCGGAGATGGATCAACCGATCGAAGCGGTCGAAGATTTTCTCGTCATGCGTCACGGTGAGAATACAGGCTTCCTGCTCGACGGCGAGCTTTCGCAGCAAATCCATCACAAGCTGAGCCCGCACGGAATCGAGAGCCGCCGTTGGCTCGTCGGCAAGAATGATCCGGGGTCGGTTCGCCAGCGCGCGCGCGATGGCAACGCGCTGCGCTTCCCCGCCTGACAGATGCGCGGGCTTGACCCCGGCGCGATGTCCGACCTCGAGATAATCCAGCAATTCGCGTGCCCGTGCTTTCGCCGCCGCAGGCTTCCAGCCCGCGAGATTCAGCACCACCGAGACATTCTCTTCGGCTGTGAGGAACGGAAGCAAGTTATGCGCCTGAAAGATGAAGCCGATCTTGTCGAGACGAAGTTGGCGCAGGTTGCCACGCAGCCATCGGCCGTCAAACACCGTCTCGCCATCAAGCAAGAGACGGCCTGCCGAGGGGTCAACAATGCAGCCGATAATGTTGAGCAGTGTGGTCTTTCCCGAACCCGAAGGGCCGAGCATCGCCACCACCTCGCCCGCATGGATCTGCAATTCGACCACGCGCAATGCATCGACGCGTGTTTCACCCTCGCCATAATGCTTGGCTACGCCTGACACATCGACGAGAAGATCACCAATTGCCATCTCAGCCTCCAATCGCCGTCGCAGGGTCGACCTTGAGCGCGGCACGGATACCGAGCCCGGAGGCCACGATGCAGACACCAACGATGATCCCGGCAAGCACCAATGCGTTGGTGGGCTCCAGCACAACACGGCGAGGAAAATTGTCTTTCACCAGCAAAATCAAAGACAGCCCGATCGCCCAGCCGGAAATTCCCAGGATCAGAGCCTGCTGAACGATGAGACCGAGGATCGTGCGATCTGGTGCCCCGATCAGCTTGAGCGTCGCGATCTGTTTAAGCTTCTCCATCGTCATCGTGTAGATGATCAGCGCTATCACCACCGCCGAGACCGTCAGCAGGATTCCCAGAAACAGCCCGATCTGGCGGCGTGCGCGATCGACAACCGATGCGAGCAAAAGTTCTTCTTGCTGTGCCTGGGTCAGAGCGCCCAAATGCTTCCATTGCCTGATCGTCGTAGCCACCCGCTCAACATCGGCATCGGGCTCAATCCGTGCAATTACTGCGGAGACATTGCTGGCGTCTGGCGACGTAGCGCCACGCGCCGCGCGGACCCTCTCGGCAGCGGGATCGAGTTCGCTTTGCAAAGCCATTGCATCGGAAAGCGTCATGAAGACCGCGGGGTCACCGCCGGAGTTCATCGCATTTTCTGTCAGCCCGACGACGGTAAACCGGTTACGTCCGATACGGATCGTGTCGCCGACCTGAAGCCCTGACTTTCGATCGGCCACCAATTCGTAGTGGCTGCGCCCAAGCCCACGCCCATCAGTGATGGTGAAGGGACCTCCCGGACGACCGCGCTCGTAACCTATAACATATAGCCGGAGCGTCTGCGTCCCGTGCTGTGCCTCGATCGTCTGGTAAGTGATCGCGCCCGCGTCAGAGATCCCCGGAAGGCGCGCCACCGCATCGCGCGTCGCGGAAGGTAGCGAAGACGCCTCGGCAAAGGGCCCCTGAGTATTCGCCTCAACGACCCAGAGATCTGCGCGCGGTGCTTTAACCGCCGCAAGTGCATCCGAAACAAGACCGTTATAAATCCCGATCATCGCCAGCACGACAGTCATCAGTAACCCCAACCCGAAGCAGGTCAGGACAAAGCGAAACAGGCTATGCCGGATATCCTTGAGCGCAAGATTCACTCGTCCACCTCGACGCTCACCTTTCGGCCTTCGACCGCGCCTTTGGGAACCGGCGAAACAACCTCTGCGCCTTCCGGCAGACCGTCCGTCACCTCTGCGCGGCCGAGATCGTCGCGCGCACCGAATTCCAGGGTCGCCTGCGCGAGCGCACCATCCTGCGCGATCCAGACCGTTCCCGAAGCACCGTCGAAGCCCGTGATATCGACCTCGGGCACCATCAACGCCCGATCGCGATGACCGGTCGTGACCAGAGTCTCAGCCTGTTCGCCCAGATACATTTCGGCGGGGCAATCCGTGCAGGCGAGCCAGACCTTGCGCTCCTCGTTGACGCGGTCGCTTTCCAGCCCGATCCGCACGATTTCGCCATGAAACTCTTGTTGCGGGCGCGAACGAAGACGGATGGCGCCCACCTGCCCCAGCGCAAGCTGACCCGCGCGCTCCTCGTCGATATAGGCCTGAATCCAGATCGTCTGCGGATCAATCAGGCTGAAGATCGTGTCACCCGCCTTGACCACCGTGCCGGCCTCCGCCTTGCGCGCAATGATCAAGGCATCATAGGGCGCCGCTAGAACGTGTTTTTCCAGAAGCGTGCGGGCCGATTGCAGATTAGCATCCGCTTCCGCCGCCTGAGCCCGCAGCACCATCAGCTCGGTTTCAGCCACCGCGAGATCGGCGCGCGCCACATCGAGATCGCGCTGGGTTTCCTCCGCGCTCTGCTTTGAGGCGCGATCCGTTCGTGCAAGTTCCTGCTGGCGCGTATTGGCCGCCTCGCGCTGTGACAAAACCGCCTGAGCGCGTGGCAGGGCAGCTTCCGCCTTGGCGAGCGCTGCACGTGCCGCTTCCACCCCCGCATCAGCCTGGGCAACGCGCGCCTGTTGTTCTTCGGGATGCAAACGCGCCAATTCCTGCCCAGCCATAACACGATCACCAGCATCTGCTGACAGGCTCTGCACGGCGCCCCCCAGTTCGAAGCCAACGGCGCTCAGCACACGTGCCTCAACTGTTCCCAAACCATAAATCCGGAGCGTGACATCCGTCTCTGGCGAAAGCACCGTTACCGGCAGCGGACGGTGGCGCAGCACCCAAATCCCAACCGCCAGCGCGACTGCGGCTACACCGACGACAAACCAGCTCTTACGCATCTCTCAGCCATCCTTCCTGCATTCGAGCAAGCGCAGTTGCACATCCAGCAGCGCCAGCCCGGTCTCTTCCATTGACGTCGTGCGCGGCCCGAGCGCCCATCGGATCGCGGCGCCCTGGACAAGCGAGCTCAGCAGATAAGCAGCATCACGCGGCATGAGATCGACCGATACCCGCCCCTGTGCTTGTGCGGCGGCGATGTCCGCCTCAAGCGTTTCATGGAATACGCTTAGGCGCTCCCGAAAAGCCCCGCGCAGAACTTCGTTCTCGGTCGTCAATTCTCGCGAGAACAGGAGCATTGGGATCGCCGGAGTGCGCGCGATCACCCCAAGCTGTGCCGCCACCAATGCGCGCACCCGGTCCAGCGGATCTGACACACCCTCGAGCGCTGCCTCCCAGGCTGCCGCCAGGGTGTCGGTGACATGCTCGGCGACCGCACCCCAAAGCTCCGCCTTGGACGGGAAGTGCCGGAACAGAGCCGCCTGTGTCAGCCCGATCTGTTTCGCGACCGCATTCGTAGTCACGCGATCAGGGCCGATCTGGTCGGCCATCTCGAGGACGGTCGAAACGATTTCTGCTTTTCGTAGATCTGCGGATTTTCGCATCACATGCCCATTAGTAAGTTATTGATTACTTACTAATGGGTGGCTTTCGAAACGTCAACTGGCTCTTAGAACTGAAACCAATCCCGCATTGCCAGCGACCATTGCTCTCGGAATTTGCGAAATCGAAAGCACCCTCGGTGGCCCGTCAGGCGCCCACAAGACCGCGCGCATCGTCGAACCAGTCGTTGAGCGCCTCGAGTGAGAAAGGAAGGCGACAACCATATCCGCCCGTAAACTCGTCATAAGCAAGTTCGTTCAGGCCGTTGATACCAACGAGGACGGGAATTCCCTGCAGTATAGCTTCAGCAATCACCGGGCGAAACCCGCGCCCCTCGGACTCCATCTTACCGAACTTATTCACGACAAGCAGATCGGCTCCACATGCAAGGCTATGTGAAACCGCTGCGACAGAAGCCTCAAGCGCTGCAGGATCAAGGCGGCAGCCGCGAGATCCCTCGCCAAGTGATTGCGAGATCGATAACACCGGCCCGTCGGGCAAAACCTTAATATCCATATCGCAGGCATGGCTTTTAGGCCGATCAATATTGACCTGAACAACGCCGCACACGCGATGCCCTCGCGCAATCACCTGTCGGGCAAAGCGCGCCATCAGAAAGTCCACGTCGCCCCGGCCAGGGCTTTGAATAGCTGCGATAGAAAACATTTCATGTCCTTTCCAATCAATCATTCGCCAAGATTCAGCGCTGCACATCCTCACCGAAAACGCTCGCGCGCGTGATGGTGCAGTCGAGGTCAGCGAGAACCCCGTCCTTGAGCCCATAGATCAATCCGTGAACCTTGACGGGCTCTCCTGCGGTCCAAGCTTGCTGAAGAATTGGTGTCTCAGCTATGCGTCGCACACCCTCGATCACGTTGAGCTCGGCCAAACGGTCGCGCCGGGCCTCGATATTGGCCAGCTGCCCCAGATCAATCGCATAGGCGCGCGCAAGACGACGAATTGGTTCAAGCCAATGGTCCGTGAGACCGCCGAGCATCTCCTCGGTCGCAGCTTTGACACCGCCGCAGCCGTAATGACCACAAACGATAATCTCGCGAATACCAAGGCTTTCGACGGCAAATTCAAGCGCACTCAGCAAGTTCATGTCTGAAGAATGCACGACGTTGGCGACGTTCCGGTGGACGAAGACCTCGCCGGGATCAAGCCCCGCAACAACATTCGCAGGCACGCGGCTATCGGCGCAACCAACCCAGAAGAACTCCGGGTTTTGCCGCGTCGCAAGACGTGAGAAATAGCCAGGCTCCTCCGCCTTGCGGCGTTCCGACCAAGTGCGGTTGCGGGTGAAAAGATCGCTCAGCATCGCTTTCGTCCCTATGCCGCCAGATCGACCCCAGAGATATCTGCTCGTGCGGCGAGCTCCGCCACGAAGGCGCGCACTGCGCGTGTCCAGGCTGCCTTCTCCATCGCTTCGGCAATACGCGGACGCACGGTCTCGTATGGCAGTGGAGCGCCTTCGGCGACCGCATCGAGCCGGATCACATGCCAGCCGAAGCGACTGAGCACGGGCTCCGCGGTAAGCTCTCCTTCGCCAAGCGCACGCAGCGCTTTCTCGAACTCAGGAACGGTGTCGCCCGGGCCGAGCTGGCCGAGGAAGCCGCCCTCGCCGCGCGACGAGCAGTCGCTATTCTCCTTGGCTAGACGCGCAAAGCTTTTGGGTTTTTCGATCGCCTCTGTCGCCAAGGCGCGCGCGCGGGCCTCAGCTGTCTCGCGTTGCGCCTCGTTGCGCGGATCGCAGGCGATCAGTATATGCGCGGCTTCCCAAAGCGGCGGGGCGCGGAACCGCGTGGGATCACGGCTCCATTCGACTTGGATATCCTCCTCGGAGGGAGGCGTCACCTCGACGGCATCCTCGAGAAGCGCACGGATCAGAGCCTCGTCCTCGGTCTCGATCTGTCCCGGAGCGACCTCCTGAGGGTCGACGTCAATCGCACGTTGCTCCGCTTCTTGCAGAAGAAGCGCGCGAACCGCGAGCGCATTGGCCGCCTTGCGCCAGGCAATGCCGGGTTTGTCACTCGGGCCGTTATGATGCTGGGCTTCCGCAGCAATCGCCGCGGAAGGGATAGTCTGGCCATTCACGACCACATCGGGAAAGAGCGGTTTGGTCATTGCTCTCACTCCGCAGCCGAAGGTCGCTTCGCCGCAGCGATACGCCTCTTATTGATGTCTGCAGCACTGCGCTCAGGCAACTTGGAGCTCCGGCGAGACCGCACGATCTGATAACCGGGGCGCAGCAGCAAATAACGTAGCGGCGCGAAGATCCCCGAAGCTATGTGAACGAGGCGGGTGAAGGGGACCAACAGGAAAATGGTCAGTCCGAGCGCGATGTGCAGCTTGAACACAAGCGCCGCGCCCGCGACATAGTCCGCAGCACCCGGCTGGAACGTCCAGATCATCTGCGCCCATGTCATGAACTTGACCATCTCGTGACCGTCGGAGTGTTGCCAGCTCACCGGAACCGTCCCGAGACCGAGCAGAAGCTGAGCCAGCAGGAGCACGAGGATCGCGATATCGGCAAAGCTCGACGTCAACCGGATACGTTGGTCGGTCCAGCGGCGATAGAGCAGCATCCCGCCGCCGATCGTCGCCATCACGCCCGCGATCCCGCCTGCCACGATTGCGAGGATTTGTTTGGCGCCGTGGCTGACATGGAGCATGTCGAATACCCAGATCGGCGTCAGAAGGCCGACGACATGGCCCACGAAGATCACAAGAACCCCGACATGGAACAGGATCGACGCGATCGCGAAATGACGCTGTCGCAGCAACTGGCTCGACGAGGTTTTCCAAGTGAAGGGATCACGATCGTAACGCGCGATCGATCCCAGGAAGAGCACGGAAAGTGCGATGTAGGGGTAGATGCCAAAGAGAAACGTATTCATCTGAGCCTCCGTCATTCCGCCGCAGTTTTCGCGTGGCGCAGTTTGGGCGGATCCATCTGCGCGAGCATGTCGCGCACCTGCGGACAGCCTGCATTCGGGTCGGGACCGAAGGTAACCTCGGTTTCTTCCCAGATCTTGTCGATCTCCTCGAGATCGTCGGGGGACGGATCAGGTCGCGCGAGAATCTCGGCCACAGCCTCCTCGTCAGCCATCTCACCCGACATTTGCACGAGCGCCGTGAAGATCGCCGCATAGGCGCTCTCGCGCTTGCCCAACCGTTCCCCGACCGCAGCGAGGATATGGGCTGCATCCGCCAGCATATCGCGCGCTTCCTCGGGCGGACGAGCCGCAAGGAACTCGAGCAGCACGGGAAGATGGTCGGGCAGTTCGGTCGTTGCTGGCTCAAAACCTGCCGCACGATAGGTCTCGAGCAGGTCGACCATGGCACCGCCACGATCACGGCTTTCTCCATGGACATGTTCGAAGAGGTTGAGCGACAGGCTGCGCGAGCGGTCGAAGAGCATCACATAGTCCTCTTCGAGCGCGTAGATGTCACGGGCACCGAGTTCTTCGATCAGCGGGCGCAAGTCCCGCCGTGCCACCGCCGTGAGCCGCGTCTCGGAGGCGAGAACGCCCCCGATTTCCGGCATCGCTTGTTGCAGTTCCTGCGTCGGATAGCTCAGCAGGACCGAGAAGGCCTTGAGCGTGCGATCGTTGAGTTGATGGTCCATCACTGCACCTCCTGCGGCATCTTGAGCGGTCTTTTGGAGCCCCCGAAGAGCGAGCCCTTCGAGATCCCGGTCGAGCAGCCGTTGCAATCGGTGAACCCGGTGCCCGCGCGCAGGTCATAGGCATCCTCGACCTGTTCACGATGGGTCGTCGGGATCACGAAGCGGTCCTCGTAATCGGCGAGCGCCATGATCTTATACATATCCTCGATCACACGACCCGAGAGACCGACACGTGCGGCGATCCCTTCGTCGCGAACCCCGTCGACGGTCTTGGCCCGCATGTAGGAACGCATCGCAAGCATCCGCTCAAGCGCGGTAGCGATCGGCGCCTCGTCACCGGCTGTCAGCATGTTGGCGAGGTAGCGCAGCGGAATACGCAGGCTCTTCACGTCCGGCATCGCGCCATCCATGCCGATCGCGCCCGCCTCGGCGGCGTTCTGGATCGGTGAGAGCGGCGGAATATACCAGACCATCGGCAGCGTCCGGTATTCGGGATGCAGCGGGAAGGCGACCTTCCACTCCATCGCCATCTTCCAGATCGGGCTTTGCTGCGCCGACTTGATCCATTCCTCCGGAACGCCATCGGCTCGTGCGGCCTCGATTACGACCGGATCGTTGGGATCGAGGAACACGTCGAGCTGCGCGTCATAGAGCTGCTGCTCGGAGGGCGCATTCGCCGCTTGCTCGATCTTGTCGGCATCATAGAGCATGACGCCGAGATACCGAATCCGGCCCACGCAGGTTTCCGAACAAACGGTCGGGTTGCCGCTCTCGATCCGCGGGTAGCACAGGGTGCATTTCTCGGATTTTCCGGTCGACCAGTTGTAAAAGACCTTCTTGTAGGGGCAGCCCGAGACGCACATCCGCCAGCCGCGGCATTTTTCCTGGTCGATCAGGACGATGCCGTCTTCCTCACGTTTGTAGATCGCACCCGAAGGACACGACGCTGCACAGGCCGGATTAAGGCAATGCTCGCACAGTCGCGGCAGATACATCATGAAGGTGTTCTCGTATTCCCCGTAGATCTCCTTCTGCACCCCCTCGAAGTTGTAGTCCTTCGAGCGTTTCGAGAATTCGCCGCCAAGGATTTCTTCCCAGTTCGGCCCCTTTTCGATTTTCTCGATCCGTTCGCCAGTGATCTTGGAGAGCGGGCGGGCGGTCGGAAAAGCCTTCATCTCGGGCGCGTTGGCGAGATGCTCATAGTCGAAATCGAACGGCTCATAATAATCGTCGATCGCAGGCAGGTCGGGGTTGGCGAAGATATTCGCCACGATCCGCCATTTCGAACCCTGCCGCGGGATCAGCTTACCGGAACGGGTGCGTTTCCAGCCACCGTTCCAGCGTTTCTGATTTTCCCAGTCGGTCGGGTAGCCGGTGCCGGGCTTAGTCTCGACGTTGTTGAACCAAGCGTATTCGACACCGTCGCGGCTGGTCCAGACGTTCTTGCAAGTCACGGAGCAGGTGTGACACCCGATACATTTGTCGAGGTTCAGCACCATGCCGATTTGTGCGCGGACTCTCATTCTGCTGCCTCCTGGGTAGCGGGCTCATCGAGCCAGTCGATCTTCTTCATCTTGCGGACCACGACGAATTCGTCGCGGTTCGCACCCACGGTGCCGTAGTAGTTGAACCCGTAGGAAAGCTGGGCGTAGCCACCGATCATATGCGTGGGCTTGAGCGTCGCGCGGGTCACCGAATTGTGGATGCCTCCACGCAGGCCGGTCTTCTGAGAGCCGGGCGTATTCACGATCTTCTCCTGGGCGTGATACATGAAGATCGTGCCTTCCTTCATCCGCTGAGAGACAACCGCCCGCGCGGTCAGCGCGCCGTTAACGTTGTAGGCTTCAACCCAGTCGTTATCTTCGATTCCCGCTTTCTTCGCGTCGGTCTCCGAAATCCAGACCACCGGCCCGCCGCGGTTCAGCGTGAGCATCAGCAGGTTGTCGGTATAGGTGGAGTGGATGCCCCACTTCTGGTGCGGAGTGATGAAGTTCAGCACAACATGCTTGTCGTCGCCGGCGAGCACATCTTGCGTCACAGTCTTCAGGTCGACCGGCGGACGATAGGACACGAAGCCCTCGCCGAAAGCGCGCATCCAGAGGTGGTCCTGATAGAGCTGCTGACGACCTGAAAGGGTGCGCCATGGGATCAGCTCATGCACGTTGGTGTAGCCGGCGTTGTAGCAGACTTCCTCGCTCTCGATACCCGACCAGGTCGGGGACGAGATGATCTTGCGCGGTTGCGCGGCGATATCACGGAAGCGGATCTTCGTGTGCTCCTGCCCTTCGGCAAGGTGCTTATGCCCGCGGCCGGTGGGCTTCTCGAGCGCCCCCCAAGCCTTGACCGCAACCTCGCCGTTGGTTTCGGGCGCGAGCATTAGGATCACCTCGGTTGCGTCGATGTCGGTATCGATTTTCGGACAACCTTTGGTGGGACCATCCTCCCATTCGCCATTGAGTTTGCGAAGCGCTTCGACCTCGTGCTTGGTATCCCAGCCAATGCCCTTGCCGCCATTGCCCAGCTTGTCCATCAGCGGACCGAGCGCCACATACCGATCGTAGATCGCACCGTAGTCGCGCTCGACAGTGACGTAGTTAGGCGCGGTTTTACCCGGGATCAGGTCGCATTCACCCTTCTTCCAATCGCGCACCTCGGGCTGAGCCAATTCGCCTGCCGTGTCGTGCAGGATCGGCGCCTGGACAATGTCGGTTTCCTGACCAAGAACCTCCGGCGAAACCTCTTGGAATTTCTTGGCGATCGCCTTGAAGATCTCCCAGTCGGACTTCGACTCGTAAGCTGGGTCTACAGCCGCTTGAAGCGGGTGAATGAACGGGTGCATGTCCGAGGTGTTGAGGTCGTTCTTCTCATACCACGAAGCGGTCGGCAGAACGACGTCGGAATAGACTGCGGTCGTCGACATACGGAAGTCGATGCAAACGAGCAGGTCGAGTTTGCCTTCCGGTGCCTCGTCATGCCAAACGGCCTCCTTCGGCTTCGCCCGACCTTCCTCGCCGAGATCCTTTCCGAGAATCCCGCTGTCGGTGCCGAGTAGGTGACGAATGAAATATTCGTGCCCCTTGCCCGACGAACCCAAGAGGTTCGAGCGCCACACATAGAGATTGCGCATCCAGTTTTCAGGAGCGTCAGGGTCCTCGCAGGACATCTGCAGCTCACCGGACTTCAGCTTTTCGGCCACGTAGTCTTTGGGATCCATGCCCGCTGCCTTGGCAGCCTTGGTGACCTCAAGCGGGTTCGTCTTGAGTTGCGGCGCCGAAGGCAACCACCCCATACGCTCGGCGCGTATGTTGTAGTCGATCAGCGAGATGTCCCAGTCACCCTTCGGCGCGGTCGGAGACAGGATCTCGTCCACCCCGAGCGTTTCGTAACGCCATTGGTCGGAATGGGCATAGAAGGCTGAGGTGCCGTTCATCTGACGCGGCGGGCGCCCCCAATCCAGAGCGAAGGCGAGCGGAAGCCAACCCGTTTGCGGGCGCAGTTTCTCCTGACCGACATAGTGGCTCCAACCACCACCTTCCTGACCGACGCAACCGCACATCACCAGCAGGTTGATGATGCCACGGTAGTTCATGTCCATATGATACCAGTGGTTCAGACCCGCCCCCAGGATCACCATGGATTTGCCGTGAGTCTTTTCGGCATTGCTGGCGAACTCGCGTGCGACCGCGATGATCTTGTCGGCGGAGACCCCGGTGATCTTCTCGGCCCATTTCGGCGTGTAGGGCAGGTCCTCATTGAAGTCATGGCTGACCCAGTCGCCCCCCAGACCACGATCGAGACCGTAATTCGCACAAAGGAGGTCAAACACGGTCGCGACCATGGCCTCGCGGCCATCAGCGAGCGTGACCTTTCTAACCGGCACGTTTCGGGTCAGGACGTCAGGGTGTTGGCACTTGACGAAATTCTCCGTAGCGGCGCCGCCGAAATAGGGGAAATCGACACCGACGACATCGTCATGGCACTCTTCCATAACCTGGCTAAGCCGAAGCTTCGCCTCTCCCGTGCTGGCGCGGTCCTCGAGGTTCCACTTGCCCTCTTCCCCCCAACGGAAACCGATGGACCCGTTCGGCACGACCATCGCCCCGGAGGCTTCATCATAGGCAACGGTCTTCCATTCGGGGTTGTTGCTCTCACCCAATCCGTCTGCGAGGTCCGAAGCCCGAAGCATCTTGCCGGGGATGTGGCGGCCATCCTCCTCATCGAGCAGCACGAGCATCGGCATGTCCGAATAGCGACGCGCATAATCCTCGAAATACTCGGCCTGACGGTCGAGATGATATTCGCGCAGGACCACATGCCCCATCGCCATCGCCAGCGCCGAGTCGGTGCCCTGCTTGGGATTGAGCCAGATGTCACCGAATTTCGAGGCTTCCGAGTAATCAGGGCAAATCACGGCGGATTTGGTGCCGCGGTAGCGGGCCTCGGTATAGAAATGAGCGTCCGGCGTGCGGGTTTGCGGCACGTTCGAGCCCCAAATCAGCAGATAGCCCGCATTATACCAATCCGCAGATTCCGGGACGTCGGTCTGCTCGCCCCAGGTCTGCGGCGAGGCAGGCGGAAGATCGCAATACCAGTCATAGAAGGACAGACAGGTGCCGCCCAGCAGAGACAGGTAACGCGCACCTGCAGCGTAGCTGACCATCGACATGGCCGGGATCGGCGAGAAGCCGAAGACGCGATCGGGCCCGTAGGTCTTTGCAGTATAGGCATTGGCGGTCGCAGCGATCTCGGTAGCTTCGTCCCAGCTCGCGCGCACAAAACCGCCCTTCCCGCGGGCCTTGGTGTATTCGGCGCGCAGCAGAGGATCGCTCTGGATGGCAGTCCATGCTTCGATTGGCGACTTGGTCTTGCGCATCTCGCGCCACATTTTCAGCAGCTTGCCACGCACCATCGGGTGCTTCATCCGCGCTGCGGAATAGAGATACCAGCTATAGGAGGCGCCGCGGGCACAGCCGCGCGGCTCGTGGTTGGGCAATCCGGGACGCGTGCGCGGGTAATCGGTCTGCTGGGTCTCCCATGTCACGATCCCCGACTTCACGTAAATCTTCCAGCTGCAAGACCCGGTGCAGTTCACACCATGGGTCGAGCGGACGATCTTGTCGTGACGCCAGCGGGACCGATAGGTCTCTTCCCATTTACGGTCCTCGCGGGTCACCTGCCCGTGGCCGTCGGAGAACTGCTCCAACTCCTTGGATTGCAGGAAATTAAGTCTGTCGAGCAAGTGGCTCATGTCGCGTCTCCTTGCGGAAATGGATTGGAAGCGCGCGCCGCGGGACGCCACGGCGCGCGCCGGTCGCGTCAGCAGGGAACGGAGGCGCCCTTGCGGCTGTAGAAGAACCACGTCACCACCACGCAGAGCGCGTAGAAGATCATGAAGCCCCACAGAGCTGCGTTGGGAGCGCCGGTCAGGCTGATCGACGTGCCGTAGAATTTCGGGATGAAGAAGGCACCATAGGCCGCGATCGCCGAGGTGAAGGCGATGATCGCCGAGCTCTCCAGCTCCGATTGCTTGAGCGTGGCGGCCGCGTCGAGATGCGGGTTCAGACGCGGCACTTCCTGACGCATGATCGAGGGGATCATCTGGAAGGTCGAGGCATTGCCCACGCCGGTCAGGAAGAACAGCGCCATGAAGCAGGCGAAGAAGCCCCAGAAGCTACCGGCGTCACCGGCCGAGGGCAGGAACTGCAGCACCCCCCAGACGGCGACGATCATGCCGACGAAGGTCCAGAAGGTCACGCGACCGCCACCGAACTTGTCGGAAATCCAACCCGTGCCGGCCCGGCTCAGCGCGCCCACGAGCGGCCCGAGGAAGGCGAACTGCAGCACGTCCACCTCAGGAAACTGCGTCTTCATGAGCAGCGGGAAGCCAGCGGAATAGCCGATGAAGCTTCCGAACGTGCCGGTGTAGAGGACGCACATCACCCAGTTGTGGAAGCGCGAGAAAATCACTGATTGCTGTTTGAACGAAGCGCTGGCCGATGCGATGTCATTCATCCCGAACCATGCGGCGATCGCCGAAAGGACGATGAAGGGCACCCAGACGAAACCAGCGTTCTGCAGGAAGAGCTCACCCCCTGCCGACAATTGCTGGGGCGCGCCGCCGAGGGAGCCGAAGACGCCCGTGGTGATCACGATCGGCACGAGGAACTGCATCACCGAGACGCCCGCGTTGCCGAGGCCTGCATTGAGAGCCAGCGCGTTCCCCTTGGTCTTCTTGGGGTAGAAATAAGCGATGTTGGCCATCGAGGAGGCGAAGTTTCCACCACCGAAGCCGCAGAGCAGCGCGAGCAGCAGGAAGATGGCGTAGGGGGTCTCGGGGTTCTGCACCGCAAAGCCGATACCGAGCGCGGGCAAAAGCAGCGTGGCGGTCGAGAAGGCCGTCCATTTGCGGCCGCCGAAGATCGGGATCATGAAGCTGTAGAAGATGCGCAGTGTCGCGCCCGACAGGCCCGGCAGTGCCGCCAGCCAGAACAGTTGTCCGGTAGAGTAGTCGAAGCCGATTGCGGGAAGCTTGGCGACCACGACGGACCACACCATCCAGACCGAGAAGGCGAGGAGAAGCGCGGGGATCGATATCCAGAGGTTGCGGGTGGCGATCGCATGCCCGCGGGTTTTCCAGAACTCCGGATCCTCGGGACGCCAGTCGGTCAGCACGTGGCCGCTTTGACCGGAGGTTGCTGTTGTGGTGGCCATTGGAGTGGCTCCTTCAGAAATGTGCGAGGGGGGCGGGCCACCCAGCGGGAAGCCCGTTGGGTATTCATCAAGGCATGGACTTCGCGAGCGGCTCATCGGGCACATCGGAAAGATACTTCTCTCCTTTGAGACCAGGATGCCGTGCATGTTCCATGCGGCGGATGGCGATGTGCATCCAGACCGTCGAGACGAGGACCAGCACGAAGAGCAACATGAAGGGAGCAGTCCAGACACCGCTTTGGTCGAGCAAGAAGCCGAAGCTGATGGGCAGGAAGAAACCACCCAGTCCCCCGATCATGCCGACGAGTCCGCCAACGGCCCCGACGTGATGCGGGTAATAAACCGGGATATGCTTGTAGACGGCAGCCTTTCCGAGGCTCATCACGAAGCCCAAGATCACGGTCATCACCATAAACATCGTCGCGTTGAGGCCGAAGGTGAACGAGATCGGGCCGTGGATGCCTTCAACTGTGTAGCTGGTCTCGGGGTAGCTCATGACGAACAGGAGCACGAGCGAGACAATGAAGGTCAAATACATGACGAAACGCGCGCCCCATTTGTCGGACATCCACCCACCAAGAGCGCGGAAGACGGAACCAGGCAGGGAGTAGAAGCCAGCAAAGACTCCGGCCGTCGTGAGCGGCAGCCCATAAGCCCCGACATAGTAGCGCGGCAAGAACGAGGCGAGCGCAACAAAACCGCCGAAGACGAAGAAGTAATAGGTAGCGAAACGCCAAACCTGGATATTCTTGAGCGGTGCGAGTTGGTCCCCTGCAGATACCGGTTTGGCGCCAGTCTTCTTGCGTTCCTGTTGCACCGGATCGGTCTTCGCAGTCAGGTAGAAGAACACTGCCGTTGCAGCGAGAACGACGGCATAGACCTTCGCAGTCCCTTCCCAGCCAAGCGCGACGACAAGGAAGGGAGCAGCGAAGTTCGTCACCGCAGCGCCGACGTTGCCCGCGCCGAAGATACCCAAGGCGGTGCCCTGACGTTCTTTCTCGAACCAGCGTGACGTGTATGCGACGCCGACAATGAAGGACCCCCCCGCCAGGCCAAGGCCAAGTGCTGCGATCAGGAAAACCTCGTAGGTGTGAACCGTTGCCAGCAGCCAGACAGCAACTGCCGTAATGAGCATCTGCAGCGGAAACATGATCCGGCCACCGAACTGCTCGGTCCAGACGCCAAGGAAGATACGGCTGATCGAACCCGTCAGAACCGGGGTGGCAACCAACAGTCCGAACTGCGTATCGGACAAGCCAAGCTCCTGCTTGATCCGGACGCCAATGATCGAAAAAATCGTCCAGACCGCGAAGCAGACGGTGAAGGCGAAAGTGCTGAGCCCCAATGCCCGGTATTGGTCCGAACGAGTGACTCCATCGAGTGTATGCATGTTCTCTCTCCGCAGTTGGGCCGACGTGAACCGCCGGTCTGGTTGCGGACAGATCAACAGGCAGGGAGACTGGAAAAGGTTGATCGAAATCAAACCGATTAGCTGGTAGGATCGAAATAAGTCACCGCTCGGCAAGGATCACGCCGACAGAAAACACCTATCAACCCGCTCGCCAATCGGTGACAATTGACCGCTTGATATTTATCAAGCATCACCGTCAGGCACGATTAGAGGTGAAGCATGGCCATCCGCTTGCGCGACGATGAATCTTCCGAGATTCGCGCGCTACGACTGTTTTCCGGGATCGACGACGAGAATTTTTCTGCGTTGATCCGAGGTGCCTATGTCCAAAACTTTCCGCCGCAAATCGAGTTGTTCACTGAGGGCGAGACTAGTGATTTCCTTCACGTCGTCATCAGTGGGTCGGTGGAATTGTTCGCAACATGGAATGGGCGCGAAACGACGATGGAGACGCTGCAGCCCGTCTCAACCTTCATCGTGGCGGCTACCGTCAAAGCAGCGCCCTACCTGATGTCTGCGCGCACGCTTGAAAAGTCGCGCATCATCTTGGTGCCATCAGAGGATGTTCGTGCAATCTTCGATGCCGACCAGACATTCGCACGCAACGTCGTAACAGAGCTCGCTCAGGGATATCGTGGGGTTGTGCGGAACACAAAGAACCTAAAGCTCCGAACTTCCCTTGAGCGCCTGGCCAACTACCTTGTTCATCGCCACACATGCGAGGATAAGGCAGATGTCTTTGATCTTGGGATCGAAAAACGGCGTCTGGCTTCTTACTTGGGCATGACACCAGAAAACCTGAGTCGAGCGATCCGTCAGCTGGAACCCTACGGCGTGCAAGTTGACGGAAGCTGCGTTACGATCACCGATGCAAAAGATCTTCGTGCTTTTGCCAAACCTTCTGAACTGATCGACGATCCCTGTTCCTGAAGGTCAGCGCCTTCCCTCGGCCTCGTCGATCACCCCCTTCACCCAGAGCGAGAAACCCCATGAGGCGGGCACGCCCAGCGGCAGCGAGAGCGCCAGCGCCACGAGCGGCGGGATTGCGGGCAGGCCGATCCATTGCCCCATCAGCCCCAACATGAAGAGGTTGATCGCGACCGCTGCCGCGGCGAAGGGATAGGGCAGCAGCATCAGCCGCGACAGGCGCGGTCCCTCAGTGGCTGGTGCCGTCATCGAAGGTGATCTTGTTCCAGACATTGTATTTCCCCGAGGGCTTGCGCATCGGCAGTCGCTTCGGCTTGTCGAGCTTGCAGGAATTTGAAGGGGGCCCAACCGACGGCCCCAAGAAGAAATTCGGAGATCTTTACGATCGACTGACCTTCGATCTGACGAATGAGGACTACGCTCCTTTCCGAAACCTGCTACGCGATCACATCCTCAAAACTTGGCCGCTCGGCCCTGGGGATGACCTGATGGGTGAGCCTGTTTTAACGCGCCACCTTCACTCGGTGCTCACCGCATCTCGGGAGTATGGCATCGACAGTCGACGGCTGCGAAAATTGCTCGTCTCCGCAGGGGTAGTGCGTCCGGTCGAGCAAGGTCGGTCAGATGCCTGGGAACTGTTCACCCCCGAAGACGCTGAACCGGTCCTAAGCCGTCTGGAGACGCTTGTCTCCGCAACAGATCTTCAAGATGCGCTCCTCATTTCGCGCACGCATTTTGAATCCTTGCGTAAGGACGGCTACTTCGCGCCGACATTGGAAGGTCCTGAGCACAAACCACTTTGGGACCTCCGTGAAGCTCGCAGTTTTATCGACGGTCTCCTGCAAGGAGCGGAGCCTGTCTATGTCCCGATGCACAGCTGGGCTTACCTGTCGGATGCAGCTATCCGCCTGACCACCAGGCGCAGAAACAGATCATCAGCTGCGCAGCGCACGAATGTCAGAATAGCGCGTATTCCGTTGAAAAACTCGCGCTTGATTGCTGGGCGTGGCGCTGATTCAATTCCGACATCAGGTGGGAGGATTGGCG
>NZ_MPZQ01000069.1:0-323 GCF_002020045.1 Thioclava sp. F28-4 | reverse complement strand
GCGTCTTCGTGTTCCTCGCGGGTGATGGACCGGAAGTCCATGTTCGGGCAGCAGTGCTGCTTCGAAGGGCAGGCCTGACAGATGTGCTTCAAGCCGCGGTATTTGGCGACGCCCTTGCCGGTCGGTCCTCTGTTCGGGTCGGAATAGTTCCGGCGGAACTGCTTCAGCGTCTGGCCCTCTGGGCAGATGTATTGATTGTTTTCGGCGTCCCACTCGAAGTCGGCCCGAGTCCAGGTGCCATCGTTACGGCCCGACTTGTCCAAGACGGGGATGTGCGGCGCGATCTTGCGCTCGACCAGCCAACCCAGCATCGGCCCGGTGCC
>NZ_MPZQ01000068.1:0-323 GCF_002020045.1 Thioclava sp. F28-4 | reverse complement strand
CTTATCCCGGTGGCCGGCGCGATGCAGACCACTGGCGCGGCAGATGTTCTGGCGCGTTTTCTGGTCGAGACGATCGCGCGCGGGAACGCCATCGCGGCTCTGGCGGCAATTCTAATCACCACGATGTTCCTATCGGATTTGATGAACAATGCAGCCACGGCAGCGGTGCTGTCGCCAGTTGCCTTGGGCATCGCCGCTTCACTCGACGTGAACCCCGACAGCTTCCTGATGGCGGTGGCGATCGGGGCATCTTGTGCTTTCCTCACGCCGATCGGCCATCAGAACAACACTCTCATCCTCGGGTCAGGCGGCTTTCGCTTCGG
>NZ_MPZQ01000067.1:0-358 GCF_002020045.1 Thioclava sp. F28-4 | reverse complement strand
TATCCTCGTCGCGATCCGAAGGCTTCGTCGCTGCATCGGAGTCCTCGGCGGACTTGTTGCTCTCGGCTTCGTCGTTTTCAGTCTGCGGTGTTGTCTCTCCGGCTTTCCTTTCCGCTCGCGCCGACCCGCTCTCCTCCTCTTCAAGCGTGATGCCGAAGGCCGACAACACTTCGGCCAGCTCTTGAGCCTCGGCCTCCAGGATCAGAACGTCGTCCGCCTGTATGCGCCGTCCGCCATGTGGCGCGGTCATCCGCACGTCGTTGCGGATTAGCCCGATGATTTGCGCGCCGCTTTTTTCAATCCCGCGTTCGAACTTGCGCAGGGTCAGTCCCACGGCCTTACTTTTATCCGGCACCCG
>NZ_MPZQ01000066.1:0-372 GCF_002020045.1 Thioclava sp. F28-4 | reverse complement strand
CCCCGGCGTGCAGCCCGGCGCAATCGAGGCAACCTGCCCAAGGACCTGCCGCGCATCGAGCGCGTGATCGAGCCGGACAGTTTGCAATGCCCTTGTGGCTGCGGGGAGATGCACAAGATCGGCGAGGACCGCACAGAGCGACTGGACATCGTGCCCGCCCAGCTGCGCGTGCTCGTCACGGTTCGCCCCAAATACGCCTGCCGCGCCTGCACCGATGGCGTGACCCAGGCGAGCGCCCCGGCGCATCTCATCGACGGCGGCCTGCCGACCGAGGGCGCCATCGCGCATGTCCTGATCAGCAAATATGCGGACCACTTGCCCTTGTATCGGCAGAGCCGGATCCTTGCCCGATCGGGCATCGAGATCCACCGC
>NZ_MPZQ01000065.1:0-372 GCF_002020045.1 Thioclava sp. F28-4 | reverse complement strand
CCCCGGCGTGCAGCCCGGCGCAATCGAGGCAACCTGCCCAAGGACCTGCCGCGCATCGAGCGCGTGATCGAGCCGGAGAGCCTGCAATGTCCTTGTGGCTGCGGGGAGATGCACAAGATCGGCGAGGACCGCACAGAGCGGCTGGACATCGTGCCCGCGCAGCTGCGGGTGATCGTCACGGTTCGACCCAAATACGCCTGCCGCGCCTGCACCGATGGCGTGACCCAGGCGAGCGCCCCGGCGCATCTCATCGACGGTGGTCTGCCGACCGAGGGCGCCATCGCGCATGTGCTGGTCAGCAAATATGCGGACCACTTGCCCTTGTATCGGCAGAGCCGGATCCTTGCCCGATCGGGCATCGAGATCCACCGC
>NZ_MPZQ01000064.1:0-377 GCF_002020045.1 Thioclava sp. F28-4 | reverse complement strand
TTGTGCTCAGGACCTTCCAATGTCGGCGCGAAGTAGCCGTCCTTACGCAAGGATTCAAAATGCGTGCGCGAAATGAGTAGCGCATCTTGAAGATCTGTTGCGGAGACGAGCGTCTCCAGACGGCTGAGGACCGGTTCAGCTTCTTCGGGGGTGAACAGCTCCCAGGCATCTGACCGACCTTGCTCGACTGCACGCACGACCCCAGCGGTAACGAGCAATTTTCGCAGCCGTCGACTATCGATGCCATACTCCCGAGATGCGGTGAGCACCGAGTGAAGGTGGCGCGTCAGAACAGGCTCGCCCATCAGGTCATCCCCAGGGCCGAGCGGCCAAGTTTTGAGGATGTGATCGCGTAGCAGGTTCCGGAAAGGCGCATA
>NZ_MPZQ01000063.1:0-386 GCF_002020045.1 Thioclava sp. F28-4 | reverse complement strand
CCTGCCCCGCGTGCCGCGAAGGGCAAAACCGCTGGAACCTGGTCATTTTCGACGATCTCGGGCAACCGCAAACGGGGCACCGGGGTCCTCAATAACGAACTCTATATCGGACGACGTGTCTGGAACCGGCAACGGTTCATCAAGGATCCTTCGACAGGGAAGCGGCAGGCTCGACTTAATCCTCCCGAACAATGGGTTATCGATGATGTTCCAGATCTGCGGATCATCGATGACGATCTATGGGGGCGCGTGAAAGAGATCCAGGAGGGCGTCAGAGCCGCCATCAATGCCGAGGATCGCCCGAACGCGTTCGGTGCCGCGAGGCGCCCCACGCATCTTTTCTCGGGCCTGCTCAAATGCGCCTGCTGCGGCGCGAACTATATTCT
>NZ_MPZQ01000062.1:0-432 GCF_002020045.1 Thioclava sp. F28-4 | reverse complement strand
CCACTCCTCTTCCAGCCAAGGAAGCGTAGCGGAAAACTCCAGCTTCAAACGGTCCAGTTTCCGGGGATCAGATCAGTCGAAATCGCTCCCGCTATCGCCTCAGGGGAACTTGATCACGAAACGAGAGAGCCCACGAAGTTCGATATCTGGGTCGCCGACAGGGTCGCCGGACGATCAAACGGCATTTGGCTAGATCAGTTTTCACTCTACCCTGCCGCTCATTTCTGCGAGTTGTTCGGGCGAGCGCTTTGGACGGTGCGGATACCGAAATCGCAGAAGTTTGCGCCCGAAGAGGCGCATCTGGCTTTTTGGCTCGGGTTTAAGTTCGCGAAAGATGGCGAAAGCGGTGTTCGCCTCGGCTTGTCGAGCTTGCAGGAATTTGAAGGGGGCCCAACCGACGGCCCCAAGAAGAAATTCGGAGATCTTTACGAT
>NZ_MPZQ01000061.1:0-461 GCF_002020045.1 Thioclava sp. F28-4 | reverse complement strand
GACCGGCAAAGAGGAATCGCCCGTTGTCGCCAATGCCCTCAAGTAGATACTCGATGGCAACCTAACGATGGTGGTCAACGACAGCCCACTTAGCAAAGGCACCGATGAGGAGTTCGATAATCTCATCGAAAGGTTCTCAGTATGATAGGCCAGCTGGCCCCCGCGCACAGGTAAGCGCAGAGGTGTATTGATTCCCGACTGTTTTTGTTCTAAATTGATTACATAACCTTTCATCGAGAGTTGGGTTGAAAAGGCCGTTGGGTGTGTCGCAGCCTCAATGGCCTTTACTTTTGCACAGCGTCGAACGAGGGCCGCGCGCGCTCGAAAACAGGCTGCCGCGCTGCGTTTAGAGATGCTGGCGGTGCCCTCGTTGCAGGACCACCGCCATGCGCCCTCATATCGTCGTTCAGTTGGCTGGTGCGCCGCCTCTGCGCATCTTTGCCTCGATAGCCCGTTTCGTC
>NZ_MPZQ01000060.1:0-469 GCF_002020045.1 Thioclava sp. F28-4 | reverse complement strand
TGGCCGGTCTGTCCGAAGACGAGGATCATGCCTTGCCCAACCTTTCGCCGACGCCGTGCCGCTCTAGCAGCGGGCGCCACCAATCTTCGTTCTCGAGATACCAGCGCACGGTGCGCTCGAGCCCCTCCTCCACCGTCACGCTCGGCCGCCAGCCCAGCTCCTCGCGGATGCGGGTCGGGTCGATCGCGTAGCGCGCATCGTGGCCGGGGCGGTCGGTGACGAAGGTGATCAGATCGGCATAGGACGCATCACCCGGACGCAGCTTGTCGAGAATGGTGCAGATCGTCTGGACGAGCTCGAGGTTCGACCGCTCGTTCTCGCCGCCAATATTGTAGCTGCGGCCCAAAGCGCCCTTCTCCAGCACGAGAAGCAGCGCATCGGCGTGATCCTCGACATAGAGCCAGTCGCGCACGTTCGAGCCGTCGCCATAGATCGGCAGCGGCTTGCCCGCGAGCGCGTTCAGGATCAC